>LJNS01000001.1 GCA_001303245.1 Gammaproteobacteria bacterium SG8_30
TGTGGGAATACGACAGCACGCGCGAGGTGCAGGCGGTCGACGGCAGCACGGCCCGCGGCGGCTCGTTCGGCGGCGGCGCCGGGCCGATCGTGCAGGACGGCATGCTGTTCGCTGCCTCGGGTTACGGAATTTACTTCCACATGCCGGGCAACGTACTGATGGCGTTCGGGCTCCCCGAAGACTAGTTCACCAGGGCCGTTCAGGCAGCGGAGCCCGCTCGGCTCGCGGGCGGACGTGTCAGCCGATCGAGTGTGGCGCGAGACCGGCCAGCAGGCGTCGCCCGAGGCGCAACCGCTCCTCGCGGTCGGCGTCGGCCTCGCTGCCGTCGAGCTCGTGCTTGAGCTCGAGCCAGGCCAGCCATACGGACTCGAAAAGCCATCTTGCATCGGCGAGCGCAGCGCTTCTGCCGATTTCGCCGGCGCCATCGTACCCGGCGAGCAGGGCGGACGCCGCGCCCGTGTCCAGGTCGTGGTACGCCGCGTAACCTGCGAGGTCCATGATCGGTGCGCCGCGGCCCGCGTACTCCCAGTCGACCGCCACGATGCCTGCGGGGCCTTCGATCAGGTTCAGGTGGTGCAGGTCGTTGTGGCAGAGCGCCGCCGCCGCGAACTCGGTCGCTCGGGCCGTGATCCGCCGCGCACGCTCGACGAGCCCGGCGGACATGCGACCGGGAGGGAGACGGCCGAAGTAGTGTGCAAGGCTCTCCGCGAAGTCGATCACGGGCAGCGCCTCCGGCACGGGGACGGCGTGCAACCGGGCGAGCCACGCGCCGATACGTGTGGCCGCCTGGACCGAGCGGGCGTAGCCGCGCGACCAAGGCTGCCCCGCGACGTACTCGCTCACCAGGACGCCGGCGCCGGAATACGTCGCGACTACGCGCGGGGCGAGTGCCCGGCGCGCCGCCGCTTCCTGGGCCATCCACTCTGCCTCCCGCAGGACCGAGTAGTCCGCGTCGTGCGAGCCGGCGAGGCGCACGACGACCGGGCCACGCTCGTGCTCCAGCCGATAGTTACGGTTCCGCGTGCCCCCTTCGAGCCTGTGTGCCTTTGCATTGGGCATGCCGAGACGCACGGCGATGTCCGCGAGTCGCACGGCATCGCTGTCGCCTCGGGAGTGCCTGCTCACGCGAGTCGGCTCCCGGACCGCCAGGCCCACCAGCCGGCGACGGCAAGCAGGGCGAAGGCAAGGTACAGGACCGCCGTGAACGCGAGCCCCTGCGACGCGTACAGCCAGGCGAGGCCTGCATCCACCGCGATCCACCAGATCCAGTTGGCGGCGACCTTGCGCACCATCATCCACGTGGCCGCGACGCTCGCCCACGTGCCCGCGGCATCGGCCCAGGGGGCTGCGGCATTCGTCCACGCCTGCAGCATCGGCGCGGTGAGCGCCGTACCCCCCGCCACGAGGCCGATGACGGCGGCATGCAGCAGGAGGCTCCAACGGCGTACGACGATGCCGGATCCGGCCGTCGCGTCCCTGCCCCACTCCCACCACCCGTAGGCGGCGAGCACGACGTACAGCACCTGCAGAGCCGACTGCAGGTAGAGACGCGCGTCGAGGAAGACGAGGATGTAGAGCGCCGTACTCAGTCCGCCGGCCAGCCAGCACAGCCGACGCTGCCGGATGGCCAGCGCGATGTATGCGAAGCCGAGCAGCACCGCGGCCAGCTCGAGCGGTCCCGTGGCCGCGAGTTGCCGGAAGAGGACGTCGATCGTGTCCAAGCGGGCCTCAGTCGCCGCCGCCCAGCACCTTCATCACGAACACGGCCCGGCGATCGCCATCGAAGGTGGTGGCGATCTCGGTCTGCAGGGCAGCCATGACCGTGGCGTAGTCCCCGCTGACCTGGGTACTCATCGAGTTGGTCTGCACGCGCAGCCCGGCGCGGGATCGGAGCCGATCGATGAAGTCCTGGATGGCAGGAATGAACTCGTCGGTCAGCGGGTAAAGGCTGATCTCTACGGCGACGTGCATGGCTCGATGTTCCTCCTGTCGTCGCGCGGCGCGCGGCTCTCAAAACCGGAAACGTGCGGTGACCCCTGCCTGGCGCGGATCTCCCAGGCGCACGTAGACCTTCGGCGGAAAGTCCGGCGGCTCGTTGCCAAAGTAGAAACCCCGCAACGGGTAGCGCTCGCCGAAGGCGTTGCGCAGCCAGACGTGCACGCTCCAGGCCTCGGCCTCGTAGCCGGCCCGCAGGTTGAGGAGCGAGTAGGCCCCGGCGCGCTCGTCGTGGCTCGCGTCGAAATAGAATGCGTCCTGGCCCGACAGGTCCGCCCGCGCCATCCAGCCGCGCGGGTGTCGCCAGGTAGCGGACAGGGAGTACTTCCAGGCGGGTGCGTGGGCCCACTCGCGCCCGTCGAGCACCCGGTCGGGCAGCGTGTAGCCGAGGTACTCGGAATCCATCAGCGAAAGCGAGCCGGACAGCCGCCAGCGGTCCGTGGCCTGCCAGTCCACGGAGCCTTCCAGGCCGTAGGCCCGGCCGCGCGCAGCGTTGTCCGTGTAGTACACGAAGGTCAGCGGGTCCTGGGGGTCGGCCTGGAAGGACGTCGCGACCTGCTGGTCCTCGCGGCGCAGGAAGAACACGCTCACGTCCGCGGCCAGGCCGCGACCGTCCCAGCGACCCTTGATGCCCGCCTCCGCGCTCCAGGCGTACTCCGGACCGAACTCGAGTCGCTCCTCGGGAATCGCGACGCCGATGTTGAAGCCACCGGCCTTGAAACCGCGCGCGAGCGAGGCCCAGGCATGGAGCGACTCGCCGAGCTCGCGGGTCAACGAGACCTGGCCACCCCACATGGTGTCGCGCGGCGAGAAGGCGAACCCGTCGGAGTCGCGGTAGGTCGCATCGCGCTGCTCCAGCCGCAGCCCCGCGGACAGCATCGTGCCCCGCCCGATCCGGCGGTCGACCTGGCCGTAGCCGGCGACGCTGGTCGCCCGGTACCGGCTGTCCAGCGCGCGTTCGAAGACGTCCCCAAGGTAGCGACCTTCGTCCCGCTGGGCGTTGTCTTCCTCGAGCCGCAGCAGGTAGGCGCCGGCAACCCAGTCCCAGTCATCGCCGGCGCTTCCGGTCACCCGGAGGTCCTGGCTCAGTGTGCTGCGCTCGCGCTCGGTCAGGGAGAAGAAGTCGTAGGGCCCGGCATCGTCCCAGAAAGCGTCGTTACCCCAGTCCCCGTCGAAGCTCGCCACGATGGACGAGTCCGCCCAGCCTGTGATGCTGCGCAGCACGAGGCCGTCCGCGACATCCCAGGAGAGGTCGGCGGAGGCGCCCGTGGAACGCTGCGCGTCGCGGCCGGGCCGATCCGATTGCGTCACCAGCGAGTTGTCGATGGCGAAGGCATCGTAGCCGTTGTCGAGATCGGCGTGCATGAGCGTCAGGTCGGCGGTCCAGCCGTCCGCGGGGAGCAGCCGGATGCGCAGACGGGCCGTCAACTCGTCGCGCTCGTTGGTGTCGTCGCGCTCGAGAAATGCGTTGCGCCGGAAACCGTTGCTAGCCGTCCGCTCGAGCGCGACGCGCCAGGCGGAGCCGTCGCCGCTTCGGCCCAGCGCCCCGCCTGCCACCAGCCCGGCGCCCACGAGGCCATCCTCGCCGCCCGTCGCCTCGATCTCGAGTTCCCGCTCCGGTCGCGGCTCACGGGTCTTCACCTTGATGAGCCCGGCGAGCGCGTTCGCGCCGTACCGCGTTCCCTGCGGCCCGCGCAGCACCTCGACCTGCTCGACGTCGAACAGGGTCGCGACCATGCCGATGCCGCTGAAGTCGATCTCGTCGACGAGGAAGCCGACCGAGGGGTTCGGCGCACCCTGGTACTGCTCGAGCTCGCCGATGCCGCGCAGCTGGAAGTACCGCGGGCGCGAACTCGCACCGGCCCAGGACAGCGACGGTACCTGCGGCAGGAGTTCTTCCAGGTGGTGGGTCGCCGCATCGCGGACGGTCTCGGATCCGAGCACCGAGACGCTCGCGGGGAGTTCCTCGACGGGTGTCTCGAGCCAGGTCGCCGTGACGAAGACTTCCTCCAGCCGCGTCGTCTCCGCCGCGAACGCGGGCCATGCCACGACGCAGCCGGCGAGGAGCGCGGCCGGCACGCAGGGGACCCGGGACGCCGCGGAGCCGGGAGAGACTTTCGGGGAGGATGCTTCGTGTTTCATGCCCGCTCCCTACGCCGGTACTAGCCGGATCAGGTTCAACGGGTTCGCCGGTGAGCTCCGCGGCTTGCGCGAGCGGCCGGCGTCTCAGGTCCAGTCAGACCACCCCAAGGCTGCTCGGAATGCTAGCACAAGAGCGGTCGGCCCCACCCGGGAGGACGGTCCCTCACCCAAGAGGTCACGCCGACACACGCTGCGGGGACTGTTCATCCACCGACTTGCAGCGCGGCGCTGGTCACGCTCGGTGGGAGCCTCGTCAGGTGGCCTCCAGCGCCTGGCGGAAGTCGGCCACGAGGTCGTCCGGGTGCTCGATGCCGATGGACACGCGGATCATGTTGTCCGTGATGCCGAGCTCGGCGCGACGCTCGGGCTCGATGTCGCTGTGGGTCATCGCGGCCGGGTGCGAGGCCAGGCTCTCCGTCCCGCCGAGGCTCACGGCGAGCTTCACGAGCTGCAGCGCGTCCAGGACCCGGAACGCGTCGGCCTCGCCGCCCTTCACGCAGAAGGAGAAGGTCGCTCCGGGAGCCAGGCACTGGCGGGCGTACAGGCGACCGTCGGAGCTGTCCGGGTCGAGGAAGCCCAGGTAGGCCACGCTCTCGACCGAGGGATGGTGGCGCAGGAAATCGGCAACCCGGCGGGCGTTGTCCACGGAGCGCGTGAAACGCAGCTCGAGCGTTTCGAGGCTGCGCATGATCAGCCAGGCCGTGTGCGGGTCGGTCATGGTCCCCAGGATCGTGCGCATCAGGTGCACCGGCTCGAGCGCCGCATTCGAGCCCACGCAGGCGCCGGCCACGACGTCGCTGTGGCCGCCGATGTACTTGGTCAGCGAATAGATGACGACGTCGCAGCCGTGCTGCAGCGGCTTCTGCCACAACGGACCCAGGAAGGTGTTGTCGACGATGACCGGCGGCCGGTGCCCCTGAAGGGCGCCGAGCTCGTCGGCGAGGGCCGCGCAATCTGCGAGGTCCACGAGCGCGTTCGTGGGGTTCGCCGGCGTCTCTACGTATATGGCCGCCACCCTACCCTGCGCGCGCGCGGTCTCGACGGCCTGCCGGCGCGGCCCACGCCCGGTGCCTGCCTGGAAGCCGACGGTGCGGATGCCGAAGTCGGGCAATACCTTCTCGAGCAGGTAGTCCGAGCCGCCGTAGACCGGCGAACTGTGCACCACCACGTCGCCCGGCCGGCAGTGCGCGAACAGGCAGGTCGATATTGCGGCCATGCCGCTCGAGAAGGCGAGCGCACGCTCGGCGCCGTCCCAGATCGCGAGTCGCCCCTCGAGGATCTCGAGGTTCGGATTGTTGAGCCGCGAGTAGATGAGCCCGGGTGCCTCGAGCGGGGCCGGCTCGCGCAGGCCGTAGGCGAGCTCGAAGAAGCGCTTGCCCTCCGAGGCGGACCGGAAGACGAAGGTGGAGGTCTGGAAGATCGGGCACTTCACCGCGCCCTCGGAGAGACCGGGAAAGTACCCGTAGCCCATCATGAGGGTCTCGGGATGGAGGCGATGCCCGCCGATCTCGGTGATGTCGCGGTTGATCCAGGTCATGGCCTTCCATCCGGTGCGGAGATGGCGAACATTATCAACCGGGGTCGCCGATGGTGCGACCCGGAAGAGGATGCCCACGGCTCATATCTCCACCTGTCCCCCGATCTCGACGACGCGCTCCGGCGGAAGGCCGAAATGCTGCGCGGCAAAATAGGCGTTGCGATCCAGGTACGTGTAGAGACGCTTCCGCCACCGTGCCATGCCCGCAGTCCGCACGATGACCGGGTGATCGCGCCCGAGGATGTAGGTCGTTTCCGACGGCCGGAACTCGACGCCCGCGCGCCCGGCCTCCTTGAGCAGATCGGGGACCCGCGGCGACTCCATGAAACCCGTCACCGCCGCAATACGGTACAGGCCGTCGCCGAGAGGATGGACCGACACGCGCTGACGCGGGTCGGTGAACGGCTCGTCGGCGGTCCGGACCGTCATCAGTATGATCCGCCTGGGCAGCGTGGACTGCGTTTCGAGCTGCATTTTCACGGCCGGCGGCACGGCCGACTCGTCGGCATGAAGGTAGACGCCGGTGCCGGGGGAACGGTGCAGCTTGCCTGTCTCGAGATCGGCGACGAGTTGCCTGACGGGCATCTGCCGGCGGGCGACGCGGCCGGCCACGAGCAGTCGCCCCTCCTGCCAGGTCAACATCACGAGCAGGATGCCGCCCGCCGCGGCGAGCGGGAGCCAGCCGCCGTACGGGATCTTCAGTCCGTTGGCCAACAGGAACACGAGGTCGACGACGAGCGCCGCGCAGATCGCCCCGAGCAGGCCCCATTGACGGCCTTCACGTCGCAGGAACAGCCAGGCTGCGACCAGTGCGCCATCGATGGTCATTGCGAGCGCGATTGCGATGCCATAGGCAGAGGCGAGCGACTCCGAGGATCCGAACCCGACGACGAGCCCGACGGTCGCCAGCAGCATCAGGCGATTCGCCGCCGGCACGTAGACCTGGCCGGCGGCCTCCTCCGACGAGTGCAGGATCAGTACGCGCGGCAGGAGACCGAGCTGCACGGCCTGCTGCACCACGGAGAAGACGCCCGATATGACCGCCTGCGAAGCGACGATCGTCGCCGCCGTGGCCAGCAGCACGAGCGGGACTACGGCCGCGGTCGGCACGAGATAGAAGAACGGGCTCGTCTCGGTGCCGGGCACCGCGAGCACCAGCGCCCCCTGGCCGAAGTAATTCAGCACCAGCGCAGGCATCACCAGGCCGAACCATGCCATTCGCATGGGCTTCGGCCCGAAGTGTCCCATGTCGGCATACAGGGCCTCGCCACCGGTGACGGCCAGGAAGACGGCAGCGAGCACGATCAGCGCGTCCCCGCGGTGTCTCGCCAGGAAGGACAGGGCGTGCGTCGGGTCGAGGGCCGCCAGCACGGCCGGGTTACGCACGATCCAGGCGAGGCCGATGACGCCGAGCGTGACGAACCACACGAGCATCAGCGGGCCGAACAGCTGCCCCACACGCCCCGTTCCCCGCTTCTGGATCGAGAAAAGCAGCAGCAGGACGATGAGCACCAGCGGCACGACGACGGCGCCGAAGTCATCGTCGATCAGCTCCAGCCCCTCCACCGCCGACATCACGGAAATGGCCGGCGTGATGGCCCCGTCGCTGAAGAACAGCGCCGCACCGAGCAGTCCGAGCACGGTCACTGCCGTCCGGGCGGCGCCGAACCGGCCCGGCGAGACCAGCGCCATGAGGGCCAGCGCACCGCCCTCACCATGGTTGTCGGCGCGCAGGACGATCGTCATGTACTTCACCGAGATGACGATCGTGATGGCCCAGAAGATCAGCGACAGCAGACCGAGGACGTTCTCCGGCGTCGGAATCGTGCCATGCAGATCATCGAAGCAGGTCCGGAAGGCATATAGCGGGCTCGTGCCGATGTCACCGAAGACGACGCCGAGCGCTCCGAGTGCGAGCCTCGAAACGGGCGTTTTCGCGGACGATGATCGGCGCAAGGCGGGAACCGCGGGAAAGACGGGAACCGGCTCTTATTCTACTCTGGCCGGCCGCCGCCAGCCGCTCGGCGCGGTGCAACCACCCGGTGCGCCGCTGGTCAGATCACGTAGTCGTAGAACTGCAGGTCCATCTCGCCGTCGACGCACTCCATGATGGGCGGGATCAGTCGGTCGTGCGCCTCGGTAGCCATGTGCTCGTCGAAGGCCGCCTGGTCGCGGAAGCGGGCGTAATAGACGTACAGCAAGGGGCTGTCCTTCGTCTTCAAAACGTCGTAGGCGAGGCAGCCGGGCTCGGTACGCGTCGCCTCGGAGAGCTCCGCCTGCAGCCTCAGGAAATCGCCCTCGCGATCGGGCTTGATGTTGAGCCTGGCGATGAAGCAGAACATGGATCGAGTCTCCTGCAGTACGTCTCAGCCGAGCTTGAGCTCGGCGATCAACTGGTCCCGCAACCGGAATTTCTGGATCTTGCTCGTCGACATCGGCCACTCGTTCACGAATCGCACGTGCCGCGGGACCTTGAACCCGGCCAGGTCGCGGCGGCAGAGCTCAATGAGCTCCTTCTCGCCGACCTCCACGCCGGGTTTCCTCTCCACGAAGGCGGCGGGCACTTCGACGTAGCGCGGGTCCGGGATGCCGACCACCTGCGCGAGCTTCACGCCGGGATGCTTCTGCAGACAGGCCTCGATCTCGGCAGCTGCGACGTTCTCGCCGCCGACCTTGAGCATGTCCTTGAAGCGGCCGTGGAACATCAGCGTGCCGTGCTCGTCCAGCGAGCCGATGTCGCCGGTGTGATACCAGCCGTCGGCGTCGATGGCCTCCGCGGTCTTCTTCGGGTCCTTGTAGTAGCCCTCTAGAGTGCTGTAGCCCTTGACGAGCACCTCGCCCCGCTGCCCGGGCCCGGCGTCCTCGCCCGTGTCGGGATCCACGATGCGCACTCCGAGCCCCGGCAACGGCTTGCCTAGGCGATTGATGCGCTGTTCGAGCGGATCGTCGAGGCGGCTGGTCGTCACGGTACCGGCGGTCTCGGTCATCCCGAAGGTGCCGACCTGGATCGCGTTCGGCATGGCTTTCTGCATCGCGTCCGCGATGCCCTTCGGCTGCACCGCGAAATTCGAGTTCATGAGCCGGATCCGGGACAGGTCCACCTTGTCGAAGTCCTTGTGGTAGATCAGGTCCGACATGATGGTCACGAAGCAGGGGTAGGTTGCCGTAGCGTTCTCGCGGTCGAGCATGTGCAGCGCCACGCCGGCGTCGAAGTAGCCCATCGTGACGTACGCGCCGCCCACGTCGAAGATTGCGATCATCGGCAGGATCGCCGCGATGTGGAACATCGGCAGCGGCGACCAGAACCGGTCCTCGTGCCTGAGCTGGTAGCGGTGGCGGCCCAGTGCAATCGAGTTGCGGACGATCGCCTCATGCGAAAGCAGACAGCCTTTCGGGTTGGCGGTGGTGCCGGACGTGTAGAGCATGAGCCCCACGTCGCGGACGCGCACCCCGAGGCGTACCTGGTGGATCTCGTCCTCCGGGATCGAGCCGGCCAGGTCCTCGAAGCGTCGCTGCGGCACGAAACCTGCGGGCGTGTCGCGGCCCATCAGGACCACGTTGCGCAGCCTCGGCGCCTCGGGCAGGGACAGGGCGAGGGGGTCCTTGGCGGCAGCCAGGCTCGGCAGCGCCTGGTTGAGCCGCTCCACGAAGTTCACGTGCTCGGCTACGCGATCCGTCGTCACCAGCGTCACGAGGTCGCCGTTCTCGACGACGTAGGCGAGCTCGCTCGGCTTGTAGCGGGCGTTCACCGGGACGATCACGGCGCCGGCGAGCGCGATGCCGAACATGACCTCGACGAAGTCGAAGGACGTCGGCATGAGCAGGCCGACGTGCTCGCCCGGCTGCACGCCCGCGGCACGCAGTGCGCGCGCCCACTTGAGCGAGCGCTCGACGAGCTGTCCGTAACTGAGCCGCGCCTCCGGGAAGACGATGGCGTCCGAGTCGGGATAGCGGTCGGCGGCGGTCAGCAGCAGGTCACCGATGGTGGTGACGCTGATGCGCATCTCACGCAGCGATTCGCTCCTCACGACGGCCTTTCTCTCTCAGGGGGCTTCGAATGGATCGAGGTACTCGCGTACGTACTCGCCATCGAGGCAGTCGATGATCCCCGGGCCGAGCTCCGCGAGGGCGGCCGAGTTCATGTGCGCTTCTTCGGCCTCCTGGCTGGCGAAGGACTCGATTACGGCATAGCGGCGGGGCTCGCGAAGCCTGAAGAACTCGTAGTAGAGCGTGTCCGGCTCGCTCGCGTGGACCTTCTCGGTGAGCTGCTTGCACAGGCGGACGAAGTCCGCCTCGCGTCCTTCCTTGACCGTCATCCGTGAAACGAAGGTGACTCTGGACATGTCTCTCCCCGCTCGGTTGAGTCGGCGTGCGGCGCCGCGGACGATGCGTCGAATCCTAGCCCCGGAACGCTGAAAAAGAAACAGTCAAGCCTGTTTCTTTTTGGACGGCTCGCGTACAGTCCCGGCCTGCCTCGCAGCATATCGGGACGGACTCATGAGCGAAACCTGGCACCGGGTCGCCGCAGCGGCCGACATCCCGGAGGGCAGGATGCAGGGCTTCGAGATCGACGGCCGCGACGTCGTCGTCTGCAACAGCCGCGAGGGCTGGTTCGCGCTCGACAACGTCTGCACCCACGCCTACGCGAGGATGCACGAGGGGCGGCTGCGCGGCTGCCGCCTCATATGTCCGTTGCACGGCGCCTCGTTCGATGTCCGCGACGGCAGCGTCCTCGGCGCCCCGGCCACGACCCCCCTCGCGACCTATCCCGTCCGCGTCGTCGACGGCCAGGTCGAAGTCTCCCTGCCCTCGCCGGCCGACTGACCGGCCGGCTGTTCCCGATCGGCCCGCCCGGCCGTTACTTCGAGATACGTATCGGTCGCTCGCCGTTCCACTCGCGCGCGGCGCGCTTCATGTAGTCGAACGCGGAGAGCATCGCGTCGTTCTTCTCGATCAGCTCGATCATCGTCCCGCCGTGGCTGACGGTGTCGACGTAGGCGGCGCGCATGCCGGCGGCCGTGACCACGCGTTGCACGACCCGCTCCTGCCACCCGCGCGCCGCGATGACCGCCTCGAGATCGTCCACCAGCGCACCGACGTGCTGCAGGCCTTCTGGCGAGTTCGAGAGGAAGTCGCGGTAGATGGAAGGCGCGTCGTCGTACTGTTCGACGAGCTCGATCTGGTGCTCGCCCGAATACGCGATCGCCACGGTCATGTCGATGGCCGACGGCCGGCCGCGGTAGCTGCACTCGCTGAAGACGATGTGCTCCATGACGAAGAACGGCCCGACGCCGAGCACCTCGCTCCAGTGCTCCGCGGCCCTGCGCCAGTCGCGCACGACGTAGCCGTTCTGCATGATCGGTCCGAAGTACCTGCTCATCGCTTCAGTCGATCCTTCCTGCGCCCCACATCCGGGCACCCAAGTTGTCCGGCGACTGCACCTGGCGCGCCGGCTTGCTCGGGGGTGTCCCCCGCTCGCTCCGGGTCGATCTTAGTCGCTCGCCGGGAGACACCCGCCTCGCGTCCGGCACGCCTGCAAGGCGGCGGAACGGATCGGGCGTGCTGGCGGCGAGTGGTGTTCCCCGCAGCGCGAGTTTCGAGAAAAGTGGACAGCTCGCGGGAAGTCTCATCCGCACTGGCAGGGCCGCGCCACGAGATGTCGACTTTTCGAGTGTCTGAGCGCCAGGGGAACACCCGAGCGAAGCCAGTACGCCGGGCAGCCCGTGCAGTACGACATACCGGGGGCGCCATGGAACCGCCGAAATCATCGTGTGCGCAGCCGACGCCGGTCATCGCCGCTGGTCGAAGCGCCTGCCGACCATGGCCGCGGCGATGTTGACCTTCTGGATGTCGATGGCACCGCCCGCGATGCCCCAGCCCCAGGCGTCGCGCAGCCGGCGTTCCATCGGGTACTCCTGCGAGTAGCCGTAGCCGCCCATGAGCTGCACGGCGTGGCCGCAGACCTCGCGTGCGATCTCGTTCGCGAAGCACTTGGCGACCGAGGAATCCAGGATCGAAGGCAGCCCCTTCTCGGCATTCGCCGCCGCGCGCCAGATCAGCAGGCGCGCCGCGTCCACCCGCATGCGCATCTCGGCCAGCCTGATCTGCACCGCCTGGAACTCGACGATCGGCTTGCCGAACTGCTTGCGCTCCTGCACGTAGGAAAGCACGTCGTCGAGCGCGCCGGCGGCCTGGGCGAGCGCCATGGTGGCATTGCCGCAGCGCTCGAGGTCGAAGGCCTCCATCAGCTTCTTGAAGCCGCCGGCCGGCACGACGACGTTGTCGACGGGCACCTCGCAGTTGTCGAAGTAGATGTCGGAAGAAGGCACGCCGCGAAAGCCCATGAGCCGCTCCCGCGCGCCGAAGGTCATGCCGGCGGAGTCCTTTTCGACGTAGACGGCACCGATCCCGCGCGGACCCGGATCGTCGGAGAGACGGCAATACACGACGTAGCCGTCCGCGTGCCCGCCGCCCGAGCACCAGCGCTTGGTGCCGTTCAGCACCACCGTGTCGCCGCGCAGCTCGCCGCGCGTCGTCAGGTCGGTTAGCGCGGATCCGGCGTTCGGCTCGGACATGGACACCGCGACCATCTTCTCGCCCCGGCACACCGCCGGGATCACGCGCTGCTTGAGCGAATCGCTGCCGAAGTGCTCGATCGCCCGGACCGGTCCCACGCAGGACTCGAACACCGGGAAGGCGACGGCGCCCGAGACCTTGGCGAGCTCCTCGATGACGATCAGCGCCTCGACGTTACCTAGGCCGAGCCCGCCGTAGCGCTCGGCCACGTTGATGCCGAGAAAGCCCATCTCGGCGAACTCGCGCACCACCTCGTGGGGAGGCGCCTCGTCCTCTTCCTCGCAGCGTCGCGCCACCTCCGGCAGCTTCTCGGCAGCGTACTTGCGCGCGGTTTCCTGCAGCGCGTGCTGCTCCTCGGTCAGGCTGAAGTCCATTGCAAGCTCCCTTGGCCCGTGTGACCCGGCGCGGTTGCACGCGCCGCGGCCTGTGTCATGATCCCTCGCGCGGTCGCCGGCCCCTGGACATCGCCATGAACGACGAGACTCCCATCCTCGCAGGCATCCGCGTGCTCGACTTCGGTCGCTACGTCGCGGGCCCCTACTGTGCGACCCTGCTCGGGTACCTCGGTGCCGAGGTCGTCCGCGTCGAGAAGCGCGAGGGCGGCGAGGACCGCTACATCGCGCCGGTCTGCGACGGCGGCGAGGGCGGCGTGTTCTTCCAGACGGGCTGCAACAAGAAGTCGATGACGCTGAACCCGTCCTCCGACGAGGGCCGCGACATCACGCGCCGCCTGGTCGCCACCGCCGACGTCGTGGTCGCCAACCTTCCGCCCGCGGCGCTTGGCGCACTCGGGCTCGACTACGGTTCCCTGGCGGCGATCCGGCCGGACGTCATCCTGGTAACGCAGACCGCCTTCGGCGACGGCGGCCCCTATGCGCAGCGGGGGGGCTTCGACGGCGTCGGCCAGGCGATGTCCGGGGCCATGTACATCACCGGCACGCCGGGACACCCCGTGAAAGCGGCCGCCCCGTACGTCGACTATTCCACGGCCGTGCTCTCGGCCTTCGGGGCGCTCGCCGCGCTGATGGAGCGCGCCCGCTCGGGGCGCGGCCAGCACGTGCAGGGCGCGCTGCAGGCGACGGCGCTCGCCGTGTTCGGTTCGCACCTCATCGAGCAGGGTGTGGCCCGGCTCGACCGGGTGGGCACCGGCAACCGCGTGCAGACGTCCGCACCTTCCGACGTCTTCGCCACGCGGGACGGCTTCGTGCTCACGCACGTCGTGGGCAACGGGCTTTTCCGGCGCTGGGCGAGGCTCATGGGCGACGAGCAGCGCTGGCTCGGCGACCCCCGATACGCGACCGATGCCTCGCGAGGCGACCACAGCGAGGAGATCCTCGCGCACATGCGCCAGTGGTGCGCGGCGCGTGCGACTTCGCAGGCCATCGCCGAGCTCGAGGCCGCCGGTCTTCCGGCGGGCCCCGTCTACACGCCGCAGCAGGCCCTCGACGATCCCCAGGTGAGAGCCATGTCCTACCTGCGCGAAATCGCGGACTACCCCGGCCTGCCGCGACCGGCGCCGGTGCCCGACCTGCCTGTCCGGTTCTCCCGCTCCCCCGCCGGCATCGCGACCCGCCCGCCCACGCTCGGCGAGCACACCGACGAGATCCTCGCGGAACTCGGCTATTCGCCCGACGACATTGCGCGCTTCAGGGAACACGGCGTGATCTGACCCAGTTGCGGCGCCGTCAGAGCGGCCGGACGCGGTAGCCGAGACGCGGAAAGTGCACGACGACCTCGCCGAGAGCCTCCTGTGTCCGGCGAACGGCGATGCGGTTCGGCGCGGCGACGACGACCTCTCCCTGCACGGTGCCACGGCGGGTGTCATCCGGCGTCACCTCGACCCGCTGGCCGATGCGCAACCCCTGGGCATCCGCAGGATCGGCCTCGGCGGCGGCAACGGGCGAGGCCGCGCGGGCTATCGCGAAGGCTTCCTGTGCCGTGGTCGCCGTCCGCGTTCCTTCGCCGATGGCGGCCATGGCCTGCTCCCACTCCTGCAGCCGGCCGAACCCGTCGACGAGCTGGGCGGCGAGTTCCGGGAAGCCGCCGCGCGCGAGCCACAGGAAGGGGTGGGCCTGTACGTCGGCGAGCCCGGGGCGCGCGCCTGCGAGGAAGCGCCGCCCGTCGGCGAGCTGGGCTTCCAGCACGGCGGCGTGCGCGCGGAACTGGGACCTGGCGTGCTCGAAATCCTCGCCGACCGTCTCGAAGTCGATGTCCGGGAACAAGTATTGCCTGTCCTGGCGGAACTCGTCCGGCCAGTCCGGCAGCATCAGCGCGAGCGCGATCTTGAGCCCCGAGCGGAAGAACGCGTCGCTCCACTTGACCAGGGCGAGCTCGATCCCTTTGCCTGCCGGGAACAGGGTCGGCTGCGGATGCCGGCGCTCCAGCTCGACGGCGATCAGTTGCGAGTCCACATAGACGTCCGCGCCGACCTGCAGCACCGGCGTGCCGCGATAGCCGCCGGTGAGGGACGCTAGATCGTCCTTGGGCGGCATCATGGGCGTCTCGACCCAACGCCACGCGAGACCCTTGATGCCGAGCATCCTGAGCGCCTTCTGCGTGAACGGCGAGGCGTCGTAGCTCCACAGGATGCTGTCGCTCATCGGTTCGCCCCCCTCTCGCGCCGCTCGGCCTCCACCGAACCGGCCGTCTGGCCATAGAGATACCGGTAGGCCTCGCGGTCCGCGTGGCGCTCGTGGCCGAGCGCGAGCGCACGGGTGACCGCGGGCCGCGCGCCGACCGCCTCGAACCAGCGCCGGAGGGCGGGGAAGTCCTCGAGTCGCTGCCCCTGACGCTCGTGCGGCTGTACCCACGGCCATGCGGCCATGTCAGCAATGGAGTAGTCCCCCGCGAGGTACTCGTGGCTCTCCAGGGCGCGGTTCATGACACCGTAGAGGCGGTTGCACTCGTCGGTGTACCGACGGATGCCGTAGGGAACCTGCTCCGTCGCGAACGCGCGGAAGTGATGGGCCTGGCCGGCCATCGGCCCCAGGCCGCCGACCTGCCAGAACAGCCACTTGAGAACCGCATAACGGCCATGGATCTCTGCGGGAAGGAACCGGCCGGTCTTCTCGGCGAGATAGAGCAGTATTGCGCCCGACTCGAAGAGCTCGAGGGGACCGCCGGCGACGGCGTGATCGACGAGCGCCGGGATCTTGTTGCTCGGCGAGAGCTCGAGGAAGGCGGGGTCGAACTGATCCCCGCGCGTGATGTCGACCGGCACGACGCGGTACTCGAGGCCGCACTCCTCGAGCATGATCCCCGCCTTGATGCCGTTCGGCGACGGATAGAAGTACAGGTCGATCACGCCGCGCGCTCGATGCGATATCCGGTGCGGGGAAAGTGCACGACCACCTCGCCTACTTCGGGTGCGCTGCGCCGAATCGCGACCTCGTCGAGCGTCAGCGTCACGAGTTCGCCCAGCACCGGGATCCGCCCGTAGTCGTCGGGTGTCACGCTGACGCTCCTCCCCGCCGCAAGCCCGAGCGGGTCGTCACGATCCACGCCCCGTCCCGCGGACGGTGAAGCGTCCCGCGCCACTACGAGCGCATCGGTCGCGTCGATGTCGGTGCGGTGGCCGTTGCCGATGGCCTGCATGCGCCGCTCCCAGCGCAGCAGGTGGCCGAAAGGCCCCAGCAACGATTCCGCCTGGCCGATGTTGCCCCGGGCCATCCACACCGGGAAGTAGGCGTCGACGTCGGCAAACGTAGGACCCTCGCCGAGGACGTAGTCGCGCCCATCGGCGAGCATCCGGTCGACGAGGTCGAGGTGCGTCCGGAACTGGGTGAACAGGTGCGGGATGTCCGACTCGAGCTGGTCGAAGTTCATGAAGTTGAAGAAGGACTTGCGGTCCTCGATCACCTCCGTGGGGATCATCGACCTGTTCAGTCCCATCGACAGCCCCGCGCCCGGGTCGAAGAACGCCCGGTCGCTCCAGGCCGAGAGCGCAAGCGCGAGACCTTCGCTTCCGGCGCTGAAGATCGACGGCTCGGGATGGCGACGTTCCAGCTCGCGCGCGATCAGGCGCGTGTCGCAGTAGATGTCGGCGCCGAGCTGCAGCACCGGCACTTTTCGGTATCCCCCGGTCAGCGGCATCAGCTGCGGACGGGGCATGATCATCGGGATCCGGACGGACCGCCAGGACAGCCCCTTGAGCCCGAACACCAGCCGGATCTTCTCCGCGAACGGAGAGGGATCGTGGTGATGCAGGATCGGTGTGTCCATCGGCCGTCTCCGCGCTGCCCCGGGGCCACGCCCGACTCTACACGGGACGCCAGAAAAAAAACAGTCATGCCTGTTTCTTTTCTGGCGTCCGGTTCCTATAATCCGGCGACGGGGATCCGCGCGTCCGGTGCGCCCTCCCCCGCCCTCCCGGCTTCCATTCCCGGCGACGAGAAAGGCCCCCATGGATGCAGCGACGGTAGCAAGACTCAAGGCAGGCATGCGCTACGAGGCGGAGCGGACGGCTCCGCCCGAAGGCTTTCCCAAGCTGCCCGTGATTCCGGGCGGCCGCTACACGGACCCCGAGTTCCTCGCCCTCGAGCGGGAGCACCTGTGGCGACGCTCGTGGCTGTTCGCCTGCCACACGGACGAGATTCCCGAGCCGGGCAGCTTCTACCTGTTCACGCGCACCGGCTCGCCGATCCTGGTCGTGCGCGGCAAGGACGATACGATCCGCGCCTTCTACAACACCTGCCGTCACCGGGGCGCGCCGCTCGTCAAGGAGTGCCGCGGCCGGGTCGACGGTCTCGTCTGCGGCTACCACGGCTGGACCTACGCGCTCGACGGCCGGCTCGTGAACCTGCGCGACAAGCGCGACTTCGTCGGCCTCGACATGTCCGAGCACTCCCTCGTCCAGGCGCGCTGCGAGCGGCTCGGCAACTGGGTCTTCGTCAACGAGGACCCTGGCGCCGAGCCGCTGCTCACGCACCTCGGCCTGATCCCCGAGTACCTCGAGCAGATCCAGCCGGAGCAGGTGCGCTTCGTGGACCGGCGTTCGTATCACGTGAAGTGCAACGTCAAGGTGCTGCTGGACGCCTTCCTCGAGGTCTATCACCTGAAGTCGATCCACCAGAACACGGTCGACCGGTTCCTCGATCACCGTGGCACCAGCATCGCCCTCTGGCCGAGGGGACACTCGCTGATGCTGACCCCTAACCGGCGTCCCGACTGGCAGGATCCGGGCACCCGCGGGATGCGGCGCATCGAGACGGCGACCGAGATCACGCTCAGCAACAACCCATCCTTCAACTTCTACCCGAACCTGGTCACGCCGGTGGACGCGACGGGCAACCCGTTCATCCTGTTCTGGCCGACCGGCGACCGGGAGATGGACATCGAGATCGTGTGGTTCGCGCCCGACTGGGGCGACGGAGAGCCCGACCCGCTCTGGGAGACCCGAATCGCCAATTTCGAGCGGATCCTCGAGGAGGACACGCAGTTCGCCGAGCAGATCCAGCAGTCGGTGGAGTCCGCGGCCTTCCGCGGCATCACGCTCAACTACCAGGAGCGACGCATCTACCACTGGCACGAGGAACTGGACCGGCGCATCGGGCCGGAGCGGATTCCCGAGCACCTGCGCGTCCAGCCACGCCTCGCGGAATGGATCAGCCGCTGACATGGCCGGCATCGTCGCCTGCGGCTCTTTCGTCCCCCGGCTGCGCCTTGGGCGCGGGAGGATGGCGGAGGCGATGGGCTGGTTGAACCCTGGCCTCGCCGGGCTCGAGGGGGAGCGCTCGGTCTGCAGCTGGGACGAGGACAGCCTGACCATGGCCGTCGAGGCGTGCCGGACCGCACTCGCGAACGCGGGCTCGTCCAGCGTCGAGCGCCTCGGGTTTGCCTCGACCACTTTTCCGTTCGCCGATCGCAGCAACGCCACGGTGGTGGCCACGGCGCTCGGCCTCGAGGGATCACTTCGGACACTCGATCTCGGCGGCTCGCAGCGCGCCGGGACCGGTGCACTGGCGCAGGCGCTCGCCGAATGCGACGCGCCGGCCGCGGGTCGGGCGCTCATCGTCGCAGCCGATCGTCGCCTTGCCCGGCCGGGCAGCGCGCAGGAAGCCCGCTACGGCCACGGCGCCGCCGCGTGCGTCGTGGGCGCGGAAGATGGCATCGCGACGCTCGCCGGCGCCCGGCACTACGCCGCCGACTTCGTCGACCACTATCGCGCGGCCGACGGCAGCTTCGACTATGCGCTCGAGGATCGATGGGTGCGCGAGGCCGGTTGGCTCGAGCTGGTGCCCAAGGCCGTGACGCCCTTGCTCGCGGAAGCGGGCGTGGAGGCGGCCGCCATCGACCACCTCGTCGTCGCGGCCCCGCCGGGCACGGCGCCGCGCCTGGCGGCCGCCCTCCGCATTCGGCGCGAGGCCATCGCGGACCCGCTCGAGGCCGCCTGCGGCGACACCGGCTGCGGGCACGCGCTGCTGATGCTGGCGCAGGTCCTCGACTCCGCGGCACCCGAGGCCTGGATCCTGGTCGTCGGCTTCGGCCAGGGCGTGGATGCCCTGCTGTTCCGGGCCACGGCCGCAGTGGCCGGCCCCCGTACCGTTGCGACAGTCGCGGCGACGCTCGCGGCGCGCACCGAGGAGACGAGCTACACGCGGTTCCTGGCCCACTGCGGCCTGCTCTCCCCGGACTTCGGCATGCGTGCGGAGCGCGACAACCGCACCGCCCAATCCGTGCTGTGGCGCAAGCGCGATGCCATCACGGCGTTCACGGGCGGTCGCTGCCGTGCCTGCGGCACGGTGCAGTTCCCGCCGTCGCGGGTCTGCGTGAATCCCGCGTGCCGGCAGACGGACACCCAGGTGCCGCACCGGCTGGCCGACAGCGCAGGCCGGATCAAGACCTTCACGGAGGACTGGCTTGCCTACTCTGCCCGTCCGCCCCTGATCTACGGCAACGTGGAATTCTCCGAGGGCGGCAACGCCTTCATCGAGTTCACCGACTTCGCGCCCGGTGAGGCCCGGGTCGGGGCGGCCGTACGGTTCGTGTTCCGGTTGAAGGACGTCGACCGGGTACGCGGCTTCCGGCGCTATTTCTGGAAGGCTGCGCCGGCGAGGAAGCACTGACGTGGCGAGCGGCATCCGCGACAAGGTCGTCATCCTCGGCATGGGCTGCTCGCGCTTCGGCGAGCGCTGGGACTGCGGTGCGGACGACCTGATGATCGAGGCCTTCGAGGAGGCCGTGGCGGACGCGGGCATCGATCGTGACCGGCTGGAGGCCGCTTGGCTCGGCGTGTTCTACGACGAGCAGAACGTGTCGAAGTCGGCCCTGCCGCTCGCGATGGCGCTGCGGCTGCCCGACATCCCGGTGACCCGGGTGGAGAACCTGTGCGCCACGGGCACCGAGGCCCTGCGCGGGGCGGCCTACGCCGTCGCCGCGGGCGCCTGCGACTTCGCCCTCGCCATGGGTGTCGAGAAGCTCAAGGACACCGGTTTCGGCGGCCTGCCCGAGCGGACCAAGGGCACGTTCGAGGACTTGTGGCAGCCGGGGTTCACCCCTCCGGGTGCGTTCGCGCAGCTCGCCGCCTCCTACGCCGCGAAGCACGGCATCGAGATGCCGCTGCTCAAGCGCGCCATGGCACACGTCTCGGTGAAGAGCCACGAGAACGGCGCGCGCACACCGCGTGCGCACCTGCGGCGCCGCATCACCGAGCAGCAGGTGCTGGAGGCGCCCATGGTGGCCTGGCCGCTCGGCGTCTACGACTGCTGCGGGGTCTCCGACGGCGCCGCCTGCGCCATCGTGACGACGCCGGAGAAGGCCCGCGAGCTCGGTCGTCGCGAGGGCGTCACCATCAAGGCGATGCAGCTGGTGCCGTCGAACGGCGTCGAGCTCTCGCACAGCGCCTGGGACGGTGCGCACACGCCGACGACCCGCCTCGCCGCGCGTCGCGCGTACGCGGAGGCGGGCGTCCGGGACCCGCGCGCCGAGGTCTCGGTCATGGAGGTGCACGACTGCTTCTCCATCACCGAGCTCGTGCTGATGGAGGACCTCGCGATGTCCGGCGAGGGCCGGGCCCCGGCGGACATCCTCGACGGCGCCTTCGACTTCGACGGCCGCAACCCCTGCCAGACGGATGGCGGTCTGAAGTGCTTCGGCCACCCGGTCGGCGCCTCCGGGCTGCGCATGGCCTACGAGGTCTACGCGCAGCTGTCGGGCAGGGCCGGCGAACGGCAGCTGCCCTCGCCGTCCCTAGGCCTGACGCACAACCTCGGCGGCATACCGAACCGCAACATCGCGAGCGTCTCGCTCTTCGGGCTGCAGCGGCTCTGACGCCGCGGCACAAGGAAACATGGACATGCCAGTCACCAAACCTGCACAGGCCCCGGATCCCGGGCAGACCCGCTGGGGCTTCACGGACGAGGAACTCGCCAGCCACCCGCATGCTTTCCGCGAGGACCTGCTCGCGGGCCAGGTCTGCGTGGTCTCGGGCGGCGGCAGCGGCCTCGGCCGCGCCATGGCCTACCTGCTCACCCGGCTCGGCGCGCAGGTCGTGATCTGCGGCCGGCGTCAGGAAAGGCTCGACGAGACGGTCGCCGGGATACGGCGTCTGCTGGACCGCGACGTCGGCCACAAGGCGATGACGATCCGCGATCCGGAGCAGGTCGATGCGCTGATCGGCGAGACCTGGGAGCGTTACAGCCGGCTCGACCTTCTCGTGAACAACGGCGGCGGGCAGTTCCCGCAGGCAGCGATCGACTACTCGGTGAAGGGCTGGAACGCCGTCATCGACACGAACCTGAACGGCACCTGGTACATGATGCAGGCCGCGGCACGCCGCTGGCGCGACCGCAAGCGGCCTGGCTCGATCGTCAATATCGTCGCCAATGTCTGGCGCGGGATGCCGCAGGTCGCGCACACTTGCGCGGCGCGCGCCGGCGTCATCTACCTGAGCAAGTCCGTGGCCGTGGAGTGGGCACCTCTCGGCATCCGCGTCAACTGCGTCTCGCCGGGCTCGATTGCGACCGAGGGGCTCAACGTCTACCCACCGGGCGCCGCCGAACAGTTCGGTGACGCCAATCCACTGCGAACGATGGGGGATGCCTACGACATCGCCCAGGCTGTGGTGTACGCAGGCTCCGCACAGACCGGCAAGTTCGTCTCGGGCGAAGTGCTCGTGGTGGACGGCGGTAACCAGATGTGGGGCGACGTCTGGCCGGGTGGGATCCCGGACTGGTTTCGCGTCCCGAACCGGTAGAGGGGCGCGACGGGGACTGTCCCCGCAGGGGACTGTCCCCCTCTTTGCGAGAATGGAGAAAGCAGCGATGGTCGACACCCTCTTCACCCGCACGCCACGCGACGAGCTGCCGGAGGAGTTCAAGCCGGCCTGGGACATGCTCAACAAGCTGACCGGGGAGCCGGCGTTCATCGAGGTGTTCGCGAGCGCCCCGCAGCTGGTCAACCTGGTGATGAACGAGTTCTACGTGAAGACGTTCTTCGGTGGTCAGGTCGAACAGCGCTACAAGCAGCTCGTGCGGCTGCGCCTGTCCATCGTCCACGGCTGCCGCACGTGCAACAAGCAGAACGTGCCTGGGGCGCTCGAGGCCGGCGTGACGCAGGAGCAGGTCGACTCCATGATCGCTGGCACCTACGAAACCGGTCCGTTCACCGACACCGAAAGGGCCGTGCTGGCCTACGCCGACCAGATGGTACTGACCAACATGAACGGCGACATGTCGCCCGCGCTCTTCGCGCGGCTGCGCGCCCACTTCGGCGAGCCGCAGATCCTGGAGCTCGGGGTCGTCATGGCCATCATAGGCGGGATGGCGAAGCTGTCCTTCCTCCTCAGCCTCGTGGAGAAGGAGGACTACTGCCCGTTCGTCCCGGCGAGCACCCCCGCCTGAACCTGCCGAGGAAAGATACTGGCTCCCGGCTCCATCGGCCTGTAGGCTCGCGCAGCGCTCCGGATTCCGCGCGTCCTGTTGTTTGCCCATGAAGACGATCTCCAGTCGAACTATCGCTGTCGTGCTCCTCTCGGCGGCCCTGTCGTGGAGTGCGCCGGCCGTCCGTGCGGACGAGCAGGCGGCGACCTGGACCATCACGCCTTACCTGTGGGCCGCGACCTTCGACGGCACCGTCGGTCTGCCGGGCGGCGGCGGCGATCCGGGCGACGGGCCGGGATACGACTTCGGTAACTTTTGGGACGACCTGCGCCTCGGCGGCGCGATGTTGAACGTCGGCTGGCGATCCGGTCGCTGGAGTGTCCTCGGCGACTGGACCTACGCCTCGGTCCGTTCGACGGTGGCGGCTCCGCTCGACATCCTCTTGTCCGGTGCCGAGGGCGAGGTGCGCGGGCACATCCTGCAGGCGGCGGTCGGGTACCAGCTCTGGGGCCATCGCGACGCGCACGTCGAGGCGCTGGTCGGCCTCCGATTCTACGATCTCGACACGACCCTGGTTCTGCGAGGCAATGCGCTGCCTGACCTGACGCTGAGCGGCAGCGATCGGTGGCTCGACGCCCTCGCAGGCATCCGTGGCGAAGTCGCCCTCGGTGATCGCTGGACGGCCAGCGCCCTGGCCGACGTGGGCGTCGGCGGTTCGCGACCCTCTTGGCAGGTGGTCGCCGCGATCCGCTACTCCCTGACGTGGGGCGAACTGGTCGGAGGCTGGCGGCACCTCGACGTGGCGCACGACGAGGACCGATACCTGCTCGACGCGGCCCTCACGGGGCCGTTCGTCGGGATCCGCTGGGCCGTCCAGTGATCCGTAGCCACCGGGGACAGGGCACCCACCTCATCGAGCGCCGGGCTCTACGCTAGTCGTCCAGGAAGGGCTTCGCGCGCGCCACCCTCACGGTCACCGTTGCCGCCGCGCCGCCCTCGGCGATGCGGTAGGCCTTGAAACCCTTGGGCTGCTTCTGCACGGCGCCTTCGGCGCTCGCGCTTCCTGCCGCGAGTTCCGCGCCGGCCTCGTAGTGCCAGGCACCCCCCGCGGCCTTTTCCAGCAGCTTGTCGTCGTCGAACACGACGACGACCTTGAACGCCTGCGCGCCAAGTCCGCCACCGACCTCGAAACGAGACACTTCCAGGTAGCTTCGGGTATCGGAGCGCCGATCCACCACGACGCCGAAGCCCTTTCCTGCACCGAAGACGGGGATCTTGGTCACTTTCATGTCGATCACGAGGTAGCCCACCGAGCGATCGAGCACTTCGCCGGCCTCGGGGTTGGCGGCGAGCAGGGTGTCGATCGTCGTATCGGCCATCGCATCGAGCTCGGCGCGCTTTGCCTCGCGCTCCGCCGATGGCAGCGTCGCGCAGGCGAACAGGAGCGAAGTCGCGCACACGGCGATCGCTGATCTGGCCAGCCCGCTGTGCAAGGACATCACGTCTCTCCCACTCGCGACAGACATCCTGTCTGGAGCGTCATCGCGAACGGCTCCTTTGTCCAGTCGGGAAAACACCAGATCAAGACCCGGCCTCGTCGACTCGAGAACCGGCCGGTGGCTCCTTGATCCTGGAAGCCCGCAGCGTCTGAATGTGCAGCCGGAAGGTATAGCCTAGACCCGTGTAAGCATTGGGCAACCGCATGCGGAATACGCGCTCCTCAAGCTGGTCGAGCTGTCGCAGCAGGGCTCGGCGCCGCTCGACGTCGCGCGTGTCGTGCAGCTCGCGCTCGATCCATTTGAGCTCGCCGTAAAGCCGGTAGACGCGCCGTCGCATCTGCCACTCGTAGAGCTGCGGCAGTCCCGACCAGAGCGGGTACAGGATGCCCACGAGCGGAATCAAGGCGAGCAGCAGGCTGTGAACGATTTCCGCCACCCAGAACGGCAGATAACGCTGCAGCAACGGCGGCCCGCGCTGATAGTAACTTCTGGCCTCGGCACTCAGCGGCAGGTCGATTTCCTCGGCCGCCGGGAACTGGCCAGCCGTCTGGAAGATGCCCGGTCGCCCATGGACTTCCGCGGCTGCCTGGACGAGCAGATACTGCAGCGCCGGATGAAGATCCCTGCGCACGACGAGGTTGGCCTTGGCTGCCACGAGCGTGACGTCCTCGGGCGGCCGGTTGGCAGCCAGGTCGGCGACGCCCATGGGAAGCCGGAGTTTGGTGAGGTGGGGATAGAGCGCGACGTAGGCATCGGCCCGCGGGAAACCGAGCAAACGCACGCCGGGCGCTCGCAGCAGGTCGCCGACGACGGGCGCTTCCCATGCCAGTACGACGAACGCGACGTCGAGCTCGCCTGCCATCAGGGCTCGCGCAGACTGCAGCGGGTCCAGATCCACGAGGTCGACTTCGGAAAGGTCGATGCCGTTGATGCGAAACAGCGCGAGCGCGATCTCGCGACTGCTGCTTCCGACCGGGCCCACCGACATGCGCAAGCCCCGGAGGGATGCCGGCGGCTCCGCGCAGCGACAGAAGAACCAGATGGGTTCATAGAACACCGTGCCGAGCGAGACCAGTTCGTCGGCCGCGAACTCCGGGGCGGTACCGGCCTGCGCGAACGCAGCGCTGACGCCGGAACCCGCATCCTGGAGCAGCGCGACGTTGTCGAACGCGCCGGCGCTCGACCGAAGCTCGATGCTCACGCCATTGCGCGCCAGGACCTCCTGGTAGCGGTCCGCAAAGCCTAGGTAAGCGCCGCCCGGTGCGCCCGTGGCCATGACGAAGGAGCGTGTCGGCAAGGGCCGCCAGAATGCGACCGCGAGTCCCACGGCCACTACGGCCGATCCGATCGCGAGGGCCGTCCAGGCCAGCCGGTGCGGTTGACGCCGCTGCTCGGAGTACTCGGTCATGGGCCCACACCGACCGCCCGGCGATAAGTCGTGGGCGATACGCCGGCGATACGCCGGAAGGCCCTCGCAAAGGCGGTCGAGTCGCCATAGCCGAGGTCCAGCGCGATGTCGGTGACTTCCGCCGCCGGGTCACGGAGATACTGCTCGGCCGCGCGGAAACGGGCGTGGTCGAGCACGCTCCTGAGGCTGGTTCCTTGCTCTCGCAGGCGGCGCTGCAGGCTCCTCACGCTGGTGTGGGCGATCTCCGCGAGGTCATGCGCGGACGCGCCGCCGCAGGGAAGCAGCGCCATCGCCGAATCCTCGAGCGATCCGACGAGGTCTTGTGCCGGTGCCGAGGTCGCCCCTGCGGCCGGCATCTGCCTCGCGCGTGCGGCAGGCAGTCCAACCACCGGCCTTGCTAGCAAGGCCGCCGGGAAGACGACCTGCAGTTCCGGAGATTCGTAGACGATCTTCACTTCCTGGAACAGCTCGTCCCGCTCGAATCGAGTGCGTCTCGGACCTGGCAGGAAGATGGCACTCGGCTTCCAGCCGTCGCCGGCCGCGCGGCGCACGGCCTCGAGAATCAGCATCAGGGTGAAGTCCTGGGCGTGACGCCAGCCCGGTCCGTGTGCCCCCTCTACTCGCTCCCGAAGCCGGACCCACGCTCCGTCGACCTCGAGCCCAATGCTCTCGCCGGTGTTGAACTCCGAGATCCGCTCACAGCTCGTGCGCGCCCGCTCGTACAACGTGGGGCATGCCGCCAGGCGCCGTCCCCAGGGACCGAGGTCCTCGGCCGCGGAGCGGCGTCCCACGTCGATGCCGAGGGTTTCCGCACCCTCGGCCCGGGCGGCCCGCTCGGCGAACTCCGTGGCAAAGGCGAGCGGTACGACCCGCGACGGCGTGAGCAGGAGATCCGGATGGATCCGTGAAGCCTCCAGCCAGCGTTCGACGGGCGCACCGATCTCGCGGAGGAACCGCAGGAACGGCACCAGTGCCCACAACTGGACCAGCGGAACCGGCTTCACCCTGCTGACCCTCGCGAAAATCGCCGCATGCGCCGATCTTGGCGCCAAGTGTCAGGCGCCGCCCACGCGCCTGCGCTTGAATATCCCACCCAGGGAGTCCGGTCGATACCGGAATGCCCGCAGGTCGGCCCGACGCGTCGAGTCTTGGCGGGAGAGGTCTACGGCAACGCTGAGCCTGTTACGGTTTTCCACGAGCGCCGACGCCGAGGCGGCGCTGGCCACCGTTCGGGATCTTGACAACGGCGCAAGCCTGCGCCTGCGCGGCGCCGGCATGCTGCGCTGGCCCAACGGGCATCGAGGACCCACGGTACGGCAGGTCCTGTCGGCGGGCGCCGCCGGCGCACTGGGGGAGGCCTTCTGGGACATGCTGTTGGCCGTCGCATATCTGCTGCCCGTCGCGGGTGCTGCGGCAGGCGCCTCTGCGTCGGCCTGCCGCTGCTCCCTTGCCGGGCTCGGCATCGGCGACGAGTTCCTTCGCGACGCGCAGCGGCACGTCAGATCGGGCAGTGACTTGCTGTTCCTGATGACGAGGCGCGCCAACGTGGATCCGATCCTCTCGGTATTCGGTCACGTTGGGTTCAGCGTCACGTCGACCAACCTGACGAGCCGACAGCTGTCCGTGTTGGAGACCTATTTCGGGCCGGCCGGCGGGCCGGCCAAGGATGAACCAGCCCCGGCGGGAGGGGACCTCGAGTCCGAACCTGCCCGCTAGAGCCCCCCGCCGAGGCCTGGTTCACGATGCGTTCCGACGATCCCACGGCTGCGCATCGGGGATCGAGGGAACGCCCTGGAAGGAGACATGAATCATGAAGAACTGGATGACCCGACTTGTACTCGTATCGATCGCCGGCCTGCTGAGCCTGGGCCCGGGCCTCGCCGGCTGCGGCCGCGACGAGCCGACCGGTGGTGTCGCGAAATCCGCACCCGCACTGAGCGACGAGCAGGTCGAGGACCTCGTCCGACGCTCCTACCCGTACGTCGCGATGTACAACGTGAACAACAAGCCGGCCTTGAAGCTGGGGTGGAACCGCTGCCATGTGGACACCCAGCTCAAGGACCACACGATGACCGACATCGCGCGGCCCAACAACGACTCGCTGTACATCGCCTGTGCCGTAGATCTGCGCAAGGATCCCGTGGTCCTCGAGATGCCGGCCTTCGACTCGAAGTATGTTTCTCTGATGATCACGGGTTACGACCACTACGTGAACATCCCCATGTCCACGCGCCTGGGCGATTTCGGGAAGCCCGAGAGGATGCTTCTCTACAGCGCCCGCACCGAGGGCTATGACGGGAGCCCGGTGGAAGGCATCGACCGGACCTTCCAGGCCACCGGAGACTTCCTGTCGGTGGTGTTCCGGGTCATGCCGCACGCCAGCGATCCCGAGCGATTCGAGCGCATCACCGGGCAGATGAAGTCGGTGAAGCTCCTGACGCGCTCGGAGTACCTGGGGAAGCCCGCCAAGCCCGTCGACGACATCGTGTTCCCGCCCGTCGGACAGAGGGACGCGGACATCTTCGGGACCAACCTGCTCGAGGTCATGCAGTTCGTGTTCAACCACACGACCTTCGATCCGGGCAACGAGATCGACCAGAAGCTGCTGGCCGCCTACGCGCCGCTGGGCGTCGCCCCGGGCAAGGTCTATGACCCGAGCCAGGTCGGGAAGCTCGACGGCCAGCGGGTCCGCCAGGCTGCGGAGCGGATCTTCTCCGAGGAGATGGCGAAGACCCACGATCCGGCGTTCAAGGAAAGGGCCATGACCGGGTTGTTCCAGCCGAAGGGCCAGATCGGGCTCGACCTGCTGCTATACCAGTCCATCATCGGCCCGATCGGGCAGCCGGCGGCAGAAGCGGTCTATCCGGCCATCGGGACCGTCGACGGCCAGCCGATGAACGCCAACCACGACTACGTCATCCGCATGAAGGCCGATGAGCTGCCGCCCGCGGGAGCCTTCTGGTCGCTCACTCTCTACGACACGAAGAACGGGTTCTTCATGCCCAACGACCGGAAGAAGTACAGCGTGGGCGAGAATGGCGGCATGAAGCTCGATGCCGACGGGGGTATCGACATCTACCTCTCCGCCGACAAGCCGGAGGGCGTCCCGGAGGAGAACTGGCTGCCGGTGAAGCGCGGCGACTACGCCATGGACGTGATCCTGCGCATCTACGTGCCGGACCTCGAGCGGTTCCGGACCTGGACGCCGCCTCGGGCCGAAAGGCTCGACTGAGAACGGATGGCTACGGTCCGTCCTCGCGCGAGCCGGCCCCGGTTTCGAGCGGATTGGCCGGATCCGCAGCCCACTCCTGCAGCGAGCCGGCGTACACGGCGACGTTTGTGAAGCCGAGCCGGGTCATGATGAAGGCGTTGGCAGAAGCGGCGATGCCTCCGCCACAGTAAGTGATCGCGCGGTCCTCGCGGTTCATGTCGAAGAGCCATTCGAGCTCGTCGCCGGGACGAAACCGGCCCGTCTCGTCGAGCAGCGAAAAGACCGACACGTTGACGGCGCCGGGAATGTGCCCGGGCCGTTCGTACAAGGACATCTCGCCGCGGAAGTGCGCTTCCGGCAGCGAGTCGACGATCGTCACGGATTCGTCTCCGAGGGCGGCGCGCACCTCGTCCCGGTCCGCGATTAGCGCCGGTCGCACGGCGGGCGTGAGCCGCCTGGCGGGCCGGGCGACGGGCTCGGCCGACAGCGGCAGGCCGGCCGCGGTCCAGGCCTTCAGTCCGCCGTCGAGCAACGCGGCCCGGTCGAAACCGATCCAGCGCAGCATCCACCAGACCCGCGCAGCCCAGCCCATGCCGTCGGTGTCGTACAGCACCACGCGCGTGTCGTCCCCGACGCCGAGCGCAGCCATGGCGGCGGCGAAGCGTTCCGGCGCGGGGATGGTGAACCGGAACCTCGCCTCGCCGTCCGAGAGATCACCCGTCAGGTCGGCGAACCCGGCCGTCGGAATGTGACCTGCCTCGTACCGGGCCCGGCCGCTCACCTCGCGGAGCCCTCCTGCTTCGGCGCGCTCGACCAGGACGGAACAGTCGAGAACCACGAGGTCCGGCGCGCCGAGGTGCTCGTCGAGCCATTCGGCGGTCACCAGGGTGTCGAAGGGCTCCTGCGCAACGGGGGAAACGCCGGTCGGGCCCGGCGAGGCCGCGCATGCCGACATGAGCGGGAGCAGCAGAACCGCTACCGTTCGAGTGAGCGGGTGACGGACAAGCACGGACATGCGACGCTCCTGGCATTCCTTGCCGACGGGCAAGATCTGACCGGGCCCTAGCTTAACGGCTCGCCGCCTTGCCGGCTGGCGAATGTGGGTCATTCGGGTTGGTGAACGTGGCCAGGAATCAGTGGCCCGCGTCCGTCTCGACTCCCTCCCTCGTCTGCGGACGCTCCCATGGGAGGTAATCGAGTTCGTCGAGGCCGTAGCGGCCCTCCGCGACTATCAGTACGACTCGTAATCCGTCCGTGTAGTACGGGTCGTCCGTGTAGTTGTAGCGTGGGGCTTCCCGGCTGGAAGGCCCGACGCCCTTGACGTAGCCCACCGACCTCAGCGACTGGGAGGCCGCCAGATCGAGAGTCACGTACAGGCGCGCCTCGTCGACGACCGGGTCGATCTTGTGGGTGACGAACGTCTTGCTCGAGAACTTGATGCCGATGTCGCGGCTGATCTGCCCGACCCACACGTTCATACCTTCCACAACGACGGGTGCAAGCCACAGCCGGAGGTGATTGCGTTCGTCGACGGTCCCACGCGCCTTCTGCAACGCGATGTCCTGCGATCGGCCGAACAGGTAGAGCGGTGACACCGGCGAGGTCCGGTACCTCGACCGGAACAGCGAGGACGTGATGGTTCGCCAGGTCGTGTGGCTGCGGATCGTTTCCGTCAGGTCCCAGCCGCGCGAGACCAGGGTGGACAAGGTGCGCAAGGGGTCACCGACAATCACAAGGTTGAGGGGATCACCCGGCGTCTTGCGATCACCTCCGGCTACGCAGCAGGGCAGCCCCTCCAGGTACGCGGGCAGCTCATCCAGCCGCAGCTCGCGGATCTCCTCGTCCCGGTACAGCTGGTGAAAGTCCACCTTCTGGAAGTCGGCTTCGAACCCGGGGACGAGCTGCACGAACTCGAGCGAGCGGAACATCGACCTGCCGAACAGTTCGACCGCAAAAGCCTTCGCACCGGGATCGAGGTTGGTGTACACGTAGCCGGACACGGCCCGGTTCGGCGGAACCACGACAGGCACGTGCATGGCCAGCAGTCGGTCGGCCTTTTCGCCCAGGGTCTCCGATCCGTAGGACCTGAACTGCCAGGCGACCTCGGAGGACGCGAAGTAGTCCGGGTCGAGGCTCAAGACCATCAGGTACAGTTCGCGGTCCTCCCTGTTGTCGATCTGGAGCCAGACGGGCTGCACGCCCTTCCTGGCGAGGGGTAATCCGAAGGTCTTCTCGGATTCGAGCGGGCTGAGGACCACGGCGGAGACCTCGACACGGCCGTCCGTCTTTGTGTCCGCGCGGGCCCGGTAATCGAGCGACTCCGTCTGCGTCGGGGTACCCGCGCAGGCAGCGAGCGCGAGCACAACCGGCAGCGTCGCGCACCACAAGACGGTGCGAATCAAGCCGTGCGAGCGAACCGCTCCTGTCGAGGCTCTTGCCATCGCGCTGTCCTCCGACGACCGAGGAAGACGGGCATGCCGCGGCGAACCCGGCCGGCCGTTCAGGAAGATACTCGGACAAGCCTGCCGCACCCGCTACCGCAATTGCCGGGGGGGCGAGAGGCACCTTCGGACGCTCGCGCCAGATCCGGGACCGGCCGACGGACGGTGCCCGCGGACAGGGCAATCGCGAATTCCCTGCGGGCTCTGCGTCGGGCACCATTCGACTCGAACGCTTGGCGGGAAGGAATCTGGATGTCGGTGCGCCTGTCTCCCTGGCTGACGTCGCTCGCGCTCGTGCTGCTCGTCTCGGGCTGCGCGGCGCAGCGCTTCGCGTCGGTCCCCCGCCCTGCGCCCGAATTCGCCTTGCCGGCGCGGGACAGCGACGCCTTCTCCTCCATCGAGTCGGACATCGCCTCCCGCCGCGGCGAGCAGTTCTCGGGTTTCCTGCTGCTCGACTCCAACGAGGACGGCCTGCGCTGGCGGCTGGCGCTGCTCGACTCCGCCAGGTACACGATCGACGTCCAGTACTACCTGTGGTACGGCGACGACTCCGGACTGCTGCTGCTCGAACGCCTGCTGCAGGCCGCCGACCGTGGCGTGCGGGTCCGCCTGCTGGTGGACGACATCAACCTGCTGCTGCGCGATGCCGCAACGGTCAGGCTGCGCGACCAGGGCGCGGCACTGCTAGACTCCCACCCCAACATCGAGCTGCGTCTCTTCAATCCCTGGTCGAAGCGCGGCCTGGCGGCGCGGGCGGGCGAGGCACTCACCGACATGCGCCGGCTCAACCAGCGGATGCACCACAAGATGCTCGTCGTCGACAACCGTGCCGCGATCATCGGTGGCCGCAACATCGGCGATGAGTACCTCGGCCTAAACGAGGGGTTCAACTTCCACGACCTCGACGTGCTGGGCATCGGCCCGGTGGCCCGCGAGGCCTCGGCGGTGTTCGACTCCTTCTGGAACAGCGACTGGATCCTGCCGGCCGAGGCACTCGCGATCGAGGCGACCCCGGCGGCAGCGGCCGGGGCCCGCGCGCAGCTGAAGACCGTGCTTTCGCAGGCGAACAGCCTGCAGCGGTTCCCGGTCGAGGCCCAGGACTGGACGCGCGACATCGGGGCGCTCGAGGGGAGGCTTCAGGCGGGCACCAGCGAGATCCTCACCGACGTGCCGGCCGAGGGCGAGATCGCCCAGGACATGATCGAGTCCATCCGCGAACTCATGACCTCGGCCAGACGGGAACTTCTCGTGGTCAACGCCTACATCATCCCCTACGACCGCGGTATCGGGATCCTTCGAGAGTTGACCGACCGAGGCGTCCGGACCCGGATCCTCACGAACTCCCTCGCCTCGCACGACGTACCGGCGGTCAACAGCCACTACAAGAAGCGTCGCCGCGACATCCTGCAGGCCGGTGCCGGACTCTACGAGATGCGCCATGACGCCGCGATCAAGGCCGAGGTCGCCGACACGCCGCCGATCAGCGGGAAGTTCATGGGCCTGCACAGCAAGGCCATGGTCATCGACCGGCGATGGTCCTACATCGGCTCGATGAACTTCGATCCGCGGTCCGCGGCCATCAACACGGAGATGGGCGTCGTCATAGACAGTCCCGGCCTCGGCGAGGAGCTCGCCCGGCTCATCGAGCGGGACATGGGGCCCGAGAACAGCTGGGAGGTACAGCTGGCGGACGGCAACAAGCTGCGGTGGGTATCGAGCGATGCGGTAGTGACCCGTCAGCCGGCCCGGAACTGGTGGCAGCGCGTCGAGGACGTGTTCTTCATGCTGTTCCCGGCAGAACTCTACTGACGAACGTCCGGAGGACGGGACTCGCGTTACGCGCAACACCAGCTTGCTGCCCAGCGCGACTCGGGATCGCACGCGTGCAACTCATCCTACCGGCGCTTTGGGAGCACGAGATTGGCCTGGAGACGGAAGCGGATTCCCTCAGGTCCTGCAGCCGGTGACTCGAGCCACTGCCCCACCCCGACCGCCAGGCTGACTGGCAGTCGCCCGACACGGATGAGCTTCGAGACCGACACGTTGAGCGGGATGGACCACTGCTCGGACTTCCAGTTGTAGCTGGACTCCGACTGCACCGATACGGTCCAGGCACTGGGCCAGGTGTAGGAGACGAAGGGCTGCACGAACGTGTTGCTGAGGTCCTGGCGCGCGTCGTCGCCTGCGAACGACCAGACGTGATTCGCCAGCACGCCGAGCGTCCAGCGGCCACGGGTCGTCAACGCCACGCCCGCCGGTCCGGCGCTCCACTTGCGACTGCCGAGCAAGGAGTCCGTGGCGGTGGGCAGCAGGAACACCGGCCCCACGCCCCAGATCACCCCGCCAGCCGTCGGAGCCCAAGGCGAAAAGAACAGGCTCAGATTGACGTCGCCCAACCCGAACTGGGAGCCCTGTCCCGGAAAGACGTCGTCCTGGTACACGATCGGGACGATCGTCCGCGAGATCAGGTTCCATTCCTCGCTCAACGCGAAGGGAATCACCGGTTGTACGTTCGTCACGGTCTTGGTGCCGCGATCGGCCGGACCGAGATCCCGGTCGAAGTTGATCTGGACGGGCAGCGTGATGAGGTCGGCCAGAGGATTGGTCAGCTCCTGGGCAAGGCCGGCGTCGGCCGCCTGTTCCTGCGTCCGAGCCGGGCCCACCGCCGCGGCGAGCGTTGCCGACAAGAGAACGGCGGTCAGCGAGACCCTCGTCGTCCGTGCTGATCGAAATGAACGAATCACGGTAGCTCCTTGTTGTACACCCGCAGCTTCGCCACGGCGCGTGTCAGAAGCTCCAGGCCAGGCCGAGGCCGAACCCTGCCTGCTGAACGTCGTAGACGAAACCACTCTCGTCGCGTTCAACGTCGAACCAGCGGTATCCGACCACGGTGCCGATGGCGTCGTTCCACTGGTACCCCAGGTTGAAGTTCAGGTCGTAGAACATCCTGGAGCCGACTCCGAAGCCTCCCAGTGCAGCGCCACCTGAGACATAGAACTTCGAGGTGCCCAGCAGGTGGTAACCCTTCAGGCCGAGAACAGGGTCGACCCACGACTCCTTGTTTCTGCCATTCAGCTCAAGCGGGCCGCTGAAAGCGAGATAGGAGTCGATGGACCAGTACCGTGCTCCCGCCAGGAGGTCGAGGCTGCCGCGCTCCTCTTGCAGCAACCGGTGCTCATAGGCGAATGTGAGCAAGGTCGACTTGGTTTCGGATCGCAGCGACAGCCCGAGCGCGGGGATCAGCTCCTCATCCGAGCGCACGTCGCTGTAGACCAGGTCGGTAAAGAGCCCGCTGCGCCCTTTGCGTGCCTCGAACATCAGCATCAGCGCGGTCTCAGTGTCCTCGAGCGCCTTGGAGGGAGAGATGTCGATCTCGCCGGGCGGCAGTCCCGGGATGGTCGCGGCCGTCCCCTCCAGTCCCGCGAACCACAGGTACGGGGCGAGCTTGAACTCCCAGTCGGCCGCCGCAGCCGTGCCGTTAGCGGCCAGGAACACGGCAAGCGCCAGACTGGCGATCTTCAGGTTCGACATGGTGCTGTCCTCATGTTGTTGGGCCGAATCGCTGCCGGTACCGCATCACCGTCAAGGCGTGTACCAGATCGGGGAGGTGTAGGCACGCTCCTGGTGACTGGCTGGGACATCCGTCGGAAGATCCTTGCCATAGAAGACCGCATCATAGGTCGTCCACCGCGGTGTCGGGATCTCGAGTACCCGCACGTAGTAGAAGGCTCTCTGCGTCGCGTCGAAATCGGGATCCTTCCAGAAGCCCATCAGGAGCGGCGCACCGATCGAGTTGGTGTAGGTTGCATCGTCCACATCCACCGTATTGCCGACCGGCGTCCGGCAGCGGCCGTCGGCGCCGATCTGCCGGCCGTCCGACACCGCGACGTCGTAGACGCGTTCCCGGGTCCGGCCGTTGTCGTCCAGCCAGCCCTTGATCACCTGGACGCGGTCGAGATTGGCGCCGTCGACGTCGCGCAGCGCCCGGATGACGAGGCGGGGCGCGGTGCCCTTGGGTGCTACACGCAGGTTGGAGCCCATCGGCACGCCGCGCTGGTACCCGGTCTTCGCAAAGTCCGGGCGATCGACGTCCGTCGCCTCGAAGTCCCATCCGGCGAATACGCGGACCGTCATGCGCGTCCCGGTGGTCGCGTAGACCTCCTTGCGCTTCAGCGCGTCCCACAGCGACTCCCGGGTGTTGCCGGCCGCCCAGACGCCGGCAAGACCCGCCGCGAGCGTCTGGTAGTGGCGCATGGTGATGTCGGGACCGCCCGGCCGCTGCATGATGCCCGTGATCTGCTCTGAGAAGCGACCCGGATCGCCCGATGGTTCCCCGGGCGTCGCCTTGCCGAAGTAGTTGTTCTCCTCGATCGAAGCGAGCGAGGTGTGGGTGTCGGTCGAGCCGATCATCCCGAACTTGAATGGATTGACGCCGAGGTCACGCTCGTAGGCGAGGCCCCGGGCCAGCGCGGTCCGCGCGTACTCCCGCGGGAGCATGTCGGGCGTCTTGGGCTCCGGGCCGAAGCTGCCCTTGTCCCAGGTGCCGTAGTCGGCGAATTCGTCGTCCGGCGACAGCAGCGGATGTGCCTCGCCGTCGCCTTTCATCTGGGTCACTTCATACACGGGCTCCCACCGCGTCCGGCGCTCGGCGTAGTTGCGGTCGAGCTTCTTGCGGGTCGTGAAGGTGACGTCGTCGAACATCAGCCCGTTCGACAGGTTGCCGTTGTGCGGGATGGCGAGCAGTCGGCCACCGGTCTTCGCCTCGTAGGCATCCATCCACCTCCAGAGATCCTCCGGATCGGTGGAGTCGTAGTTCGACATGGGAATGATCTGGTCCGCCATCTCCTTGCCGTCCCGGAAGACGACGTTGCGGTGCAGGTTGTTGCCGCCGGGACTCGCCGTCCATTCGTAGCCGATGAACGCCGTGAACCGGCCCGGCTCGTTGTACTCCTCGGCCAGCGACGTCAGGCGCTGCCACATCGTCCTGGTGAGCTCGTCCTGGTCCTTCAGCGGGTCCTGGCGGGTCGACATCCCCTGGCCCCAGAGACCATAGGCTTCCCAGTACTTGCCTGCATGCACCAGCGCCGAGATCTCCCGCCCGAAGGTGGTCTGCAGGAGCAGCGGGTTCGATTCCGCGATCATCGGCGCCAGGCCGAGGTTCTCGGCGTGATCGGCCACGACCAGGAAGTCGAGCGGACGCTGCAAGCGGGCGCGCACGCCGGAGGAGGCGACGACCGCCTCGCCGCGCGCGAAGCGATAGGCCTCCTCGGGGCCAAGCCGGTTGCCGACCATGCCGGCGTCCGTCGAAAAGGCGGTGTGGACGTGCGTATCACCCCAGAACACCCGCTGCGGGTAGTTGTCGTTCAGGTAGGGCGAGTACTGCCGCTGTCCGAGCACCGCCTCGTCCGGGCGGCTACCGATGTCCGTGACCGGGCCCTGGGCGAGCGCGGCCGACGCCGCGGCGACGCCGACCGCCGAGACGAGCCATTCACGAATCCATCCGCCCGACGCCTTCATCGTGTCCATATCCTTCTCCTCCACACACGAGTCGACGCCCGGGGAAGAGCGCCGGGGCGACTTCCCTGTATCTGGCCAAGGAATTCGCCCTCGAGCCTGACATTTCGCGCCATCTCCCTGTGCGCCGCCGCTATCGCTGCCGCCGCCGGCTCCGGTCCTCGCCCTCGAGCGTGCGCTGCCCCGCCGAGCGGGGCGTGCCGCGCATCTCGAGGCCGTGGCTTCCGGTCACGATGCTCTGGCCGGCATTCAGCGTGACCGACAACGGCTCGAGCTCGCCCCGGCCCCAGAGGTGTTGCTCGGACGTCTCCCACAGGTGTCGCGTGTCGACCGTCGGCATGGCGATGAACAGAAATTGCAGCGCGAGCCCCTTGCCGACGGGCTCGGTCCAGGCCTGGAAGTCGCTGGCGCGCAGCGTGCCGCCGTCGTCGAATACCAGCAGCAAGGTCTGCCGCTTCGCCAAGCCGCGACCGGTGGCCATCTTGAACCAATCGATCCCGATGAAGTCGAGGTTGATGCCGAGTTGCCGTTCCTCGGCATTGATGTACTCGTACAACATGGCGAAGCCGCCGGGCAGCGCACTCATCCGGGCAGGCGGACCGAGGCCGCGAACGGCCTCTGCGGCTGTCGTGACCCCTTCTTGGAGGCGCAAGTCCGACTCTGCGATCGGCTCGCCGTGGCGCCGCCCCAGGATCGTACAGCCGGATCCCACGAGGCCCGTCATCACCAGCAATACGAGGACGCTATCGCGCAGCCGCCGGGGAGCCATTGCTCAACCCGTAGTCCAGCAGGACCCCGTTTGCATCGAAGAAGAAGATCGCGCGATCGTACGTGACGTCTTCGTTGATCCAGTTGTAGACGATGAAGACGGCACCTCGTCCTCGACCCTGTTCCTTCAGGTAATAGAACACCGTCTGGTCGCGCAGCCCTATCACCTGCGAAGGCGGACCCAGGGTCCGCAGGATGACGGACTGGGTGGTCTCCCCTACAACCGGCGGCGAGATCGCCGGATCTCGCCACGTGCTCTCGACGCCTTTCGTCCGGTCGTAGGAGACGCACGCGGTCGCGAGCACCGCCACCATCAGCGGCAGCGAAACAAGCACTCTCATAGCGAGCCCTCAGTCGGTAGAACCGATCGGACCAACGCCTCCCCCTGCCAACAGGGTCAGGCTCGACGAGAATTGGATTGATTAATAACTCGTCCCGTTCACGATCGGCATCGTCAAGAACCGAGACGGCGCCGGAAAATCATCGGAGGCTGCCGAACCGCCGGGCTCAGCGGAGGCGCGCAAGCACACGAAGCCGCGAGGCATCCACCGATGTCTGAAGACCCGGCATTGTGGATACTGCGCAGGTCCGGACCGGTTGGTCAGTCGGTTCACCCCGCAGCATCCGAAGCGAACGGTGCCGGAGACGGCGGACCCGCGGTCGATACGAAGGTAGCCATCAGTCGCAACGGTGCCCACGAGAGCGCGCGGCGGCCGGCATGGCTGTCCTTGCGTCAAGAAGGGAGGAGCACAATGAAGAAGTCAGTTGGCAGACCGACCGAACATCGTCCATCCAGAAGACCCAAGCACGTAACGACGTCAAGCCTGACTCTCGCAACATCGACTCTCGTGGTGGTATTGCAGGGGTCGGCGCTCGCCGAACCTCCGACGATGAGGATGACGACGGAGATTCCCACTTCCATCACGACGCCCGACCGGGTGGAGACCCGAATCGGCACGCTGGAGTTCTTCGACGGCTTTCCGACTGCCGAGACCGCTCAGAGGACTTTCGACAATCTGGACTTTCTCCGGGGCGTTGAGGCGTTCCTGAACGGCTGTCCGGCTGCGTCGCTCGTCGCCATGCGGCAGGGAATGCGGGAAATCGGCGCGGTCAACGGAACTATCGGCATCACCGAGACCCTGATGGACTCGCGATCGCTGTTCCTGACGGCGAATACCGAGAGCATCTACACCGGTACGTGGCTAGATCTGAAGGATGGTCCGATCGTGGTGGAAAGCCCGCCCAATACATTGGGTATCGTGAACGACTTCTGGTTTCGCTACGTGGCGGACCTGGGGAATGCAGGACCGGACAAGGGGCAGGGCGGCAAGTACCTTTTCGTCGGACCCGGCTACCAGGGCGACATCCCCGAAGGCTACTTCGTCTATCGGAGCCCGACCTACGGGAACTTTCTGATCTGGCGCGGATTCCTCGTACAAGGTGACCCGCAGCCCGGGATCGAGAACTTCAGGAAACATGCCCGTATCTATCCCCTGGCCAGAACGGACAACCCTCCGATCCAGAAGTGGGTCAACATGTCGGGCAAGGCCTTCAACAGCATTCACGCCAACGATTTCAGCTTCTACGAGGAACTGAACGAGGTCGTCCAGGAGGAGCCCGCCGACTCCCTGGACCCGGAGATGCTTGGGCTGTTCGCTGCGATCGGGATCAAGAAAGGCCAGCCCTTCGCACCGGACGCCCGGATGAAAGAGATCCTGACGGAGGCGGCCGCTGTGGGCAACGCGACCGCGCGCTCGCTCGTCTTCCCAGGCCGCGACAAGAGCGTTTATCAGTACGACTCAGGCTACTGGAAGACCGCTTTTGTCGGTGGCAGTCATGAGTTCCTGGCAAATGGCGTCCGACTGTTGGACGCGCGCACGTCCTTCTTCTACTACGCCACGATGGTGACGCCCGCCATGGCCATGAGCATCCCGGGCGCCGGATCGCAATACTCTCTGGTCACAGTGGACGCCGCGGGAAAACCACTGGACGGGTCCAAGAATTACAGGTTGCGCTACCCCCCCAATGTCCCGGCCAAGGATTTCTGGTCCGTCGTGATCTACGACAACCAGACCCGTTCCCTGCTGCAGACCGATCAGCAATACCCAAGCATTTCGAGCCAGCGCGGAGTCCAGGCAAATCCTGACGGTTCTTATGACATCTATTTCGGTCCAGCTGCGCCGAAAGGCAAGGAGAGCAACTGGATCCAGACCGTTCCCGGCAAGGGCTTCAGCGTGATTCTGCGTTTTTACGGACCGCTCCAGCCGTGGTTCGACCAGACATGGCGGCCAGGCGACATCGAGCCCGTTGAATAGCAGCGGGGATAGCGAAGGCCGCCTATCGGCAGAGACGAGCCCGGGCCGCGCGTTCGCGCGGCGTCCGGGCATCGTCAACACCTGGATGCCGACCTACTACATGGGGCGGTAGGACGCGCCACCCTCTCGCGAGTCGACACCCGACCTCAAAGCTTCTCGTACGAGAATTTCGCTCCGCCGAGCGCCGCTTCGTACATCAGGCCGCCCTTGACGATGGCGAACGGTGCCACGCCTTTGCGATAGCCACCGACCGTCGTGGCGTCCTTCTTGCCGGCGCTCGCCCCGGCCGACGCGCCACCGGTTCCCGCCCCGGCCGAGGCCGCCGCCGTGATCGCGACCGCGCTCACCTGTGCGCCGAACTCGAAGTTGCCTGATGTGAAATCCCTGAAGGCACGCTGGTCCTCGAAAAAGATGATCAGGCTATAGCCCTGCGCGCCCGCCTGCCAGCCGAAGCTCACCTGCGTCATCTTGGTCTTGCCGACGATCTCGTCGTCAGCAAAGACACAGCCCTTGCCGTGCGCGCCGCCGATTCCAAGGCCCGCCTTGCCGATGGTTGGAAACACGGCAAAACCGTAGTTGTTGTCGAAGAAGGGAGCCGTCTCGCCGGCATCCCGGAACAGCTTGGCCGCGTCCTCGCAGGCACGCTTGCCGTCATCCGCATGCGCGCTTGCCCCGAACAGCATGGCCAGGGTCAACGCCGTGAATAGTCTGGTCTGTCGCCTCATCCTTAGTCTCCTCAATTTGCGGGGCCGGTCTGCCACGATCACGGCGAGGGCCGCGCGTGGGTCCTCGAAGCACGCTTCTACGACAGGCTCTTGCATGGCTCGCACGATCCCTCCTGCCGGAACCCTATGAGTCTTTACATCGCTTGGAGCGCGGTCGTCATCGCCGAGAACCGAGGGGGCCGAGCTGGCGCAGACGCCAGATTGCTGCAGCCCGATACGCCGGGTGGCTTTGCGGAAAGAGTAAAGCTTGGCGTCCCGGCCTCAGGAACCTGGAGGCGATCGCCTGAGCCGGCTTGCGACAACCTGGTAGACGATCGCCGCGAGCAGCAGCGCGAGGATGGCGAGGAGCACCCTCGAGAACGCGTAGTCGACGAGGTCGTGGACACGCCCTGAGAGCTGGTCGATCGGCTCTGCAAGCTTCGGCGCCAGCGCATCCACGCCCTCGACGAGCGCCTGGAACTCCCGCGCGGTCGCCGCCAGCTCCGTCACGGTGCGCGTGTACTCGTTGATGTCGAAGGGCCGCGGCGGCTCGGTCGGCTTCGGCGCATCCGGGTCCGGCTCGAACCGCGCCAGCAGGCGGTCGGTCGATTCGACCAGCTCGTCGAGCGACCGGGCCGTCACCGTCCCGGCGTCCAGCGCACCGCGAAGCTCCTGGGTCAGCGCCAGCATTTCCCGCTGCTGGGAATAGAGCTCCGCCATGACTTGCGCGACCGCCGCCTCTCGCTCGCGGGCGATCGTACCCGGCAGCTCGCCGACCACCTCCGACAGCGCGTCCGCCAGTCGACCGAACTGATCGATCGACTCCATCGTCTCGCGAACCTCCGTGGTGCTCTTGGCGCCGGCCGCTGCGGCAGTCACCTGCAGGTCGATGAGGATCGAGACGCGCTGGGCGTAGTACATGGCCCGCTCTGCCAGGACACGGGTCTGCTCGAACTCGCGCACCGCCGGATCCACACCCTCCAACGGGTCGAGCCCGAAGATTCCGAGCAGCCCCGGTGAGACTCCGGCCTCCTTCTGGCCGAGACCGAGCCCTGCCACGTCCGTGAATCGCACAAACGCCGCGGACTCCATGCCAGGATTCTCGTCGTACCAGGACTGCAGGATCCGGTCGAACTCGGCCTTCCTCTCGTCTGTGGCATCGGGCAGATCATCGACCAGATGCCACGCCTGGTCCTCCAGGGACCTGAAGGTTCGCAACAGTTCCGTCGCTGCCTGGCCATAGGTCGGGACCCAGTTGAACTCGATGATGCGGCGCGTAAGCGAGACCAGAACGATCATGTCCACGGCATTCGCGATGGGATTGCTGCCGGCCGCTATCTGGAAGGCTGCGGTAGCCTGTCTGAACCGCCAATTTGCTAGGTCTGCGACGAGCCTGTCGACATCGAAGTCCTGATCCTGCATCTGCTCGGCGTACTTCCTCGCCAGCTGCGTCGTGCGCCGCTCCATCCTCTCGACGTACTGGTCGGCGAAGCGCATGACCTTGAGCTGCAGCGTCTGGCTCTGTTCCTTGGCCGCCTCGGCGCGCGCCCGCTTGCGAGCGGCCTCCCCGGTCAGCCGCTCGATGATGCCGCAGCCGATGAGGTTCACGGAGAGGATGCCCACGATCACGGCGCGGGCCACGAGAGCGATGCGCGTCGGCTCCCGCACGGCGCTCCGTGCACCAGGTGGCGCTGCGGCGCCACGACGGCATTCCCCTGTCAGGTGGCTCATGGCCGATCCCGGTTGTCGTTTTCCCGGATCGTAGCGCGATCGGGGCCTGTGTGCAGTCCGCACAGACCCGGAGGCTGCCTTCTAGAAGTTGATGATGGCCCCGCCGTCGACGTGCAGGCCGTGGCCCGAGACGAACTTCGCCTCGTCCGAGGCCAGGAACAGGGCGGCCGCCGCGACGTCCTCCGGGTCCCCGATCCGGCCCATCGGCGCCTTGTTTTCCCAGTACTTGCGGAAGTTCTCGTCCGCCATGAACGGCCGCGACATGCCGGTCCAGATCGAGCCCGGCTGCAGGTAGTTGACCGTGATGCCGTACTTGCCGAGATCCACGGCCATGCCCTTGGACAACCCGGCGACGGCGTGCTTCGAGGCCCCGTAGATCGAGAGCGTGGGCCCGCCCATCTCGGACATGATGGACCCGAGGTTGACGATGCGACCGCCGCCGCGCTTGCGGATCTCGGGCACGGCCGCGCGGGCGATGCGGAAGTAGGAGCGCACGTTGACCGCCATGATGCGGTCGAACTGCTCGTCGGTCAGCTCCTCGAACTGGCATGCGATCGCGATACCGGCATTGTTTACCAGGATGTCGAGGCCGCCGAAGGCCTCGACGGCCGCTCCCACGAGTCGCCCGGGCGCATCGTCGTCGGTCGTATCGAGCGCCACGCAACGGGCCGCGCCGGTGCCGCCGAAGATCTCCACGAGCTTCGAGCCCGGCAGGTCCGCCAGGACGCAGCAGGCGCCCTCCGCAAGGTAGAGCTTCGCAATGGCCTCGCCAATGCCGCTCGCGGCGCCCGTGACGATCGCGACCTTGCCCGCCAGCTTGCCCATCGGTCCGTTCATCTTCCCGTCTCCCCAAAAGGCGAGGGCCGGCTTGCGCCGGCCCCGCCCTGTCGTCATGTGCTCGTCACGTGCCCCGTCAGCGGGCGCCGCCGAAGTTCATGCCGACCTCGAGGCCGAAGCTGCGCGGCGCACCGAACTGCGTGTGCGTCCACAGGTTCGCCACCGACTGCGAGGCGATGCGGTAGCGCTCATCCGCGAGGTTCTTGCCGTAGGCCCGCACGAAGTACCGGTCGTTGCCGTCGGTGTAGGTGATCGAGGCGTTGACCAGCGTCTTCGCGTCCAGGTAAGCGTCGAATTCCCTGCCCGGTGCCGCGATATAGAAGAGGTTGGCGTCCTCGTAGTACACGTCGGCCGCGAAGTCGAGGTACCCGCCTGCGAACTCCATCGTGTAGATACCGGCGAGCGAGCCGCTGAACTCGGGCGAGCGCGGCACGGGCAGCCCCGAGAAGTCCCCGAAGAAGGGCAGGATCGTGCCCCCGCTGACCGGGTCGGTCAGGCCGGGCTGGTCGATGATGAAGGTCTTGTACTTGGCATCCAGGTAGGCGGCCTGTGCGCGGATCCGGAAGGCATCCGTGACGAGCATCTGGAACTCGAGCTCGATGCCCTTCGACTCCACCTCCGCCGCGTTGTAGAACACGGTCTCCTGGAACGTCGCCCCGTCCTTCTCCGTGAGGATGTTCACCGCCCGCTGGGCATCCTCGTACTTGGTGAAGAACACCGTCGGGTTGAAGCGGATGCGATTGTCCGGCGAGGTGTACTTGAAGCCTAGCTCGTAATTGGTGGCGAATTCGGGGTCCACCGGGCGCGTGAGCTCGGACACCATCAGGCCGCTGGTGCCGGTCTGGTCGTTGTAGCCGCCGGCCTTGTAGCCACGCGACACCGTCAGGTAGGAGAACCACGCGTCAGTCAACATGTACGATCCGGTGAAGCGCCAGCTGGGCTCGGACCACTTCTTCTTCAGATTCTCGAAGCCCGGGGTGGAAGAGTCGACGATGACCCCGCCCGGGTACTTGTCGAAGTCGGCTGCATCCAGCGGCTTGTTGAGATCGTCGGCCGTGAGGTCCGGGTTGTTCGGGTCGAGCTGGCTGAAGAACACCTGCGTGCGACCCTTCCAGGAGCGCTCGTCCTCCGTGTAGCGGAAACCGGCGCCGAGCTGCAGCCTGTCCGTCACGTCCCAGGTGACGTCCGCGTAACCCGCAAGCGAGTCGGAATCCTGCCGGTTGCACAGGATCTGCGGGTTGGCGTTGAAGAACTGCGCCCCGCCGAAGTCGACGACCAGATCGACGAAACCAAGCACCTGCACGACGCAGAACTCCGCGTCGTTGGTCTGCTGGAAGGCGCCGACCACGTAGTTGATCGGACCATCGAGATTCGAGGCCAGGCGCACCTCGAACTGGGTCGTCTCGCGACTCGTGTCGCGGGTCGCATCGAACAGCGACAGCGGCTCGCCCGTGACCTCGTTGATCGGCGCGGCACCCGTGTAGGTGTTCGGCAGATGCTCTTCCTGGTCGCGCTTGCCGGCGACCGCGAAGAGCGTGTGGCTGCCGAAATCCCAGTCGAGGTTCAGGTAGATGCCGTCGACGTCGATCACCTGGCCCTTGCCCATCTCGAGCAGCGAGTCGTTGCGGTTGGTCGAGGCCATGTTCTTGAGCGGGTCGCCCGTCGGCCGGGTGAAACCGAGGAAGTTCCACACATAGGGACCTTCGGGTGGGGTGTCGTTGAAGGACGGGACGGCGTCCGAACGGTCGCGCAGCCACTCGTACTGCAGGAGTACCGTGGCGTCGTCCGTGGGGTTCCACTGCAGCTTGACACGGCCGTTGTTGCTGTCGATGCCGCCTGCGTCCTCGCCCGTGCCCTGGCCGGAGATGCCGGTGATGCCAGGGATCTCGCTCGCGATCAGCGGAGTGATGGGCCCGTAGGTCGCACCCAGCTTGTAATAGCCGTCCGACTTCGCGTAGGACCCCGCGAACCTGAGCGACAGCGTGTCCTTGACGATCGGCAGGTCGATCGCGGCCTGCGCGCGTCGCTCGTTGAAGCTGCCGTAGCTGAGCCGTACGTCGGCGCCGAACTCGGACATGTCCGGGCGCTTGGTCTGGATGTTCATCGCGCCGCCGGTCGTGTTCTTGCCGAACAGCGTGCCCTGCGGACCGCGCAGCACCTCGACCTTCGCGATGTCGAAGGTGTCGAGCAGCTGCGTCTGCACGCTCGGCATGACAAAGTCGTCGACCTGGACGCCGACTGGCGTGTCCTGGTAGACGATGATGTCCGTGAGGCCCACGCCGCGCATGGCGAAGGAGGCGGCATTGAAGGCCGTGATGCGCGATGCGGAGAGCCCCGGTACCGTGGAGGAGATGTCGGAGAGCTCGCGTGCGACGAGGCGCGTCAGGTCATTGCTGGACACCGCCGACACCGACACCGGTGTGGTCTGGATGTCGGTCTCAGCCGCGGCGCGTGTCGCGGTCACCATCACCTCCTCGAGCCGGACCGTGCCTTCGGCCGCCTGCGCAGCCTGAGGCAGCGCGACTGTTGCGGCGCCCGAAGCCAGGGCAACGCGAAGGGCCGTGGACACCGCTCGTCTCAATTCGCTCGACATGGGCTGCTCCCCCTTGAGTCATGTGCCGGTTGCGCTGCGTAGACCGCCATGCCGGTAGAGCCCCTCGTTACGAGGCATCTTTCCGTCGCGGCCGCGCAAGTTCGGTGCGAGTGTATGTCGTGCCCGGAAAAAAAATCAATCTGTCCTGTTTTTTCTTATTGCAACGCAGCAAAGCTCTCTGCAACAGATTGATTTCCAAACCTCATGATTGCCGCAGAACCGTCTCCCCGACAGTGCTGTTGCGTTTGTTCCACAGCCCGAGGCTTGCCGGGGACGGACCCGCCCCACTGCCCGCACCGGCAGGACGCGGCCACCGCGCACCGTCGCGCTTCTGGTCCATAAATAAACAGTACTGACTGTTTCTTTGGAATTGATGCGTTATATTCGATCCGTCTCCCGGTTGCCCTGCGACAGCCGCCTGAACGCGAGAGAGGAAACCAGCCATGACGTTCGATTTCCGGGTCAACCCGAATGCGCCGGCCGACTCGCTGGAAGCCAAGCAGCCGCACGTCGACAACGGGCTCATCGTGCCCGACCCGTCGCGCTACTTCTCGCCCGAGTTCATGCGCAAGGAGTGGGAGCGGCTGTGGCCCCGTGTCTGGCTGCTGGCCGGCATCACCTCGGACATTCCCGAGGAAGGCGACTACACCACTTTCGACCTCGGCCACGAGTCGTTCATCATCGTTCGCCAGGAAGACGGCAGCATCAAGGCCTTCTACAACGTCTGCCCGCATCGCGCGAACCGCGTCGCGCTCAATGAGCGCGGCAGCGTCGCGCAGTTCACCTGCGCCTTCCACGGCTGGCAGTTCTACTGCAACGGCAAGCTCAAGGCGATCACCGACGAGGACACCTTCGCGCCGGAACTGGTCGCGCACCGCCCCGGCCTCGCAGAGGTGCGCTGCGACTCCGTCGGCGGGCTCATCTTCATCAACATGGACGGCAAGGCGCCGCCACTCGAGGACTGGATCGGTCTGCCCGAGGGTTACATCGAGAACTACGAGATCGACAAGATGCACTGCGTGCGACACGTGCGCAGCACCTGGAACTCCAACTGGAAGGTGGGCGTCGACTCCTTCTACGAGACCTACCACCTGCCGCACATCCATCCCCAGACCCAGGGCGTCATGGAGGACTTCTCGCAGTACGACCTGTACCCGAACGGCTTCAGCCGCATGATCGTGCCGCTGTGCGTGAAGTCGCACCGCATCCCGGACCAGGAAACTGTAGATGCGGGCCTGCGCTTCATGATGCAGGACGCAGGCATGGACCCGGACAAGTTCGAAGGCAACGCCCGCGAGGTGCGCAAAGCGGTGCAGAAGGCCAAGCGCGCGCGCGCGCGGCGTCTCGGTCTGGCCCACTACGAAAAGCTCACCGACGGCCAGCTCACCGACAGCTGGGCCACCGGGCTCTTCCCGAACGTCCAGATCGGCATGCACCCGGAAGGCGTTTTCATCATGCGCTTCCTGCCGCACCCGGACGATCCGAAGAAGTTCTACTACGACAACATGACCCTGTTCCGGTACGTCGACGATCCGGACTACTTTGTCCCGGCCTGGATGGGTCTGCCCCACGGCACCGAAGTGACCGGCAAGGTCCGCCCCAACATCGAGCACGTGCCCGAAGGGCAGAAGCCCGACCTCGGCGAGGTGCTCGACCAGGATGTGGAACTGGTCGCGGCCGTCGGCGCCGGCAGCCGCTCGCGCGGCTTCAACGGGCCGCTCTGGGGCGAGCAGGAGGTGCGCATCCGGCACTTCCACCGCGAGCTCGACCGCTATATCAATGGCGAGAAGTGACCACCGCCCCTTCGACCGATTGATTCTCCCCGCCCGCGCCGTCTAACGGCTGCCTGCGCTGCCTCGCCGACCGGTCGAGACCGGTCGGAGTGCGCTCGGGCGCTTCAGCCGCGGGAGGGCGAGTTTGATTCCATCGACACCGACCGGTCCGACGTCGACCTTGGCGGCGGGCGACGCCTGGCGAGACGGGCTGCTCCGTTTCAGGCCCGTTGCCGTCCTCGCCCTGTGCTACCTGGCGTTCGGGGGAGCGCTGCGGCTCGTCCTCTGGGCCAGCTTCGGCAGACAGCAGGGCGTCCCGCTCGAGCACCTGCCGATCCTGCTCCTCGGCGGGACCCTCAACGACCTCGTCGAGTCCCTGTACCTGCTCGCACCGCTGTCCACCTACCTGCTGCTGATGCGGGACCGGTGGCACCGGACACGGTGGAACCGGCTTCTCATCGCGACCGGGACCTTCCTGACCCTGTTCGGGCTCGTCTACCTGTCCGCCGCGGAGTTCTTCTTCTTCGAGGAGTTCGACGCGAGATTCAACGTCGTCGCCGTGGACTACCTCATGTTCCCCGCCGAAGTCCTCGGGGACCTCCGGGCCGAGTATCCGGTCCTGCCCGTCGCCATCGTTGCGGCCCTCGCGGCGGGACTGCTGACCCCGCTCGCGATGCGGCTGATGCGGCCCGGCTTCGCGGCGCCGGTGCGCCTTCGCCAGCGGACGCCTGTGTTCGCCGCCTACCTCGCCTCGCTCCTCGCCGCCGTCGCCTGGTATCCGACGACCGCGCTCTCGTGGACTGCAAACCGGGTCGAGAACGAGCTGGTCCAGAACGGGGCCAGCAGCTTCTTCCGGGCTCTCGCCAAGAGCGAGATCGCGTACGACGCCTACTATCCCACCGCGGCACCGGCGGACAACCTGGCTCTTCTGGCCGCGCAACTGGATTCGGGCCGCTCCGAGTTCGTCGACCTGGATGCTGGGCGGATCGACCGCGTGCATCCCGGCCGGACCGACGGGCTCGGCCGGCTGAACGTCGTGGTCGTCGCGAGCGAATCCTTCGGCGCCGAGTTCAGTCGCCTGTACGGATCGGAACTCGACCTCACGCCCAACTTCGACCGCCTCGCACAGCAGGGCATCTGGTTCCGGCACGCCTACGCCACCGGGACCCGCACGGTTCGAGGTCTCGAGGCGATCAGCGCCTCGTTTCCCCCGATCCCGACCGTCTCGATCCTGCGTCGACCGGGCAGCGAGCACATCTCGACCTGGGGCTCGGTGATGCGCGAGCTGGGCTACAGCACAAGCTTCCTGTACGGCGGCTACGGCTACTTCGACAACATGAACCACTATTTCGGCGAGAACGGCTTCGAGGTGCTCGACCGGCGCGACATTTCGCAACCCGTTCGCTTCGAGAACATCTGGGGAGTGGCCGACGAGGACCTGTTCGACACGGCGCTCGGACACCTCGACGGCAAGGCCGCCACCGGGCAGCCGTTCTTCGCACTGATCATGACCACGTCGAATCACAAGCCGTTCACGTTTCGCGAGGGCGTGCCGGGCGTTCCGCCCCAGGGCGGCGGCAGGAAGGCCGGCGTCCGGTACGCCGACTACGCGCTCGGCTACTTCATCGACGAGGCGCGCAGGCACGACTGGTTCGACGACACCGTCTTCGTCGTCCTGGCCGATCACGGCGCACGCGTCTACGGCAAGGCGGACATGCCGCTGCGCTCCTACGAGATCCCCTGGATGATCTACTCGCCCCGGCACGTCGGCCCACGCCGTGTCGACGAACTGGTCAGCCAGATCGACGTCGCGCCGACGGTGATGGGACTGCTGGGTCTTCCGTATCGCGCGCCCTTCTTCGGCGAGGACGCGCTGGCCGGCCGCGAGGAAGGACGGGTCGCCCTGTTCAGCTACAACCACGACGTCGCCATCTACCGGGACGGTAAGCTGGTGCGCTTCGGCCTGCAGGAGGAACCGGCCACGCTGGCCTACGACAGGCAGAGCGACAGCTACGCTCCGCGACCGGCCGATGCCGAGCTCGAGCGCCTCGGGATCGCCTATTTCCAGACTGCCTACGAGCTGTTCGCACGCCACTCGTATTGATGCAGGCGCCCGCAGGAGTCAGACCGGCAGCCTGCCGGCCCGCCCGCGGCGCAAGTGCAGGCGGCGGTTGACCTCGTGCGGAAGGTCCCCGCGATGATGGACCACGATGACGAGGCGCGTGCCGGCCTTTGCCAGACGTGACAGTGCGGCGCGCAGCCGCCGCCGGCGTCCGGGATCGAGGCCGGTGAACGGCTCGTCGAGCAGGAGCAACTCCGGCTTCTTGACGAACGCCCGCGCGAGCAGTGCGAGGCGCAGCTCGCCGTAGGACACCTCCCGGGGACGACGATCCGCGAGCGGTCCGAGGTCCACGAGCGCGAGTGCCTCGGCCGCGAGGCGCCGCTCCCGCCGCGTCGGCGGACTGTCGAGACCGACGCTGTCGCGCAGGCCGCTGACGACGATCTCCTCGAGCGTCGCGCCCGCCTCGTAGGCGGCCTGCAGCTCGGGGGAGACGATGCCGATGGCGGCGCGGATCTCCTGGAGCGACGTGCCGGGAGGGTGCCCGCGCCGGAACACGCGGCTGCCGAGCGCGGGCGGCCAGCTGCCGTAGAGCAACCCGAGCAGCGTGCTCTTGCCGCTGCCGTTGCGCCCCGTGATCGCCCAGTGCTCACCGTCCTCGAGCACCCAGTCGAGACCGCGCAGCGCGGGCGTCTCCTCGCGGTACACCCAGACGTCCCTGAGCTCGATGAACGGCTGGATGCCCCGGCGTCGCCGGCAGGCGGCCTGTCGGTCCGGGACCGCGGAGGCCGGCGCGGCGGCACGCCTGAGCCGGCGCAGCGCGGTGCGCCAGGGCAGCACGCGCACGCGTCCCTGCTCCACGACCGCCGCCCTCTCGACGCCGGGTGGCACGTCCTCGGGCCGGTGTGCACTGGCGAGGACGGTCACGCGGGTCCGGGAGAGGCCGGCGAGCGCCCGCGTCAGCCGGCGACGGTGCCCGTCGTCGAGGCCGTTGTACACCTCGTCGAGGAGCAGCAGGCCGGGTCGCGCGGCCAGCGCCCGGGCGACCAGCGCGAGCCGGCGCTGCCCGTAGGAGGCCTCCAGCATCCGCCGGCCGCGGACTTCGGTGAGCGCGAATCGCTCGAGGAGCGTTCGCACCTGCCTGCGCTGCACCAGATCCGGCTCGTCGAGCGGGATGTCGGTGCCGAACAGGCCGGTCGCCACGACCTGCTCGAGCGTGTGGTTCCAGCCGTACCGTGCGTACTTGTCCTGGGACTCGGCACCGACGTAGACCACCCGCTCGCGGGCGTCGACGAGTTCCACCACGCGCCCGCGGTGATCGGCATAGGTGCGCCGCTCGCGGCCGGTGGGCGTCGGCCAGCGCAGGCCTGCCAGAAGCTTGATGAGCTGGGTCTTGCCGGCCCCGTTCGGGCCGACGAGCAGCCACTTCTCGCCGGGCCGAAGGGCGAGCGACACCTCGTCCAGCACGACCTTGCGGCCCAGTCGAACCGTGCAGTGCGACAGCGCGACCCCGAGTCCAGGCACCGATCAGGCCTTCAGCAGCCAGGCATCCGCCTCGAGCGAGACGAGACCGTCCCGTTCGAGCTTGATGAGGTGGGCGTGCAGCGAGTGCAGGGCCAGCCCGTGCAACGACGGGTCGACGTCTTCGTAGACGGCCGGCAGCAGGGCCTCCGTGCTGGCGGCACCAGCCGCCGACAGGCAGCGCAGGACCTTCTGCTCGCGGCGCAGGCGATGGGCGATGAGGGACTCGATCACCTCGCGCGGGCGGTCGAGCACGGGTCCGTGGCCGGGCGCGAGTTGCGACAGCGGCAGCTGCGCGAGCCGCGCGAGCGAGCCCAGGTAGTCGGCCATGTCGCCGTCCGGCGGCAGGATGACCGGCGAGACGTTGCCGAGAACGTGATCGCCGGTGAACAACAGGCCCGTCTTTTCCACCAGGAAGCAGAAGTGGTTGGAGGCATGTCCCGGTGTGGCGATGCAGCGGATCGCGCAACCTTCCAGCAGCACGCGCTCACCATCGCAAGGTCGCAGGTCGGGACGAAAGCGGACATCGTGGCGCCCGCCGCCCGGTGCGCTCGCGCCGACGACCGTGGCGCCGGTGGCCTCTCGCAGCAGGCGCGCGGCCGGGGAATGATCGGCGTGCGTGTGGGTCACCAGGATCCACTGGATGCGCCCCTCGCCGGCACGCGCGAGCGCCTCGATGTGGGAGGCAATGGCGGGACCCGGGTCGACCACCGCGAGTTCCGTCTCGCCCACCAAGTAGGAGTTCGTGCCCGGGCCGGTGAACGGCCCGGGATTCGGCGCGACGACGCGCACCACGGCCGGCGCGATCCGGACGGGGCTGCCGGGCTCGAACCCGGTGGTCATCTGTCGAGGCCCTCGAGCCAGTCGGTCCAGAGTCGCGCGGCCTGCCGCTCGAGCGCAGGCCCTAAGCGCCTTGCCTGGTCGCGCAAGGAGCCCGGTGCTACCCCCGCGAGCCCGAGCTCGACGGTGTGCCCGATCAGCCAGCGCTCGAGCGAGGCTGCCTCGAACTCCGGGTGGAATTGCAGTCCGAGCACCCGGTCGTCGATCGAGAAGGCCTGGTTCGCACAGACCGCCGTGGATGCCAGCAGCACGGCGCGCTCGGGCAGGTCGAAGGTGTCGCCGTGCCAGTGCAGCACCGGCGTGGCCGGCGAGCCCAGGTGCCGCAACGCCGAGGCGCGTCCCGCGGGCGTCAGCTCGATCGGAGCGTAGCCGATTTCCGGGCTTTCGGCGGCGTAGACCTTGGCCCCCAGTGCACGCGCGATGAGCTGTGCGCCGAGGCAGATACCGAGGGTCGGACGCCCGCCGTCGATGCGCCGCTTCAGCAGCGCGGCCTCTTCGGCCAGCCACGGGTAGCGCGCGTCGTCGCAGGCACCGATCGGCCCTCCCAGGATCACGAGCAGTGCCGCCTGCAGGCCTGCGGCGCCACCGAGCGCGCCGGGCTCGAGGTAACGGAGCCGGTACCCGTGACGGCCGAGCGCCGGCGCGAGCGTGCCCAGATCCTCGAAGGCGACGTGTCGAATGACCAGGGCGTTGCGCATGGCGAGTGGCGGCGTGGGGTGCCAAGCTTAGCGCGCCGGCGAGACTCTCACAGGACGATGCGTACAAGCCGCTCTGACCGGCCCCGTCGGTCCCGCCTATATTCGAGGACTCCTTCGCGGACGAGTGCCGATGGCGTTCCTGCCACGACTGGACTTCTCCCACCTCCGGGGCGACCTATTCGGCGGAGTCACCGCCGCGATCGTCGCGCTGCCCCTGGCGCTCGCTTTCGGCGTCGCGTCGGGAGCCGGTCCGGTGGCGGGGCTCTACGGTGCGATCCTGGTCGGCTTCTTCGCGGCGCTGTTCGGCGGCACGCCGGCGCAGGTCTCGGGACCGACCGGTCCGATGACCGTGGTATCGGCCACGATCTTCACGGCCCATGCTGACAACCTGCCCGTCGCCTTCACCATCGTCATGCTGGCCGGGGCGTTCCAGGTCCTGTTCGGCCGCCTTCGCGTCGGTCGCTACATCAACCTCGTGCCCTATCCGGTCGTCTCCGGCTTCATGTCGGGTATCGGCGTGATCATCATCGTCATGCAGCTCGACCCGCTGCTCGGCCACCCGGCCCCGCGGAGCGTCGTCAACGCGCTGACGGTGCTGCCCGAATACCTGCTGCACCCCAACCCGCACGCGCTCGTCGCCGGCCTGCTGTCGCTGGGACTGTGCCTGTTCACACCGAAGCGGATCACGCAGGTCTTGCCGGCGACCCTCGTGGCTCTGGTGGCGGGCAGCCTGCTGGTCGCGTTCATGCTCACGGACGCGCCGGTGCTCGGTGAGATCCCCACGGGGCTGCCCAGCCTGGTCGTGCCCGAGCTCGACCTGACGTTGCTGCGGGAGGTCCTGCCGCCGGCCCTCGCCCTGGCGGTGCTCGGTTCCCTCGATAGCCTGCTCACCTCGCTCGTCGCCGACAACGTGACCCGCACCTTCCACGACTCCGACCGCGAGCTCGTGGGCCAGGGCATCGGCAACCTGGCGGCGGGTCTGTTCGGTGGCCTTCCGGGCGCCGGTGCCACCATCCGGACGCTGGTCAACATCCGTTCCGGCGGCCGCACGCCGCTGTCCGGCGCGACCCACGCCCTGGTGCTGCTGGCCGTGGCGCTCGGCCTCGGGCCGCTCGCCGCCCGGGTGCCGCACGCCGTGCTCGCCGGCATCCTGATCAAGGTCGGAATCGACGTCATCGACTGGCCCTACCTGCGGCGCAGCCTCAGGATGCCGCCCTCCGCCACTGCTTTCATGCTCACGGTGCTGCTGCTCACCGTCTTCGTCGACGTCATCACGGCCGTCGGAATCGGTACCGTCATGGCCAGCATGCTGTTCGTCAAGGAGATGGCCGACCTGCAGAGCCAGTCGATCCGCGCGATTACGGACCATGCCTCCGGCGAGGACATCCTCGCTCCGGCAGAATCCGCACTGTTCCGGCAGCTGGAGGGCCGGGTGCTGCTGCTGCACTTCGCCGGCGCGATGAGCTTCGGGGCGGCGAACGCCATGACGCGACGCATGGCGGTCGCCGTCGACTTCCGCGTACTGGTAATCGACCTGCAGGACGTGCCCTCGCTCGACGTCAGCGCGGCACTCGCGCTCGAGAGCATCGTGCAGCGTGCGCAGTCCCAGGGACAGGCGGTCGTGCTGGCCGGGATACACAAGCCCGTGGCGCGCATCCTGGTGCAGGTCGGGCTCAACCGGACCCTCAGGGACTTCGACCACTACCGCACGCGCCAGCGGGCTCTCGAGCGCGCCACCGAGCTCGTCGCCGGCAGCTGACCGAACCGCTGCGACTCCGCGCGGTCCAACCACGGATTGCGCCGGTGCAGGCCGTTGGTGACCGGCGGGCCGCCTGAGGTAGACTTGCCGGCACGCTGCCGTCCCAGTCCGCGGCCGCCACCTGTCCTGCGACCCGAGGAAACAGCACGATGAAGAACCCCCTTCTGGCCGCCATCGCACTGCTGACGACACTGGGCGCCCTCCCCGCCACGGCCGCCTGCATCTACCCCCGTCCGCCCGAGAATCTGCCGGACGGCGCCACGGCCACCTACGATGAGATGGTCGAGGCGCAGAAGGCCATCAAGCAGTTCGACGCCGACATCACGGCCTACAATGCCTGCCTGGAGCTCGAGCTGCAGTCGCTGCTGGCCAACCCGGAAATCGACGAGGGGCGCAAGCAGGAGTTGCGCGTCATGCAGACCAAGAAGAACAACGCGGCCGTGGACGACGTCCAGGCCGTGGTCGACAGGTTCAACGAGCAGTTGCGCGTCTTCCGGGAACGCAACAAGAAGGAATGATGGCGAGCCGCCGGAAGATCTCGCGGGTACCGCCGGTCGCCGAGGACGCGCTCGGCCGGCCGCTGCACGACCTGCGGATCTCGGTCATGGACCGGTGCAACTTCCGCTGCCCGTACTGCATGCCGCGGGAGACCTTTCACGACAACTACGAGTTCCTGCACTCCGCCGACCGCCTGTCCTTCGACGAGATCGTCCGCCTGACGCGGCTGTTCGTCGCGGCCGGCGTTCGCAAGGTCCGGCTCACGGGCGGCGAGCCCCTCCTCCGGTCCAACCTCGCCGACCTGATCGGGGAGTTGTCGGTCATACCGGGCCTCGATGACCTCGCACTCACGACCAACGGCATCCTCCTCGCCCAGCGCGCGGCCGAGCTCAAGGCGAACGGCCTCAAGCGCGTCACCGTCAGCCTGGACAGCGTCGACCCGGAGGTATTCCGGCAGATGAGCGGGGGCTTCGACGGGCTCGACCGCGTCCTCGACGGCATCGAGGCCGCGCGCGAGGCCGGGCTCGAGCCTATCAAGGTGAATGCCGTCATCCAGCGCGGCATCAACGAGGACGGCGCGCTCGACCTCGTGGAGCGGTTCCGCGGAACCGGCGTCATCGTGCGCTTCATCGAGTACATGGACGTCGGCAGCCGCAATCACTGGGAGCCTGAGCGCGTCGTGCCCTCCCGCGTGCTACGCGACCGGATCTCGGCGCGCTGGCCGCTGGCGCCCGAGGCGAGCGCTCACCGCGGCGAGGTGGCGGAGCGATACCGCATGATCGACGACGGTGGCGAGGTCGGCTTCATTTCCTCGGTCTCCCAGCCGTTCTGCGGCGACTGCACCCGGGCGAGGCTGTCGTCCGACGGGGTGCTCTACACCTGCCTGTTTGCGACCGACGGCGTCGACCTGCGCGGCCCGCTGCGGCGGCGAGCCGACGACGCGACGCTGCGGGAGCTGATCCGCGGCACCTGGCAGGCTCGCGTCGACCGCTACAGCGAGCTGCGCCAGCGGCTGCGCCGCGAGCAACCGCTGCGCAAGATCGAGATGTTCTACATCGGCGGCTGAGCATGTTGTCGCACGTCGACAAACAGGGACGGCCCACGATGGTGGACGTGAGCGGCAAGGCGGTCACGCTCAGGACCGCCACGGCCGTTTCGCGCGTGCGACTGCCTCCAGCCGTGGCCGACACGCTGCGGGCGCAGGGCTTCAACACCGCGAAAGGCCCGGTATTCCACACGGCGAGCGTGGCCGGCACGATGGCGGCGAAGCGCACGCACGAACTGATCCCGTTCTGCCACCCGCTCGGCCTGGAGAAGTGCCAGGTCGAGATCGACGCCGCGGGCAACGAGGTGGAGATCCGTTGCACCGTCTCGGTCCACCACCGCACCGGGGTCGAGATGGAAGCGCTCACCGGCGCTGCCGTGGCGGCGCTGACCGTCTACGACATGTGCAAGGCGCTCTCGCACGACATCGTCATCGCCGAGACCCGCCTCCTCCGCAAGACCGGCGGCAAGAGCGACTACGCCGCCGGCGGCGGTGCGCCATGAGTGCGGCGACGGTGCGCCGGGCCATGAACGCGGGGACCGCCTGATGCCGCGCCTGCGTCTGAAGTACTACGCACTGCTGCGGGAGCAGGCGGGCTGCAGCGAGGAGCAGGTGGAGACCGCCGCGAGCGACGCGGCGTCCCTGTACGGCGAGCTCGCCGCACGCCACGGCTTCAGCCTGCCGCGCGAGCAGCTCAAGGTCGCGGTCAACACCGAGTTCGCGGACTGGTCGCGCGTGCTCGCCGACGGCGACGAGGTCGTGTTCATTCCCCCGGTGGCGGGCGGATGAGCGCCTTCGCCTTCAACCGGGAGCCGCTGGACCCCGCCGCGCTTGCCGCGGGGCTTGCCGACGTCGCGGCGGGTGGCTACGCCTCCTTCGAGGGCTGGGTGCGCAACGAGAACGAGGGCCGCGAAGTGCAGCGGCTCGACTACGAGGCCTTCGAGGAGCTCGCGCTCAAGGAGGGCGAGCGCATCGTGGCCGAGGCCGTCGAGCGCTTCGGCGTGCGCGGCGCCCGCTGCGTCCACCGCCTCGGCGAGCTCGCCCTCGGCGAGCTGGCCGTGTGGGTCGGCGTGTCGAGCGGTCATCGCGCCGAGGCGTTTGCCGCCTGCCGCTACATCATCGACGAGGTCAAGCACCGCGTCCCCATCTGGAAGAAGGAGCACTACCTCGACGGCGACTCCGGCTGGGTCAACTGCGAGCGCTGCGCCGAGGCTGCCCATTCCCACGCGCACGGGCACGCCCAGCCGCACGCCCACGAAGCGGGCGGACACGCGCACGCGGGGCCGCCGGCCTTCGACTACTCGCGGCAGATGGCCCTGCGCGAGGTCGGTGCGGCCGGCCAGCGTCGCCTGGCGGGCGCCTCCGTGGTGGTCGTCGGCGCCGGCGGGCTCGGCTGCCCCGTGCTCTCCTACCTCGCTGGCGCCGGCGTCGGCACGCTGCACGTCGTGGACGCCGACACGGTCGATCCGAGCAACCTGCACCGGCAGCCGCTGTTTTCGCTCGCGGACACGGGCCGGCCCAAGGCGGAAGTGGCGGCCGAGCGGCTCTCGGCGCTGAACCCCGGAATCCGCGTACAGCCGCACGTCACTCGCTTCTCGGCCGACAACGCCGCGCAGCTCGTGGCCCTGGGCGAGCTCGTCGTGGACTGCAGCGACAACTTCGCCACCAAGTTCCGCGTCAACGACGCCGCAGTGCTGGCGGACAAGCCGGCAGTGCTCGCCAGCGTCTACCAGTACGAGGGCCAGCTGCAGGTGGTCCGCCCCGATGCGGACGGATCCTGCCTGCGCTGCCTGTGGCCGGAGGCGACGCGCGACGGGCTAGTCGGCAACTGCGCCGAGAGCGGCGTGCTCGGACCGGTCCCGGCCGTGCTCGGAGGGCTGCAGGCCATGGAGGTCCTCAAGCTGCTGCTCGGGCTGCCCGGCCAGCTGCGCGACGAGGTGCTCGTACTCGATCTGCTGAGCCTCGAGCAGCGCCGTCTCCGCGCGCCACGGTGCGGCGAGTGCCGCGGCGGCACCTGCCGGCGAATTGCCGGGCTTGCGCCCGAGCCCGAGGAGGACCTCGAGCTCGCGCTCGAGCTCGGCGAGGCGATCGCCGGCGGCTACGAGATCATCGACGTGCGGGAATTCGACGAAGCCGCGCGCGATCCGCTCGGCTGGGACGGTGCCCGGCTGTGGCCGGTCGCGAAGCTGCTCGCGGAGGCACCCGGCGACCTCGATCCCGCCCGCCGCTATCTCGTGCTCTGCTCCCACGGCGTGCGCAGTCTGGCTGCGGCACAGCACCTGCGCGCGGCCGGGATCGCCGCCGCGTATTCGCTCGCAGGCGGGCTGCGCCGGCAGTCGCGGCGCGCCGCCGGCGGCTGAGCCCGCTGCCGCCCGGCTCAGGCCGGGCGCACCTGGCCGCTGCCGCGCACGACGTACTTGTAGCTCACGAGCTGCTCGACCCCCACAGGCCCGCGGGCGTGGAAGCGGTCGGTCGAGATGCCGATCTCGGCGCCCATGCCGAACTCGCCGCCGTCCGCGTACTGCGTGGAAGCGTTGTGCAGCACGATCGCGCTGTCGACCTCGGCGAGGAAGCGCTCAGCCGCGACCGGTTCGTCGGTGACGATGGACTCCGTGTGGGCCGATCCGTACCGGGCGATGTGCTCGGTGGCGCCGTCTACGCCGTCGACGACCCGGGCCGCGATGATCGCGTCGAGGTACTCGGTGTACCAGTCGTCTTCGGTGGCGGGCCGGACGCGGCGATCTGCCCGCTGCACCGACTCGTCGCCCCGCACCTCGCAGCCGGCGTCGAGCAGCGCCTTCACGATGGGCGCGACGTGCGTCGCCTCGCAGCCCCGGTCGAACAGGACCGTTTCCGCCGCCCCGCAGATGCCGGTGCGTCGCAGCTTGGCGTTGAGCACGATCTCGCGTGCCATGTTGACGTCGGCGGCCTTGTCGACGTAAACGTGGCAGTTGCCCTCGAGGTGGCCGATCACGGGCACCCTCGCGTCCTGCTGTACGCGCGCGATCAGGCTCTTGCCGCCGCGCGGCACGATGACGTCCACGTAGTCCGTCATGCCCTTGAGCAGGTAACCCACCGCATCACGGTCCTGTGTCGGCACGAGCTGGATCGCGCCCGCCGGCAGACCCGCCGTGGCCAGGCCTTCCACGAGGCAGGCGTGGATCGCGTGGCTCGAGCGCACGCTCTCGGAGCCGCAGCGCAGGATGGCCGCATTGCCCGACTTCAGGCACAGGCCGCCGGCGTCCGCCGTGACGTTCGGCCTACTCTCGAACACGATGCCGATGACGCCGAGGGGGACGGCGACCCGCTGGATCACCAGGCCGTTGGGCCGTGTCCACTCCGCGAGGACCCGGCCCACCGGGTCGGGCAGGCCCGCAATCTGCTCGAGCCCGGCGGCCATCGCGGCCACGCGGCCCTCGTCGAGCCGCAGTCGGTCGAGCAGGGCGCCGCCGAGCCCGCGTTCGCGCGCCGCGGCCATGTCCTCGGCGTTGGCCAGCAGGATTTCCCGGCGACGGCGCCGCAGGCACGCCGCCGCTGCCTCGAGGGCCGAGTTGCGCGCGGCCGTGGACGAGCGCGCCAGCACGCGTGCCGCCGCGAGGGCCTCGCGGCCGAGGCCGTCCATGACCTGGCCGATGTCTGCGCTCGTCATGCCACGTCTCCCGCGCTGCGCCCGCGCCGCTGCGGCGTTACGACGAGGTCGTCCCGGTGAATCACCTCGTCGCGACCGCGGAATCCGAGGATCCTGGCAATGTCGCTGCTGCGCCGGCCGCGAATACGCTCTGCATCCTCGCTCGAGTAGGCGCTGAGGCCGCGCGCGAGCTCGCGTCCCGACTCGTCGAGGACCCGCACCGCGTCCCCGCGCCCGAAGCGCCCCCGGACCGCGACGACCCCCGCCGGCAGCAGGCTCTTGCCGCGGCCGAGCGCCGCGGCGGCGCCGGCGTCGATCACCAGTTCCCCCGCGGGCTCCAGCGTGCCCGCGATCCACTGCTTGCGCACCACGGCGGGCTGGTCGTGCGCCACGAACCAGGTGCAGCGCTGCTCCTGCTCGATCGCAGTCAGCGGACTGCTCACGCGCCCCGATGCAATGCAGAGGTGGCAGCCGGCGGCGACTGCGATTCGCGCCGCGGCCACTTTCGTGGCCATGCCGCCGGAGCCGACGTCGGTCACGGTGGGGCCCGCCATGGAATCGATGTCCGGCGTGATCTCGTCGACCTCCGCGACCAGGCGGGCCTCGGGATCACGCGCAGGATTCGCCGTGTAGAGCCCGTCGACGTCGGACAGCAACACCGCGCAGTCCGCAGTGAGCATCTGCGCGACGCGCGCGGCGAGCCGATCGTTGTCGCCGTAGCGGATCTCGGCCGTGGCCACGGTGTCGTTCTCGTTGATGACGGGAACGGCGCCCAGCGCGAGCAGCGTGTTGAGGGTCGCGCGTGCGTTCAGGTACCGGCGCCTCTGCTCAGTGTCGCCCAGGGTGAGCAACACCTGCGCAACGGTGATGCCGTGCGGGTCGAGCGCTTCCTTCCAGGCGTGTGCCAGGCGGATCTGGCCGACCGCCGCAGCCGCCTGGCTTTCCTCCAGGCGCAGTTTGCCGCTGGCCAGCCCCAGGTGACGGCGGCCGAGGGCGATGGCTCCCGAGGAGACCAGCACGACCTCCTGCCCACGGCCCCGCAACCGGGCCACGTCGGCGGCCAGTGACTCGAGCCAAGCCCGATTGACTCGCCCCGAGGCCGGGTCGACGAGCAGCGCCGAGCCTACCTTGACCACGACCCGTCGCGCCCGGCTCAGGCGGCGCGCGCGCGTGGCATGCTGCCCGTCCGTCACGCCGTGCCTCAGCCGAAATGCTCGGCCGGCAGCTGCATCAGGTTGCCGGCGCCGGACTGCAGCGCGTCGAGGTGCGCCTCGGCCCGCGGCAGCAGGCGCTCGAAGAAGAACCGGGCGGTAGCCAGCTTGGCGCGGTGGTAGTCCGGATCCTCCGGCTGGTTCTTGAGCGCGGCGATCGACACGGCCGCGACTTTCGCCCAGCACCACGCCAGGCACAGGTGACCGGTGAACTGCAGGTAGTCGACGGCTGCCGCACCGATCTCGTCGGCGTTGCGCGCGGCGCGCTGCGCCACCGACTCGGTGGCCTCGCTCCACTCCTTCAGCAGGCCCGCGAGCCTGGGGACGAAGTCCGCGAGTTCCTCGTACCCCGCGTGGTTCTGACAGAAGGCGCCGATCAGTCCGCCCAGCAGGCGGGCGAGCTTGCCGCCGGAGCCGAGCACCTTGCGGCCGAGCAGGTCGAGCGCCTGCACGCCGTTGGTACCTTCGTAGATGCAGGCGATCCGAGCGTCGCGCAAGTACTGCTCGACGCCCGTCTCACGGATATAGCCGTAACCGCCGTGCACCTGTATCCCGAGGCTCGTGACCTCCACGGCCATGTCCGTGACGAAGGCCTTGACCACAGGCGTCAGCACCGCGAGCAGGTCGGCGGCGCGCTCCCGCTCGGCCGCATCCGGATGGTGCGCAGCCTTGTCCATCTGCATGCCGGCGAAATACGTGAGTACCCGGCAGCCCTCGACGTAGGCCTTCTGGGTCAGCAGCATGCGGCGCACGTCGGCGTGCTCGATGAGCAGCGCCGGGCGTCTGCCGTCGCCGGAACCTGAGCCCGCGGCCCGGCCCTGGCGGCGATCACGTGCATAATCGACCGCCGCCTGCCGGGACCGCTCGGCCTGGGCGAGCCCCTGCAGGCCGACCCACAGGCGCGCGTGGTTCATCATCACGAACATGCACCTGAGCCCCGCGTGCGGCTCGCCGATGAGCCAGCCCCGCGAGCCGTCGAAGGACATCGCACAGGTGGCCGAGCCATGGATCCCGAGCTTCTCCTCCAGGCGGGCACAGCGCACGCCGTTGGCGGCCCCAGGCTCGCCGTCCGCGTCCGGCAGGCGCTTCGGAACCAGGAACAGGCTGATGCCGCGCGTGCCCTCGGGCGCGTCCGGCAGGCGCGCGAGGACCAGGTGCACGATGTTCTCGGTCAGGTCGTGCTCGCCGCTCGTGATGAAGATCTTCTCGCCGTTGATTCGGTAAGTGCCTTCCCCGTCCGGCTCGGCGCGCGCGCGCAGCAGGCCCAGGTCCGTGCCGGCCTGCGACTCGGTCAAGCACATGGTGCCGGTCCAGCGGCCGGTCACCATCTTCGGCAGGTACAGGTTCTTGAGCTCCTCGGACGCGTGTCTCTCCAGGCAGAGGATCGCGCTGTCCGTGAGGCCGCTGTACATCTTCCAGGCCATGTTGGCCGAGACGAACAGCTCGCCGACCGGGCCGCCGAAGCCTTCGGGCAGCCCCTGGCCGCCGAATTCCTCCGGCCCGCAGAGCGCAGCCCAGCCATCCTCCACGAAGCGCTCGTAGGCCTCGCGGAAGCCAGGCGGCGTGACCACGCCATCCTGCACGAGCTTGACGCCGATCCTGTCGCCGGGCTCGTTGGTCGGCGCGATAACGCCTTCGGCGAAGCGCGCCGCCTCCTCGAGCACGCTGTCGATGAAATTGCGTGTCAGGTCGTCGCGACCGAGCTCGGCGTAGTGGTGCTCGGCATGCAGTACTTCGTGAAGCGCGAAACGGACGTCCTTGAGCGGGGCAACGTAGGCTGGCATGAGGGGCGACCTGAATCCTGGATGTGTGCGTACACCGGAATTCTACTCGACGGCCGCCACGCCGCGGGCGGTCTCAGGCCGGTCGGGCGCGCACGACCAGCAGGTCGCTCGGGATGCGATCCAGCAGGCGCTCGGCCGTGCTGCCGAGGACCGCCTCGTACAGCCTCGAGCGCGATATCGCGCCGACCACGAGCACGCTCGCGGCCTGCTGCTCGCACCAGGCGGGCAGCACGTCGACTGCGCTGCCCTCGAGGAGCCGCGCGTCGCCGTAGGCGTCGGGGTGCGACGCCAGCAGCTGGTCCACCGCTGCGGTGGCGGCGGCGCGCATGGCTTCCGCGGCGGCCGCAGGCTCCACGGAAGCGGGCATGCCCCCGGCCACCGCGGCCTGCACGGCGGGGTCCACGGGGAGATAGGCGTGGACCACGCTGACGATCCCGCCGATCCGGGCGGCCAGCGCCGCCGCCTCGCGCAGGATCGTGCGATCGAGCACGCCGGCGGGATCGCCCGGGTGTCCCGGGTCCACCGCGGCCCCGATGCGCGGCGAGGCCGGCCAGGGATCGGACTTCACGAGCAGCAGCGGTACCGGACAGGTGTGCACCAGGTGCCAGTCGGCGCTCGTCAGCAATCCCCGGCGCAGCGGGGGATGCCAGGCCGTGTCCTTCACCACGAGGTCCGGCCGGCAGAGGCCGACCTCCGTCAGAATCCCCGCGTGCAGGGGAGAATCCCAGACGGCCTCGACATCGACGGCGAGGCCCCGCTGCCGCAGCGGCTCCGCACGGGTCTCGAGCCACTGTCGACGCCTGCGCAGGAAGTCAGCTCTCGCCGCCGAGAGCGAGTCGGGGCTCAGGAACAGCCGCGCCACCAGCCTCGCATCGTGGTCACAGCAGAAGAGACGGAGCCGGGCGCCCGCGCCCTCGGCGAGTCGCGCCGCCTTGTCGAGCGCCGGGTGCTGCTCGGCGCCCGGGTCCAGCACCACGAGAATTTCCTGGATCTCGGCCATGGGCAGCTCCGGTCGGACGTGTCTGTGACCTGGGTCACCCAGCATTGGGCCAAAACCGCGCGGCGCACCCGTGGAATCCCACTATGTCTCGGGTCGCAGACACGAAAGTAGCATGGCCAAGCCAGCGGGCACGACGCCCGCCGCTTGGCCATGCGCCGAACTATCCAGACCACGGGGAAACACGAAATGGAACGGACGGAGACCTACAACGACAAGGTGGTGCGCCAGTTCGCCATCATGACGGTCGTCTGGGGTGTCGTCGGGATGCTGGTGGGCGTGATCATCGCGGCACAGCTGCTGTGGCCGGCGCTCAACCTGGACATTCCCTGGCTGACCTACAGCCGGCTTCGCCCGCTGCACACCAACGCGGTGATCTTCGCATTCGGGGGCTCGGCGCTGTTCGCCGCCTCCTACTACGTCGTCCAGCGCACCTGCCACACGCGCCTGTTCTCGGATGGTCTCGCCGCGTTCACGTTCTGGGGCTGGCAGCTCATCATCGTGCTGGCGGCGGTCACCCTGCCGCTCGGAATCACGACCTCCAAGGAGTACGCCGAGCTCGAATGGCCGATCGACGTCCTGATCGCCGTGGTCTGGGTCGTGTACGCGGTGGTGTTCTTCGGCACCATCGCCAAGCGGCGCGTCAAGCACATCTACGTCGCCAACTGGTTCTTCGCTGCCTACATCATCACCATCGCCGTACTGCACATCGGCAACAGCGCGGCAGTTCCGGTGACGCTGACCAAGTCCTACTCCGCCTACGCCGGCACGGTCGATGCCATGGTGCAGTGGTGGTACGGCCACAACGCCGTGGGCTTCTTCCTGACAGCGGGCTTCCTCGGGATGATGTACTACTTCGTGCCCAAGCAGGCGGGGCGCCCCGTCTATTCCTACCGGCTGTCGGTGGTGCACTTCTGGGCACTGGTCGCCATCTACATGTGGGCTGGGCCGCACCACCTGCACTACACCACCCTGCCCGACTGGGCGCAGACCCTGGGGATGGTGTTCTCGGTGATGCTGATCGCACCTTCCTGGGGCGGCATGATCAACGGCATCATGACCCTGTCCGGGGCATGGCACAAACTGCGCACCGATCCGATCCTGAAGTTCATGATCGTGTCGCTGTCCTTCTACGGCATGTCGACCTTCGAGGGACCGATGATGTCGATCAAGACGGTCAATGCCCTCTCGCACTACACCGACTGGACGATCGGCCACGTCCACTCCGGCGCGCTCGGCTGGGTGGCCATGATCTCGGTGGGCTGCATGTATGCCTTGATCCCGCGGCTCTACGGCCGCACCGAGATGTACTCGAGCAAGCTGATCGACGTGCACTTCTGGACGACGACCATCGGCATCGTACTGTACGTGGCCTCGATGTGGATCGCGGGCGTCATGCAGGGCCTGATGTGGCGCGCCACGAATGCCGACGGCACCCTGACCTACACCTTCATCGAGTCGATCGCCGCGACCTATCCCTACTACGCGGTGCGCCTGCTCGGCGGCGTGCTGGTGCTCAGCGGCATGTTCGTCATGGTCTACAACGTCTGGAAGACGGTAGCGGCCGGTTCGTCGGACAGGGACGTCCCGGTGATGGCGCCGGCGGCGGCCTGAGGGTGTCAGCATGAAACACGACAAGATCGAAAAGAACGTCGGGCTTCTCGGGGTGCTGACGGCGGTCGCAATCAGCTTCGGCGGCCTGGCCGAGATCGTGCCGCTGTACTTCTCCGGTCAGGTCACGGAGCCTGCGCCCGGCGTCGAGCCCTACGGGGCGCTCGCGCTCGAGGGCCGCGACATCTACATCCGCGAGGGCTGCTACGTCTGCCACTCGCAGATGATCCGGCCGTTCCGGTCGGAGACGGAGCGCTACGGCCACTACTCGCTCGCGGGCGAGTCGGTGTACGACCACCCGTTCCAGTTCGGCTCCAAGCGCACGGGCCCGGATCTCGCCCGGGTCGGTGGACGCTACTCGGACGAGTGGCACCGGATCCATCTCATCAACCCGCGGGACCTCGTTCCGGAATCGAACATGCCCGGCTTCCCGTGGCTGGACGAGCGCGTGCTCGACGGCGAGGACACGGCGGCCAAGATGCGTGCGCTGCGGGCCGTGGGCGTGCCCTACACGGACGAGCAGATCGCGGCGGCCGGGGGCGAGGTTGCGGGCAAGACCGAGATGCAGGCCCTGATCGCCTACCTGCAGGGGCTGGGTCTCGCCTCGAAGGCCTGGAACTGAGATGGATGAGGGCACGCTGCGCGGACTCGCGACCCTGGCGGCATTCGTCGCCTTCGTGGGCGTGATCTGGTGGGCGTGGAGCGGAAGGCAGAGGCGGAAGTTCGAGCAAGCCGCCCGCATGCCGCTCGAAGAGGACCACGACAAGAACGAGGACAAGTGAGATGACTACAGGCTGGACCCTGTTCATCGCGATCCTGACGGCGGTCAACGTCGTGGGCGCAATCTGGCTCCTGTGGGTGACGTCGAAGCGCTCGCCTGGCGAGATGCAGCCCGGCGCCGAGACGACCGGGCACACCTGGGACGGCGACCTAAAGGAATACAACAATCCGCTGCCCCGCTGGTGGCTGTGGCTGTTCTACGGCACGGTCGTCTTCTCGCTGGCGTACCTGGTGCTCTACCCGGGCCTCGGCAGCTGGCAGGGCACGCTCGGCTGGTCGCAGGAAAGCCAGTGGCAGCAGCAGGTCGAAGCGGCTGAAAAGGCCGCCGCACCGGTCTACGCCCGCTTCGAGCAGATGAGCCTCGAGGAACTCAGCCAGGACCCGGACGCGATGCGCGTCGCGCGCAACCTCTACGCCAACAACTGTGCCGCCTGCCACGGCTCGGATGCACGCGGCGCCGTGGGCTTCCCCAACCTGACCGACGGCGACTGGCTGTACGGTGGCCAGCCCGACACGATCCTGACGACCATCGGCTACGGCCGTAACGGCGTCATGCCGCCCTGGGGCGACGCGCTCGGCGAGCAAGGTGTCGAGGAGGTCGTCGCCTACGTGCTGACGCTCTCAGGCCAGTCCGCGCCATCGGAACTCGCTGCGGCCGGGCAGGCGAAGTTCCAGATGTTCTGCTCGTCCTGCCACGGTCTCGACGGCAAGGGCATGCAGGCCGTGGGCGCGCCGAACCTGACCGACGGCAGTTGGCTGTACGAGAACACCGCGGAATCCATCCGGTACACGGTCGTCAACGGGCGCAACAACATGATGCCCGCCCAACTCGAGCTGCTCGGCGAGCAGAAGGTCCGGGTGCTGGCCGCCTATGTCATGAGCATCTCCCCGCGGCCACCGGCGCCGGAGGCGGCGGCGGAGCCCGTCGAGGCGGACGTCACGGCGGGCGAGGCCGGCGCTCGGGACGGCACGGATGCGGACAGCTGACGAAAGCCCGGAGTCCGGGGAGGAGGAAGCGGCCCCCATCGTCTGGAGCCAGCTCGCGCAGGATATGGCCGTCACGCTCTGGCCGTCCTTCCTGGCGGCCTCGGTCGCGACGATGTTCTTCTTCGCCTTCTTCGACCCGACGGTCTTCGGCGAGGGCGCGGTGCCGCCGCGCTGGCTCACCAACCGCATGGCAGGCTACGCCATCGGATTCTTCTTTTTCTGGGCCATCTGCACGCTCTCCAGCGCGCTGACCCTGTACCTGGTGCGGACGGCCCGCGATGCCCGGCCACGGCCGGGGAGATGACGAGGACATCGAACGAAGGGGGGTCCAGCCGAGAGCTCGCCAGGGGCCGGATGGGCCCACAGCATCGAGAGGGACCGTGAACTCACCTGCCCCCGGGGACGCCACCGCAGGCGGCTCTTTTTACCAGGCCCACAAGAAAGTCTACCCGCGCGAGATCGGCGGCCGTTTCCAGCGGCTGCGGACGCTCGCCGCCTGGGTTCTGCTCGGCCTCTACTACGTGCTTCCCTGGGTTCCCTGGGACGACCGGCAGGCCGTGCTCTTCGACCTGCCGGCACGCAAGTTCTACGTCTTCGGCCTGGTGTTCTGGCCTCAGGACTTCTTCTACCTGACCTGGCTGCTCATCATCCTCGGGCTGTCCCTGTTCTTCTTCACGGCCCTCGCCGGCAGGCTCTGGTGCGGCTACGCCTGCCCGCAGACCGTCTGGACCGAAGTGTTCCTGTGGATCGAGCGCAAGTTCGAGGGCGACCGCAACCGCCGGATGAAGCTCGATCGGGGTCCGTGGAACGGCGAGAAGATCCTGCGCAAGTGCGGCAAGCACCTTGCCTGGATCGTGCTCGCGCTGTGGACCGGCTTCACCTTCGTCGCCTTCTTCACGCCCGTCCAGGAACTGGCGGGGAAGATCGTCTCGCTGTCGACCGGCCCGTGGGAGACGTTCTGGGTCCTGTTCTACGCCTTCGCCACCTGGGGCAACGCGGGCTTCATGCGCGAGCAGGTCTGCACGTACATGTGCCCCTACGCGCGCTTCCAGAGCGCCATGTTCGACCGGGACACGCTGATCATCGCCTACGACGGGAGCCGCGGCGAGCCGCGCGGCGCGCGTGCGCGGAGCGCAGACTACAGGTCGAAGGGGCTCGGTGACTGCATCGACTGCAAGGCGTGCGTGCACGTCTGCCCCACCGGGATCGACATTCGCGAGGGCCTGCAGTACGAGTGCATCGCCTGCGCAGCCTGCATCGACGCCTGCGACGGCATCATGGACAAGATGGATTATCCCCGCGGCCTGGTCCGGTATTCTTCGCAGAAGGTGATGGAAGGCACCGAGGCACGCGTGCTCCGACCGCGCATGTTCGTATACGGTGCGTTGCTGGGAGCGCTGATCGTGGCCTTCGGCGTGTCTCTGTCGCTGCGCACGCCGGTAGGGCTCGACGTGATGCGCGACCGCAATGCCCTGTACCGCGCGCTGCCGGACGGCAGCGTCGAGAACGTCTACATGCTGCGAATCCTCAACAAGGACACCGCTGCGCACCGCTACGTCCTGTCGGCCAGCGGCCTGCCCGGCATCGAGATCGAGAGCGATGCGCAGGAGCACGAGGTCGGGCCCGGGGAGGTGTACTCGCTGGCTGCGCGGGTCCGGGCTCCTGCCGATGTCGCCCGGGGTAGCCACGAGATCCGGATCGACGTCCGGGCCGTCGATGCCGCGGAGTTGACGGTGGGGCGCGAGGCGCGCTTCCTGGGGCCGTGATGCAGGCGGAGGCGGGACGCGGCGCGGCCCCCTGGTACCGGGAGCCCTGGGTCTGGCTCGTCATCGCCGTGCCGGCGGCGGCGGTTGCCGGCGGCATCGTCACGCTGGTGCTGGCGACGAGCGGCAGCGACGAGCTGGTCCGCGACGACTTCCGCAAGGAAGGACTCGCCATCTACCTCGACCCCGAAAGGGACGAGGCTGCACGGCGCGTGGGCGCCCGAGCCCGGCTCGACCTCGACGCCACCGCGGGATCGCTGCGGGCATCGATCACGCTCGAGACATCCGCCCTGCCGCGCGAGATGATCGTCCTGCTCTCACACGCGACGCGGGCCGAGTATGATCGCCTCCTGACCCTGCGCCGCGTCGCTCCGGGCGAATACGCGGCCTCGCTCGAGGCGCTGCCGCACGGTCACTGGTACGTCGAGCTGACGCCCGCAGACCGGAGCTGGCGCCTGAGGGGCGACTTCCGCGACGGCGAGTCGACTCTCGAGCTCGCCCCGCCCCCGGCCGGCTGACCCGATGAACGCGGCATCGCAGTGCTTCCACTGCGGCGAGCCCGTCCCCGCAGGCGTCGAGCTCGCCGTGCTGCTCGGCGGCGAGCCCCGGCCGATGTGCTGCGCCGGGTGCAAGGCCGCCGCGGAGTTCATCCGGGACGCGGGACTGGGCGACTACTACCGTTTCCGCGAGGCCCCCGCACCACGTCCCGAGGAGTTCCCCGACGACGCCTGGGTCACCTATGACCGCCCCGAGGTGCAGGAACGCCTGGTCGTGAGCCAAGGCGACCAGTCGAGCGTCAACCTGCTGCTCGAGGGCGTGCGCTGCTCGGCGTGCAGCTGGCTGATCGAGCGCCGGCTCGAGCGCGAGCCCGGCGTCGCGAACGTGGCCGTGAACCCGGCCACCGGGCGGGCGCAGCTGGAGTGGCGCACGCAGGCAGCCCGGCTCTCGGTGCTCCTGAGGACGGTCCACGCCCTCGGCTACCGGCCGCACGTGCTGGGTCTCGCCGACACGCTGGAGGTTTCGCTGCGCGAGCGCCGCCAGGCCCTGAAGCGCCTGGCCGTCGCGGGACTCGGGATGATGCAGGTGATGATGTTCGCCGTCGCCCTGTATGCCGGCGCCTTCGAAGGCATGGACCCGGTGCTGCGCCAGTACCTGCGCCTCGTGAGCATGATCGTCGCGACGCCGGTGCTGCTCTACGCGGGAAGGCCGTTCCTCCAGGGCGCGTGGCGCAACCTGCGCGCCCGCCACCTCGGCATGGACGTGCCCGTCGCCGTGGCACTCCTCCTGGCCTACGGGGCGAGTACGTGGAACACCTTTGCAGGCAGCGGCGAGGTGTACTTCGACTCGGTGACCATGTTCGTCTTCCTGCTGCTGCTCGGTCGCTTCGCGGAGATGTCGGCGCGACACCAGGCGGGCAGCACGAGCGACGCGCTGCTGCGCATGCAGCCCGTCAGCGCCTCCCGGGTCGTCGCGGGCGGCACCGAGCGGGTGCCCGTCGCGGAGCTCCGCGCGGGCGACACCGTCGTCGTGCCCGCCGGCGAGAGCTTTCCCGTCGACGGGGTTCTGACCGAGGGCGAGACGACGGCGGACGAGTCGCTGCTGACGGGCGAGTCGGCCCCTGTGCCCAAGCGGCGCGGCGACGCGGTGATCGGCGGCTCGACCAATACGGGCCGGCCCGTGCGGACCTGGGTCACGGCCGTCGGGCACGACACGGTGCTGGCCTCGATCGTGCGGCTGCTCGAGCGCGCGCAGACCGAGCGGCCGGCTATCGCGCGGCTCGCGGATCGCTGGGCTTCCCGCTTCGTCGGTGGCGTGCTGCTCGCGGCGATCGCGGTCGCCGGTGCCTGGGTACTGGTCGACCCGTCCCGGGCCTTCGAGGCGACGCTGGCCGTCCTCGTTGTCACCTGCCCCTGCGCGCTGTCGCTGGCCACGCCTGCGGCCATCACCGCATCGACCGCCGCACTGGCGCGCGGCGGCCTGCTCGTGACCCGCGCCGACGCGCTCGAGTCGCTCGCACGTGCCACGCGGGTCATCGTCGACAAGACGGGAACGCTCACGCTCGGTCACCCGGTCGTCGTCTCCTGTGCGCCGCTCGGATCCCTCGGCCGCGAGGAGTGCATCAAGGCCGCCGCCGCGCTCGAGCAGTCCTCGTCCCACCCGCTGGCGATGGCCTTCCGCAGCGTGGCCGGCCCCCTGCCCGAGGCCACGGGGGTCTCGCTTCATCCCGGCGCCGGTCTCGAAGGTGTGCTCGACGGCCGGTCCATCCGTTTCGGCAGCCACGAGTTCGCCGCGGCGATCGCCCCGCCGCGCGAACTGCCAGACTCGGGCATCTACCTCGCGCGCGAGGGCGAGTGGCTGGCGCGCATCGAGGTCCGCGACCCCCTGCGCGCAGGCGTCGCCGAGGTGGTGCGCAGCCTGGAGGCACTGGGACTGCGCGTGGAAGTCGCCAGCGGCGACGAGCCCGGCTCCGTGGCGGCCGTCGCTGCCGCCGCGGGCATCGTCGAGCATCGCGCGCGGCTCAAGCCCGAGGACAAGCTCGCCCGGGTGCGCGAGCTCGAGCGCCGGGGCGAGTCTGTCCTCATGGTCGGCGACGGCGTCAACGACGCTCCCGTGCTCGCCGCGGCCCAGGTCTCGATCGCGATGGGCGCCGGGGCCTCGCTCGCCCAGACGAGCGCCGATGCCGTGCTCATGGTCCAGGACTTGCGCGTGGTCCCCGCCGCGATCGCCCTCGCCCGCCGCACGCTTGCGATCATGCGCCAGAACCTGGGCTGGGCGGTAGCCTACAACTTCACGGCACTGCCGCTCGCGGCCCTGGGACTGATCCCGCCCTGGGCCGCGGCGATCGGCATGTCGGCGAGCTCGCTGCTGGTGGTATTCAACGCCATGCGCCTGCGCGGCGGCGAGACGGCGAGACCGAGCACGACACCCGGATCGGCGGCCGTGGCGACCGCATGAGCATTCTCTACGTCCTCATCCCGCTCGGACTGGTGCTGGTCGCCATCGGCGCCTGGGCGTTCTTCTGGGCCGTCGGCAACGGCCAGTTCGACGACCTCGAGTCGCCGGGCTGGTCGGTGCTGATCGACGACGATAAGGAGCGCGAGGGGCCGGAAGCCGGCCGGAAGCCGGGAGCGGAGCCGCGCGAGTGATCCCCGAAGGTGGCTGGCCGATGCTCGCCGCAGCGGCGACGCTGGGATTCGCCGGCAGTGCGCACTGCATCGGCATGTGCGGCGGCATCGCGGCGGCCGGAGGAACAGGTCGCGGCGCGCTCCAGGGCATCCTGTTCAATCTCGGCAGGCTGGCCGGCTACGTGATCCTGGGGGCCGGTGTGGGCGCACTGGTCGGCGCTGCGCTCGGCGGACTGCCCGTCCGACCGTTTGCGATCGGCCTGAGGCTGCTCGCCGCGTTGCTGATGCTGGTCCTCGGCCTTGCGCTGCTCACAGGACGGGACCTGCTCGCGCTCGAGCGTCTGGGCGCCGCCGTCTGGCAGCACCTGCGGCCTCTGGCCGGTCGCAGCCTGGCGCTCCCGGCAGGAATCCGCCTGGCAGTGCTTGGCATCCTGTGGGGGTTCCTGCCCTGCGGCCTCGTGTACTCGGCGCTCTCGCTCGCCGCCGCGTCGGGCTCCGCGGTCTCGGGCAGCCTGGCGATGCTGGCCTTCGGGATCGGCACGCTGCCGGCCATGCTGGCGGTGAGCCTCGCGGGCGGCGCCATCACGCGCCGCTTCGCGGGCCTGCGCACGCGGCGCCTGGCGGGCGTCCTGATGATCGGCTTCGCCGTCTGGACGGCGCTCGGTTTCCTGGCGCCTCATCCTCCGGGGCACGGCGCAGCCGCGCCCGCCCCCGAGCATCTGGAGCATTGAAGGGAACCGTCGGTTCCTTCAGCGGGAGGAGGCGAACTCGGCGCAGCGAATGCAGCGATCGGACTGCGGCAGGGCTTCGAGCCGCCGCTCGTCGATGGGCTGGCCGCATACGATGCACTGGCCGTAGACGCCCTCTTCGATGCGCTTCAAGGCCCGGTTGATCTGCGAGATCTCGGCCGCCGTCGATTCGCTCAGTCCGGCCAGCACCGCGTCATTCTCCATCTGCACGACCTGCTCTGCGAAGTCCTTTTCGAGCGGACCCTCGGCGCGCGTGATGCCGGCGTGCACTTCCCCGGCGCGAACCAGCAGCTCGCGCTTGCGCTCCTCCAACTTCTTCCGGACGAGCGTCGGGTCCATGGTCACGCCAGGGCAGCATCCCCGGTTCGGCATCTTGCGGCATCCTGCTGCGTCGGCCTATGCGTACTGGCTCGTAACCGCGTACGCACCGAGCGCAGCGGTCAGGCCGTCTCACAGGCAGCGTCGCCGCGGCGGCAGCCCGGCAACAGGACGTTGCCGCGCGTCGAGGCTGGCCGGTGCACGGCGAGCCCCTTGAGCCCGGCCGCATGTGCGCGACGCAGCAGCCGGCCCAGATCGGCGGCCCGATAGTCGTCCGGCAGCAGGACAGTCTTCGAGATCGCCCCATCCACTTCGGCCTGGAGGGCCGCCTGCATGTCGACCTGGGCCTCGGGTCCCACCGCGGCAGCCTCCACGAAGCGGGACGCGTCCCGCCCGCCCGCCGCGCGGAACAGCGTCCAGGCGCGGTCCTCAACCTCGAACTCCTGCTCGCCACCGCCCTCGAGGCGCAGCCGCCGACGCTGGCGGCACGCCGGGATGGGCTCGAGTCCCGGCGAGACGTTCCCCGCAAGCAGGCTGATCGAGCCGGTGGGTGCGATGGCGAGCAGGTGACTGTTGCGGATACCGTGCCGCGCAATGGCGTCGCGCAGGTCGCGGGGCAACCTGCGGACGAACGGGGAGGCGAGGTAAGGCTCGGTCTCGAACGCGGGACACGGGCCTTTCTCGCGGGCGATTGCGACGGAAGCCCGGTAGGCGGCCAGCTTGATACAGCGCAGCGCGCCGGCCGCCGCCTCGAGCGATGCCGGGGAGCCGTAGGCCAGGCCGAGCATCGCCAGTGCGTCGCCGAGCCCGGTGATGCCGAGGCCGATCCGGCGGGTCGTGAGCGCGACCTCGCGCTGTCGTGCGAGCGGGTAGGTGGTCACGTCGAGCACGTCGTCCAGCATGCGCACGGCCGTGGCAGTCACCCCGGCGAGGGCATCGACGTCGACGGCGGCGGCAGCGGTGAACGGCCTGCTCACGAACGCGGGCAGGTTGAGCGAGCCGAGGTCGCAGGACCCGTAGGGCGGCAACGGCACCTCGCCGCAGGGATTTGTCGCCGTGAGCCGCTCGCGCCAATGAAGGTTGTTCTCACGGTTGATCGTGTCGACGAAGAGCACGCCCGGCTCCGAAGACTCCAGGGCGTGGCCGAGCAGGCGCTCCCAGAGCGTCCGGGCCGAGGGCCCGGTGCTCGGCCGGCCCGGTGCCTCGGCAGACTGCAGCGGCCACCCGGCATCGGCGTCCAGGGCGCGCAGGAAGGCATCGCTCAGCTGGACGGACAGGTTGAACCGGGGCAGCGCCCCGGCCGCGGACTTGGCGGCCATGAAGGGCGGGAGGTCGGGGTGATCGTCCCGCAGCGTGGCGATCATGGCCCCGCCCCGCGCGCTGCCCATCGTGAAGACCTCGCACGCCGCGTCCATCAGCCGCAGGAATCCCACCGGGCCGATGCCGGCGAAATCGCCCACCAGCCCGCTCTCGCCTGCGGGTGCGAGCGTCGAGAGGTCCCACCCGATCCCTCCGCCGCGCGACAGGGTCTCGACGCCCTCGCCCACGGCGCACAGGACGCCGGCACGGGTGTCCTCGACCGGCCCCATGACGAAACAGTTGAGGAGGCTGGTCGAATTGACCGCGCCCGCGCCGGCGAGGATGCGCCCGCCGGGCAGGAACCGGAACTCGTCCAGGATCGAGGCGAACCGCGGCTGCCAGGCCTCCGGGTCCCGCTCGGCCGCCGCGAGCGCTTTAGCGACGCGCGCAAGCGTCTCGTCGAGGCTGCGCTCCGCCGTGCCGTCTTCGCGGCGGGTCCGATAGCGCGCCCGCCAGACGTGTTCCGCCAGCGGATTGGGTGGTGCAGACAGCATGGAGTGACGCCGCTGCCTCGGGGCGATTGCCACCGCCGAGCCGGCCCCCTTAATATTCGGGGCAACCGCGGGTCACGAATCCGCACAAGCCGAAGAGAGGGCGCCCGCATGGGCAGAGAGCACGATCCCATTGTCGGCCAGTGGTACGAGAACCTCGAGGAGAACGAGGCGTTCCAGGTCCTGTCCGTCGACGAGGACTCGGAGATGATCGAGATCCAGTACGAGGACGGAGACATCGAGGAGATCGACTACGAGACCTGGCAGGAGCTCGACCTCGAGAAGACCGAGGAGCCGGAAGGATGGACCGGCTCCGACGAGGAGTACGAGGACGAGGACGAGGACGAGGACGAAGACTGGGATGAGGACGAAGAGGACGAAGAGGACGAAGAAGACGACGAGGACGACTGGGACGAAGACGAGGACGACGACCGCTACGGGGACCGGGACGACTACTGACTCCCTCCGCCCGCTCCTGTCTCCCGCGGGCACCATCGCTTCCCGGCCCGCCCCCGCATCGTGAAGCCCGCGCTTGAACGCAAAGTAGCCCGCGGCGGCTCCACCGTCGCCGAACTCGAACTTCGGGCCGTACTCGACGCGGCGGTCGATGCAGTCATCATCATCGACTCCGACGGATCGATCGAGACCTTCAGCCGGGCCGCGGAGAGGCTGTTCGGCTATGCCTCCGCAGAAGTCGTCGGACGCAACGTCAGCGTGCTCATGCCCGAGCCCTTCCGCAGCCAGCACGACGGCTACATCGCCCACCACGTGCGGACCGGCGAGAATCGGATCATCGGCAAGGGGCGCGAAGTCATCGCGCAGCGCCGCGACGGCTCGCTGTTCCCGGTCGCCCTGGCGGTCGGCCGGATCGATGGCCTCGACCCGCCCCGCTTCGTCGGCTTCGTTCACGACATCACCGACCGCAAGCGGGTGGTCGAGGCGCTCAGGCGCGAGCGCGACAGGGCGCAGGCCTACCTCGACCTCGCCGAGGTGATGCTGCTCGCGCTCGATTCCAGCGGCACCATATCGCTCGTCAATCGCAAGGGTTGCGAAATCCTCGGATGGCCCGAGGACGAGCTCGTCGGCAGGAACTGGTTCTCGACCTGCCTGCCGGAGGAGCTGCGCGGCGACGTGGAAGCGCTGTATACCCGTTTCTTCGACGGGACGGTTTCCCCGGCCCACTACGCCGAGCACGAGATCGTCACCCGCAGCGGCGAGCGCAAGCTTATCGCCTGGCGCAACGTCGCGCTGCGCGACGAGCGCGGGCTCGTCAGCGGCACCTTGTCCTCGGGCGAGGACGTGACCGAGCAGCGGCGCGCGATCGAGGCCGTGCGCAAGAGCGAGCAGCTGCTGCGCGACGCCCAGTCGATCGCCAACCTGGGCAACTACGAGACGACGATCCCGGGCGGCCACGCCTTCTGGTCGCCGCAGCTCTACGCCATCCTCGGCGCGGACCCGGCGGCAGGCCCGATGCCGGTGGAAGAGTACATAGAGCACTGCGTGCACGCTGATGACCGAGAGCGCTTCCTCCAGGCCTGGGCCCGGATCCTGCGGGAAGGCGGACCGTTCGACCTCGAGTACCGGATCACGCGGCCCGACAGGTCGGTGCGCCACGTGCACTCGATCGCGCGCGTCTCGCTCGACCCGGAGGGGCGTGCACAGGTGGTGGGCACGCTGCACGACATCACCGACCGCAAGCTCGCCGAGGAGGAGATCCGCCAGACCCAGGACCGCCTGACCCAGTTCTCGCGCCTGTCGACGATGGGCGAGATGGCGGCCGGACTCGCGCACGAGATCAACCAGCCGCTGACCGCGATCGCCAACTACGCGCAGGCGCTGCAGCGCCTGCTGGCCGCGCCGGCCGACGTGGAGCAGGAGGACCTCGATCTCGCGCTCGGCCAGATCTCGGCCCAGGCGCTGCGCGCGGGCGAGGTGATCCGGCGTCTGCGTTCCTTCGTCAAGAACCGCGAGGCGAAGACCGAGATCATCGATCCCACGCGTCTCATCGCGGACATGATGGTGTTCGCGGAACCGGACGCGAGGCTCGCCGACATCCGCATCCGCGTGGAGGCCGGCGACGGCCTGCCCCCGGTCGCCTGCGACCCCGTTCAGATCCAGCAGGTGCTGCTCAACCTGATCCGCAACGCGATCGACGCGACCATCGAGGCGGGGGCGTCGAGTCGCGAGATAGTCCTGCGCACGCGCCTCGACGAGGGCGGCGACATCGAGGTGAGCGTGGAGGACCGCGGCACCGGCATCTCTTCCGACGTGGCGGAAAACATCGGCCACCCGTTCTTCACGACCAAGGCCTCCGGCACCGGGCTCGGCATCGCCATCAGCCGTTCCATCCTGCGTGCCCACGGCGGCCGGCTGGCACATCGGCCAACACCCGGCGGCGGCGCCACGGTATTCTTTACACTTCCCGCGATGCCAGGGAGCGACAAATGAAGGAAAAGCCGGCGACCGTGTTCGTAGTGGACGACGACGAGGCAGTCAGAACCTCGCTGCGGCTGCTGCTCAAGTCCGTCGGGCTTCCCGTCGAAACCTTCGCCTCGGCGCAGGAGTTCCTTGATCAGTTCGACCCGGACCGCGCGGGCTGCCTGGTGCTCGACATCCGCATGCCCGGCATGAGCGGCCTGGAGCTCCAGCAGCACCTGAACGACCGGCACTCCATCATGCCCGTCGTGTTCATCACCGGCCACGGCGATGTTCCGATGGCGGTCGAGGCGATGCAGGCCGGCGCGGTCGACTTCATCCAGAAGCCCTTCCGGGACCAGGACCTCATCGACCGCATCAACCGCGCGCTCGAGAAGGACCGGGAGATGCGCGGCGAACTGCGCGAGCGCGACGAGATCCGCCGCCGCATGTCGCAACTCACGCCGCGCGAGCGCGAGGTGCTCGAGCTGGTCACGCAGGGCAAGGCCAACAAGGTCATCGCCGGCGACCTCAACGTCAGCCAGCGCACCGTCGAGATTCATCGCGCGCGTGTCATGGAAAAAATGGGCGCCAGTTCCCTCGCGCACCTGGTGCGAATGGTGATCGAGGCCCATCGCGAGGGCTGAGCCGGACCGCGCGCGGTACGTCAGCGCAGTCCCGGTAGGGGTTTCCTCTTATTCAGGTTCCGAGGACCTCACCCGGATACTCCCCCCCAAAAGACGGAGCGCGCCGCGCGACAGCGCGACGCCGACGCGGCGGGTCATGGTCGTCCATCCAGTCAATAGTCCCGAGTCCTCTTCCGACGTCGTGTGCCTGCTGGACACGGACGAGGAGCTCGTTCGACGCGTCGCCGACCTGCTGACGTCGACGGGGGCCGACGTGCGCATCTTCCGGACCGGCCAGGCGATGCTCGCCGAGGGCGACCTGCAGCCGCTGTGCGTCGTCGCCGAGATGCGCCTGCCCGACATGACCGGTGTCGAGCTCATCGAAGCCTTGCGTCACCGCGGTGTCGCCTCGCCCGTGATCCTGCTGTCGGCCGAGAGCGACGTGGCGACCGCCGTGTCCGCCATGCGCGCGGGCGCGCTCGACTTCATCGAGAAGCCCCACGTCGACCGTCTGCTGGCCTGGCACGTCCGTCGGCTGCTGGAGAGCCGCGACGTTCCGTCAGCCGACCGGCCCGACTGACCCCCACGCGGCAGCGCATGGCCGACGACCCGCGGGAAAGCTGGTTTCACGAGCGCCAGTCCGCCTGGCTCTACCGTCGGCTCGCCGAAGTCGAGGACGACCCGGCATGCAGGAAGCTCTTCTCGTCCCTGGCGCACGCCGCCGACGAGCAGGCAGCGACGTGGGCCAGGAAGTCCGGCATCGACGAGGAGCGGTTCTCGCCTAGCCTGCGCGCGCGCATCGTCGCCACGCTGCTGCGCGGGCTGGGCGTCCGCCGGCTGCGGCCGGCGCTGGTCGCGATGAAGCTGCGGGGCCTGTCGGTGTACGACCGCCGCGCGCCGTCCGGGCACCCCATGCCGACCAGCGTCGACCAGGTCGGGGGGCGTCACCGTTCGGTGAGCGGCGGAAACCTGCGGGCGGCCGTGTTCGGCGTCAACGACGGCCTCGTCTCGAATGTCAGCCTGATCCTGGGCGTGGCGGGGGCCGGTCTGGACCAGGGCCCCGTGCTGACGGCCGGTGTAGCCGGCCTGCTCGCCGGTGCCCTGTCCATGGCGGCGGGGGAGTACGTCTCCATGCGCTCGCAGCGGGAGATGTACGAATACCAGATCGGCCTCGAGCGTGACGAGCTCGCCGAGTACCCGGAAGAGGAAGCGGAAGAACTGGCGCTGATCTACGAGGCGCGGGGCATGGAGCTGGAGCAGGCAAGGGAGCTGGCGGCAAGCCTCGTGCAGCGGCCCGAGAGCGCCCTCGACACCTTGGCGCGGGAGGAGCTCGGTCTCAATCCCGACGACCTCGGCTCGCCCTGGGGCGCGGCGCTCGCGTCGTTTGCGGCCTTCGCGCTGGGCGCTGCCCTGCCGCTTGCCCCGTTCGTGATCACCGTGCACGGCCACCCGGCGCTGCAGGTCGCCATCGTGCTGACCGCCGTCGCCCTGTTCGCCGTGGGCGCCGTCATCTCGCTGTTCACGGGCCGCAGCGCACTGGCGAGCGGGCTCAGGATGCTGATGATCGGCGGAGGCGCCGGCCTGACGACGTGGGCGATCGGCCGCCTGGTCGGCGTGACGCTCGCCTGAGGCGAAGGCCCTCGCCCGCGGGTGGCGCCCGGAGATCAGGCACCTCGATTCGCTCGAGCAGGCGCGCGAGTTCCTTTTCCCGCTTCGCCATGACCTTTCTCACGGCCGGCTTCAGACGCGGCACGAGCAGCGGCGAGAGCGGCTCGCCCAGGCCACGCAGCCAGGCGAGTGCCTGCGTTGCGTCGCGGTGATCCCCCAGGCAATTCTGTAGGCGCTTCACGGGCTTGACCGCGGGGCGCGGATCGAGCCCGAGCATCGGCATCAGCGACTCGCTGGCATAGCGCGCATGCTTGGCAGCCAGCCGAAGCTCGTGCAGTGCCGTCGCGTCGGCGCCGCGCGCGGCCTTCCGGCTGCGCAAGAGACGCTTCCAGCGCTTGGTGAGGCGGCCGGAGACCAGCTTGCGCAGGTCTCCGCTGCCGGCGACCAGCCGCGGGTCCCCCAGGGCCGCCTCCAGACGCTCGAGGCGCTCGAGATACGCCTCGGATCCCGCGTGTTTCCGGAACTCGAGCCGCGCCAGCCGGCGATCGCTCTCTAGCTGCCGCTGCAACCGCTCCCGCGCACCAGGCGGCAGGGCGTCGGTCCTGGCCACAAGCTCCTGCAGCCAGTCGCGGCGCACGTCGGTCTCGCGGATGGTTTCTAGCTCGAGCGCGACGTTGCGCAGGTCGCGCCGTGCGCGGGCAGACAGGGTCGGCTCCAGCAGGGGCTTGAGCGTCGACAGCACGGAGCGCAAGGTCCTTGCCGCCACACGTGACTGGTGCACGGGCTCCTCCGCGAGCCCGCCCTGCGCCCGGCGCAACTCGGCGAGGAGCCGCCCCCGCAGCCTGAGGATCTGGCCGCGCAACTCGGATGCCGAAACCGTCGTCGCCGTTCGGCTCACGGGGCGCTGCCGGCGAGCCGCTCCAGTCCGGCGATCCGTCGGCGCATGCGTTCGCGCTCCTCGAGCAGGTCGACGATGAGTGCCGCGGCCGCAGCGTGCAGCTCGAGCTCGCGCGCGATTCGCACCGCTCGGGACAGGCGTGCCGCCTCCGGCGGCGTGAAGCGCCAGCCGCCGGCAGGCTCCGGGTGCGGTCCGGCGAGACCGAGTTCTACGTATTCGACGACCACGGAGGTCTCCACGCCCAGCGCCTCGCCGAGCTCCTCGAGCCCGATCGGTGAGGACTCGGCCTCGAGGCATTCACGCTGCATGCGAACCTCCGAGGGCGGCACGCGGGTCGAACGACAGCTCGCGTCGCATCTGCTCGTACAGCTGGCGCGCCTGCGGCGTATCGGCCGGCGGCAGCACGATCTGCAGGGCGACGTACTGGTCGCCGGGCGGACTTCCCGGGAGGCCGCGGCCCTTCAGGCGGAGCCGCTGGCCGGCACCGCTGCCCGGCGGCACGCGCAGCTCTACCGCGCCGCCGAGCGTGGGCACGCGCACGGTCGCGCCCAGCGCGGCCTCCCAGGGCGCGACGGGCAGCGACAGCGTCACGTCCCGCTTGTCCACGGTGAAGACCGGGTGCGGCCGCAACGAGACGGTGAGGTACAGGTCGCCGCTGCCGCCCCGGCCCATTCCGGGCGCGCCCTGTCCTCCCAGGCGGATCACCTGCCCGTCGGTCACGCCGGCCGGGATCTTCACGTTCAGCCGACGCGTGCGCAGCTCTACCCGGCCATCCGCGGTCGCCACGGGATGGCGCAGTTCGATCGGATGAGTCCCGCCCGAAAACGCCTGCTCGAGCGCGAGCTCGATCTGGGCGTGGTGATCCTCGCCACGCGCATCGAAGCCACGGCCGCGCCGGGCACCCGCGAACGGGCTGCCGGCGCCGAAGAGCTCCTCGAAGAAGTCGCTGAAGGCCCCGCCACCACCACGGGCGCCGGAGAACTCGAATCCGGAGGCCCAGTCGGGCGGCGGCCGAAACTCCTGCCCGGGCCGGTAGTCCCTGCCGAGCTGGTCATACGCGGCGCGCTTCTCCGGGTCCTTGAGCACCTCGTAGGCTTCCTGGACCTCCTTGAAGCGCTCCTCGGCATCCGGCTCCTTGCTGACGTCCGGGTGGTACTTGCGCGCGAGCCGACGGTAGGCGCGCTTGATCTCGTCGGCGTTGGCCTCCCGCCCGACCCCGAGCAGCGAGTAGTAGTCCTTGAACTGCATGCGAGTCCCGTCGGTGCGCGTCTATCCGCCACGCATTGTGTAGTTTCCACGATTTTTCAAGCCCCTCGCGTCCGCAAGTGTCACGCTTGACCGTCAAGGGGATTCCGCGGCCCCACGGAGGTCACGCCAGAATGGGTGCTGCTGCCTCGCTGCACGTCGTTTGCCCGGGTTGCGAGTCGGTCGTGAGAGTACCGCGCGAGCGGCTCGACGAGCGGCCGAAGTGCCCGCGGTGCAAGTCCCACCTGTTCGCCGGCAAGCCGGTGGACCTGAACGGCCCCGCGTTCGATGCCCAGATCGGGCGCAGCGACCTGCCCGTCGTCGTCGACTTCTGGGCCCCCTGGTGCGGGCCCTGCCACGCCATGGCACCGCAGTTCGCAGCCGCGGCCGCCCGTCTCGAGCCGCGCTTCCGCTTCGCCAAGGTCAACACGGACGAATGCCCCGACCTCGCCTCGCGCTTCGGCATCCGCAGCATTCCGACCCTCATACTGTTCCGGGCCGGGCAGCCGGTTGCGCGCAAGGCCGGCGCCATGGACGCCGGCGCCCTGGCGCGGTGGCTCGAGGGAGCGGCCGGGGGCTGAGCGGAGCGTGCCCCGGCCGCGGCGAGCCGCTCACTTGAGCGAGTGCAGCCCCATCATGCGCAGCACGTACTTCTCGTAGACGGGCGTGATCGAACCCACGCGAACCTTGCGCAGGAAGTACTTCTCGAAGGCGATCTTGGCGAGGTGCACCCAGTAGCCTTCCTTCGCCCAGGTCAGGTTGCGTGGCGGAATCTGCGGCATGGCCACGAAGGCCGCACCGGAGTCGCCGAAATCGGCCAGGCAGAGCGCGTTCCAGGTGGCCTTGGCATCGGCCGGCCGGCCCGCGATATCCGCGGCGATGTTCTCGCCGATGGCACTGACCATCGACTCGATCATGAAGCCGGTCTTGGGGGCTCCGGTCGGCACGGGCGTGGGTTCCACCGGCGGGATCGCGATGCAGACGCCTGCGGAGAAGATGCTCGGGAACTTCTTGCTGCGCTGGTGCTCGTCGACGATCACGAAGCCTCGCGGGTTGCACAGCTCCGGGACCGCGGCCACGGCGTCGACGCCCTTGAAGGCCGGCAGGATCATGGCGTACTTGAACGGCAGCTCGTGCTGCTTGCGCAGCTTGCCGTCGTCGTCCAGCTCCTCGACCTTCAGGCTCCCGGCCTCCGCCCCCGTGATCTTGGCGTTCGTGATCCACTTGATGTGTCGCTGCCGCAGCTCGGACTCCATCAGGCCCTTGCTGTCCCCGACGCCGCCGAGCCCCAGGTGGCCGATGTACGGCTCGCTCGTGACGTAGGTCATCGGCACCTTGTCGCGCAGGCGGCGCTTGCGGAGGTCGGCGTCGACGATCGTCGCGAACTCGTAGGCGGGGCCGAAGCAGCTCGCCGCCGGCGCCGCGCCGATGATCACCGGACCGGGGTCGGCGAGGAAGCGCTCGTAGGCCTCCCACGCCTGCTGCGCGTGCGCGTGGGTGCAGATGGACTGCGTGTGGCCGTCAGGCCCCAGGCCCGGAATCTCCTCGAAGGCCAGCTTGGGACCGGTGCTGATGACGAGATAGTCGTAGTCGATGACCCGGCCACCGGCCAGGGTCAGCTTGCGCCCGGGAGCATCGATGGCGATCGCGTTCTCGGCGATGAACTCGACGCCCTTGCGGTCCAGCGGCCGCTTGAGGTCGACGCGGGTCTGCTCGCGCGTGCGCCAGCCGACGGCGATCCACGGGTTGGAGGGCGTGAACTCGAAATAAGGCGTCGCGCCGACCAGCAGCACCTTGTGCTCGGACCCCAGTTTCTTGCGCAGCTCGTAGGCCATCGGCACGCCGCCGAGCCCTGCGCCGAGAACCACGACCGTCGCCATGTCACACCCCCTTGATGAGGCCGCCGCTCAGACCCGCTCCTGGCGGCGGCGATAGCTATAGTAAAGGATGGGTATCACCAACAGGGTGAGCAGTGTCGATACGAATATCCCGAAGATCAGCGAGACGGCCAGCCCGTTGAAGATCGGGTCGTCCAGGATGAAGAAGCCGCCGAGCATGGCCGCGACCGCGGTCAGGGCGATCGGCTTGGCGCGTACGGCGCCGGCGCGGATCACGGCCTGCGCCAGGTCACGCCCCGCCTCGAGCTCGACGTTGACGAAATCAACGAGCAGGATCGAGTTGCGCACGATGATGCCGGCCAGCGCGATCATGCCGATCATTGACGTAGCCGTGAACTGGGCGCCCAGGAGCGCGTGCCCCGGCATGATGCCGATGAGCGTCAGCGGGATCGGCGCCATGATCACCAGCGGCACCGCGTAGCTGCCGAACTGCGCGACCACCAGCAGGAAGATCAGCAGCAACCCCACGGAGTACGCGAGCCCCATGTCGCGGAAGGTCTCGTAGGTGATCTGCCACTCGCCGTCCCACTTGATCGCGAATCCCGACGTGGGCTCCGGCTGACGGGTGAAGTACTGGGCCACCTTCCGGCCGCCGGGCGGCGCGTCCGAGATGGAGCCGACCATGTCGAACATGCCGTACAGCGGACTGTCGAGCTCGCCGCCCCCGTCGCCGGTCACCCATGCGTAGCGCGAGCCGTCCTTGCGGTAGATCACCGGGTCCCAGGCGGCACGCTCGAGGTGCGTGATCTCGCTGAGCGGTACGGTCTCACCCGCGCCCGTCCGGACCCGCAGCGCCAGCACGCGGTCCAGGTCGGCCTTCTCAGGCACCGGCAGCTCGAGGCGCACGGGCACGGGGTACTTCTCGCGACCGAGGCGCACGAAGGTCGCATCCATGCCGCCCAGCGCGGCCGCCAGCGTCTCGGTGACCGCCTGCTGCGGCACGCCCAAGAGCGCCGCCCGCTGCCGGTCCACCGTCACGACGTACCGGTCCGCATCGGCCTCGATGCTGTCGTCGATGTCCACGATGTCAGGCGTCGACTCGAACAGCTCCCGGACCTCACGGGCGAGCTGCCGCTGCGACTCGTAGCCGGGCCCGTAGATCTCTGCGACGATCGGCGCCATCACCGGCGGGCCGGGCGGCACCTCCACCACCTGCACCGAGGCCCCGTGGCGGCGGCCGATCTCCGCAAGCGCCGGTCGGACCGAGCGCGCGATCTCGTGGCTCTGGCGCTCGCGATGATGCTTGTCCGTCAGGTTGACCTGCAGGTCGCCGAGCTCGCCGCTCTCGCGCAGGTAGTACTGGCGGACGAGCCCGTTGAAGTTAATTGGCGCCGCGGTGCCCGCATAGGCCTGGTAGTCGGTCACCTCGGGGACCTGCCGCACCACGGCGGCGAGCTCGGACAGCACCGCGGCCGTCTTCTCCACGGGAGTGCCCTCAGGCATGTTCAGCACGACCTGGAACTCCGACTTGTTGTCGAAGGGCAGCATCTTGAGCACGACCCACTTGAGGCCCACCAGGCTCACCGCCGCCACGATGGCGAGCAGCGTGGCGAGGTACAGTCGGTGCCGGTTGCGCCGCGCCGTCGGCGCGGTCAGGAAGGGCGACAAGAGGCGCGTGAACAGCGGCTCCAGGGCAGCGCCGCCGTGTCCGGCGCCGTGCGTCGAGAAGTCGGCGCCGGCCATCATGCGGTTGGATAGCCACGGCGTGAACACCAGCGCCACCGCCAGCGAGATCAGCATGCCGAGGCTCGCGTTGATGGGAATGGGGCTCATGTAGGGCCCCATGAGGCCCGTGACGAACGCCATGGGCACCAGGGCCGCGATCACGGTGAATGTCGCAAGGATCGTGGGCCCGCCGACCTCGTCGACCGCCGGCGGAATGGCGTCGAGCAGTGTCCTGCCGCCGAGCGCCATGTGGCGGTGGATGTTTTCGACCACGACTATCGCGTCATCGACCAGGATGCCGATGGAGAAGATCAGGGCGAAGAGCGACACCCGGTTCAGCGTGAAGCCCCAGGCCCAGGAGGCGAACAGCGTGGCCGCGAGCGTCACGACGACGGCGGCGCCGACTACGACAGCCTCCCTCCAGCCGAGCGCGAACAACACGAGCAGCACGACCGACGCCGTGGCGAAGGCGAGCTTCTGGATCAGCTTCTGGGCCTTGTCGTTGGCGGTCTCGCCGTAGTTGCGCGTGACCGTCACTTCCACGCCATCGGGAATGACGATGCCGCGCAGCGACTCGAGCTGTGCAATCGCCCGCCTCGTCACGTCGACGGCATTGATGCCGGGCTGCTTGGAAAGCGCCACGGTCACCGCCGGGGCCTCGCCCTCGAGTTCGACGCCACGGCTACCGGCCGCCGGGCCCGCGCCCATCCACACGTAGCGATCCGGCTGGTCAGGGCCCTCGGTGATCGTCGCCACGTCGGCGAGGAACACGGGCCGGCCGTCCCACAGGCCAACCACGAGCCCTGCCACGTCGGCGCGACCGGCCAGGAACCGGCCGGCCTGCACCGGCCGCTCCGAACCGCCGCCGATGACGCTGCCGGCGTGGCGGACCACGTTCGCCGCCTCGAGGGCTGACACGAGCTCGGGCAACGTCAGACCGTAGCCCGTGAGCCGCTGCGGATCGAGCTCCACGTGGACAGTGTCGTCGGGGCTGCCGATGGTGTAGACGTTGCGTGCGCCCTGCACGCGCTTCAATTCGCTCTCGACTGCGTGCGCCACCTTGGAGAGGTCGAAGGCGCCGCGCTCGGGATCTTCCGTCCAGAGCGTAATGGCGACTACGGGAACGTCGTCGATTCCCTTGGGCTTGATGATCGGCTGCAGCCAGCCGAGGTTGGCCGGGCGCAGGTCGAGGTTGGAGAACACGGCGTTGTAGAGGCGCACGATGGCCTCGTTGCGCGGCAGGCCCACCTCGAATTCCACGGTGAGCACCGCCGCGTCCGGCCTCGAAACCGAGTAGAGGTGCTTGACGTCCGAGATCTCCGCGAGCACCTGCTCCATCGGCTCCGCGATCAGGCTCTCGACCTGTGAAGCGCTCGCGCCGGGGAACGGGATGATCACGTTGGCCATCGTGACGTCGATTTGCGGCTCCTCCTCGCGCGGCGTCACCAATACCGCGAACAGCCCGAGCAGCAGGCCGAAGAGAGCCAAGAGCGGCGTCAGCTGGTTGGTGAGAAACAGCCGCGCGACGCGGCCCGAGAAACCGAGTCGATCTGACATGGCCCTAGCGGCCTTCGACCGCGAGCGTCGCCGCGACGGGGTCGGCCGCGACGCGCTCGCCAGGCTCGAGCCCCGCGAGCACCTCGATCGCACCGTTCACGGCGCGGCCGAGCCGCACCTGCCGCAACACGATCCGTCCTTCCCCGGTCACGACGTAGACCGCCGTGACCTCGCCCCGCCGCACGACCACCGACGCCGGCACGCGGACGGTCGCGAGATCGCCGATCGCGAAGCCGGCCTTGACGAACATGCCCGGGAACAAGCCCGGCGTGCCGGCCGGCAGGTCGATGCGCACGCGCACGGTGTTCGAGCCGGCCGATGCTGCCGGGAACACCGTGATGCGCTCCGACGGCACCTCCCCCTTCACCGTGCGCACCGTCGCGGCGCCGAGACCTCTCACCTCCTCGGCCAGCGCCTGCGGGACGTCGACATTGACCCGCAGCACCTCGGGCGCGGCGATGGCGACGAGCGGCGTTCCGGGCGAGACGGCCTCGCCGACGTCGACGTGTCGGCGAGTGACAACGCCGGCGAACGGGGCGCGTATTTCCGTGTAGCTGAACTGCTCTCGCGCAGCAGCGACGTTGGCTTCTGCGGCCGCCAGCCGCGCTGCGGCGGCATCCCGTACCGCCGTGACGCGATCGAGGTCCGCCTGCGAGAGCAGCTTGCGTTCGACGAGGTCGCTGACCCGTCTGAATTGCGCGCGGGCCTCGGTGGCGAGCGCTTCCGCTTCCGACAGCGACTCGAGAGCGGCGTCGAGGCGGGCGCGCTGTTCCACGGCGCTGATGCGCATGATGAGGTCGCCGCGCCGGACGCGGTCGTCCACGTCCCGCTCGAGCGCGACGATGCGGCCGCTGGTCTGGGCCGCAAGTGTCGCCTGCTCGACCGATTCCACGATGCCGTCGAACACGCGCTCCCGGTCGATGGCTGCCGGCTGCACGACGAGCGTCTCGAGGTCGGGCGCGGCCCTTACAGGCCCGGGTGCCGCCTCCTCGCCCCCGCAGCCCGCCAGGGCCAGCAGCGCGGCGGCCAGGATGAGGCCGGTACCGAGCCCGCGACGCGTGGCGCTCATGGCAGACCGCTCCCTCAGCCGAATGCCTTCCCGGGCGCGAGCCCGAGCTTGCGGAAGATCGCTACCGCGGGGCAGAAGCCCGTGAAGGCCGACTGCAGCAGGTTGGCACCCACGAAGGCAGTCAGCCACAGCCACATCGGGCTGACGAGGTAGACGAGCAGCAGGCTCACCAGAATCATGGTGCCCGCCATGGCGAAAACGGCGCGGTCGATGTTCACTCTGCGTCCTCCTGGGAAGTGTCGGCCGGCACGTTACCGACTGGTAGAGTGAACCCTCAGTAACCAAAGTCACTCCGTGCTTTCCCGGAGCGCGGCGACCCCGGGTCGTCGACGGCGACCCGAGCGTCTATGCAAGGAACTAGAGGGCCTGCTGCCGTCGGCAGCGTGCTGGAAGGACCGACCCGGGCGAGTCGGTCGCGGTGTCTCGCGCCTGACCGCCGGTTACTCGACCGAGCGCCGCGGCTCCTGCCCTGGCCCGCCAAGGCGCCGCACGGCCGGTTCGTCCAGCACCATGCCGAGCAGCGACCCGACCGTGCGATGGGCCTCGATCGGGTGGCGCAGCGGCCGGTCGAGGAACAACCGGTAACGGTTGCGGCGGCCCTCGCGGACGCGCTCCACCACGCCCGCTTCCTCGAGATCGGAGACGATCTTCTGCACGGCGCGCTCCGTGATGCCGACCGCGAGTGCGACGTCCCGGAGTCGCGCTTCCGGGTCGCGCGCAAGGCAGACCAGGACGTGGCCGTGATTCGACAGGAATGTCCAGTGTCGTGCGCCCGCATCCGCCTCCGGACGACCGCCTCCCGGCATTTCCGCCCGCTCGTCATGGCCTCTGGCCCTCGAGTCGAGGCGTTCCTGTCCAGGGACCTTCATTGCGAGAACCCCTGATCCGCGTTGACCGGATCCATGCTCCGCCCTACAATATGCGAACTATAGTTCGTGTTTCATAGTTCGCTATTCATTTTTCAAGAGAGGATTATCACATGGCAGCCAATCCCGACAGCCTGCGGATTTCCGACGTCCCATCGCGGGCGCGCACGGTGGCCTTCGCGCGGGGCGACGGCATCGGTCCCGAGATCACCGACGCCGTGCTGACGGTCATGGAGGCGGCCGGCGCAAGACTCGACCTGCAGGAGGTGCCGCTGGGCCGCGGGGTCTACGAGTCCGGGACGCGCTCCGGTGTCGACCCTGCGGCATGGGACATCCTCCGGGGCAGCCGCGCCTTCCTCAAGGCACCGGTGTCGACGCCTCAGGGCGGCGGCTTCAAGAGCGTCAACGTCACGATACGCAAGTCGCTCGGCCTGTTTGCCAACGTACGGCCATGCCGCAGCTACCACCCCTTCGTCGCGTCGCGCCACCCGTCGATGGATGTCGTCATCGTGCGCGAGAACGAGGAGGACACCTACGCGGGAATCGAGCACCGCGCCACGGCGGAGGTCGTGCAGTGCCTGAAGCTCGTGTCCCGGCCGGGCTGCGAGCGCGTGATCCGCTACGCCTTCAACTATGCGCGGGACCGCGGACGGCGCAAGGTGTCCTGCCTGACCAAGGACAACATCATGAAGCTGACCGACGGTCTCTTTCACGAGGTCTTCGACGAGGTGGCGGCCGGCTACCCGGATCTGCTGGCCGAGCATCACATCGTCGACGCCGGGGCCGCCCGCCTCACGACCCGTCCGGAGAAATTCGACGTCATCGTCACACCCAACCTGTACGGGGACATCCTGTCCGACGTCGCGGCCGAAATTTCCGGGTCGATCGGCCTGGCGGCGTCGGCCAACGTCGGCGACGAGTTCGCGATGTTCGAGGCCGTGCACGGGTCGGCTCCGGACATCGCCGGTCGGGACCTCGCGAATCCCTCGGGCCTGCTGCTGGCCGGCGTGATGATGCTCGGCCACGTGGGCCTCGCCGAGGAAGCCTCCCGGGTCCACAACGCCTGGCTGCGGGTGCTGGAGCGGGGCCTGCACACCGCCGACATCTTCCAGCACGGCGTGAGCAGCCGCCGGGTGGGCACCCGAGAGTTCGCCCGCGCGATAGTCGCCGAACTCGGTTCCGCACCTCGTCGCCTCCAGGCTGTCCAGTACGGCCCGACCCGGACCGGCGTCCGGCGTCCCGCGCACTCGCGGCCGCCGCGTCGACCCCGCAAGGACCTCGTCGGCATCGACGTGTTCCTGGACTGGGACGAGGACGGACGCGACCCGGTGGCGCTGGCTGGTCGCCTGGCGAGCGCCGGCTCGCCAGCCCTCGAGCTCAGGATGATCACGAACCGCGGCGTCAAGGTCTGGCCCGCCGGCCTGCCCGAGACCTTCCGCACGGACCACTGGCGCTGCCGGTTCCTGCGCCGCGACCCGGGCCGGCCGCTGCGACACGCCGAGCTGCAGAGCCTCCTCGCGGCCATCTCGGGCGCGGGCCTCGACTACGTCAAGACCGAGCACCTGCACGAGTTCGACGGCGTGCCCGGCTACTCGTCCGGCCAGGGGGAATGAGGCCTTGAAACGGGGCGCCGCGCGCCCATCAACGTGACGGCTGGACTGGTACGATGTCGGCCGGCACCCGGAACCGGTGCCGGCCGCAGTTGTCAGATTGCACGCCCCGTCGGGCGTTCGGGACGGAAACCATGAAGCGCATACTGCTGTTCGTCGTCACCAACTTCGCGATCCTCATCGTCGCGAGCATCACGCTCCGCCTACTGGGTCTCGAGTACTGGCTCACCGCCCAGGGCATCAACTTCACCTCTTTGCTCGTCTTCGGGGCGTTGCTCGGCTTCGGCGGCTCGTTCTTCTCGCTCGCCATCTCCAAGTGGAGCGCGAAGAAGATGATGGGCGTGCGCGTGATCGAGCAGCCGTCCAACGAGGTCGAGCGCTGGCTCGTCGAGGCCGTAAGGCGCCAGGCGCAGCAGGCGGGCATAGGCATGCCCGAGGTCGGCTACTTCGACTCGCCCGAGCCGAACGCCTTCGCGACCGGCGCGAGCCGCAACGCCTCGCTCGTCGCCGTCTCCACCGGCCTGGTCAACCGCATGTCCAGGGAAGAGGTGGAGGCGGTGCTCGGTCACGAAGTGAGCCACGTCGCCAACGGGGACATGGTGACGCTCGCGCTGATCCAGGGCGTGGTCAACACGTTCGTCTTCGTGCTGTCGCGGCTGATCGGCCAGGTCGTCGATCGCGTCGTGTTCCGCAGCGAGAATGGCCACGGCCCGGGGTTCTGGATCACCACGATCGTGGCGGAGCTCGTGCTCGCCTTCCTCGCGACCATGATCGTCATGTGGTTCTCGCGCCAGCGCGAGTTCCGGGCCGACGCCGGCGGCGCACACCTCGCCGGCCGCCATCACATGATCGGCGCCCTGGAAGCACTGCGCCGGAATCAGCCGCACGCGCTCCCGGACAGGATGGCTGCGTTCGGCATCGCCGGCGGCGGCATCGGGGCCGGGCTGCGCAAGCTGTTCATGAGCCACCCGCCGCTCGAGGAGCGGATCGCCGCGCTGCGCGCCGGCCAGCCGGCCTGATGCCCCTTCGGTGACCAAGGGCGCGCCGGTCGCCGCGCCGGCGTCCGCCTCCCCGGCACCCGCACGGGGAGCCGCGTGGCGACCGACGTGAGGGCCACGCGATCGCTGGTGGTCGTGCTCGGCGACCAGCTCGACATCCGCTCTGCGGCGTTCGACGGATTCGATCCCTCGCAGGACGCGGTCTGGATGGCCGAGGTCAGCGAGGAGTCGGAGCACGTCTGGTCTCACAAGGCCCGCATCGCGCTTTTTCTCGCCGCGATGCGCCACTTCCGCGACGTGCTGCTCGCGGACGGCAAGACGGTCCACTACCGGCAGCTCGGTCAACACCGCGCAACGACGCTGGCCGACGCGCTCGCCGAGGACCTCGAGCGCCTGTCGCCGTCGCGCGTCGTGCTCGTGAGACCGGGCGACTGGCGCGTGCTCCGCGCTCTCGAGGAGGCCACGAGGTCCGCCGGGCTCCAGCTCGAGGAGCGCGCGGACCGGCACTTCCTGTGCGGACCGGCCGATTTCGCCCGCTGGGCGGAAGGGCGGCGGGAGCTCAGGCTCGAGCACTTCTATCGCTGGATGCGCCGGCGGACCGGGCTGCTGATGGACCGGGACGCGCCGGTCGGGGGCGCGTGGAACTTCGATCGCGAGAATCGCTCGGGCTTCGGCAGGCGCGGACCGGGGGTGGTGCCTTCACCACGTCGCTTCCATCCGGACGACACGACGCGGGCCGTCCTGCGCGAGGTCCAGTCCCGCTTCCTGGAACACCCGGGCTCGCTCGAGCACTTCGACTGGCCCGTTACGCGCGCACAGGCGCTCGCGGCGCTCGAGGACTTCGTCGAGCACCGTCTTCCGCGCTTCGGGCGCTACCAGGACGCGATGTGGCATGGCGAGCCCTGGCTCTATCACTCGCGCCTGTCCGCGGCGCTCAACCTCAAGCTGCTCTCGCCGCTCGAGGCATGCCGGGCAGTCGAGAAGGCATGTCGTGAAGGTCGGGCTCCGGTTGCCGCGGCCGAGGGTTTCGTCCGCCAGGTGCTTGGCTGGCGCGAGTTCGTGCGCGGCCTCTACTGGCGATTCATGCCCGGGTACGCCGAACGCAACGAACTCGGCGCCGGCCAGCCGCTGCCCGCGTTCTTCTGGACCGGCGAGACCGACATGGCGTGCCTGGCCGACGCGCTGCGCCAGACGCTGGCGCTCGGCTACGCCCATCACATCCAGCGGCTGATGGTCACGGGCCTGTTCGCGCTGCTGCTGGGCGTGCGCCCCAGGGAAGTCCACGAGTGGTACCTGGCGATCTACGTCGATGCAGTCGAGTGGGTCGAGCTGCCGAACACGGTCGGCATGTCGCAGTACGCAGACGGCGGCGTGATGGCATCCAAGCCCTACGTCGCCACCGGCAAGTACATCGACAGGATGAGCAACCTCTGCGGTGCTTGCCGCTACGATCCCGCCCGCTCGACGGGAGCGGACGCCTGCCCCTTCACGACGCTGTACTGGGACTTCCTCGACCGGCACGAGGAGCGGTTCCGCGAGCACCCGCGCATGGGCCTGCAGGTCCGCAACCTCCGCAGGCTGGATGAATCCACCCGCCGGGCCGTGCGCGAACTGGCGAAGGAGCTGCGCGGGCAGCTATCGGCACGGCTGCCCCGCCGCCCCTGACCTGGCCGGCGCACCACGGCGAAGCGCCGAGCGTGCTTCCTGCCGGAGGAGCGAACTTGTCGATTGCCATCGTCTGGTTCCGCCGCGACCTGCGCCTGACGGACAATGCAGCGCTCGGCGAGGCGCTGGCCTCGGCCGACGCCGTCGTGCCGGTCTACGTCCATGCTCCCGACGAGGAAGGTCCCTGGGCACCGGGCGCCGCCAGCCGCTGGTGGCTCCATTACAGCCTGAAGGAACTGGACAAGTCCCTGGCCGGACGCGGCAGTCGCCTGGTGGTGCGCCACGGCCCGAGCCTCGATGCGCTGCTCGCGCTCGTGGAGGAGACCGGCGCCGGTGCGGTGCACTGGAGCCGGCTCTACGAGCCTGCCCTCCTCGAGCGCGACAAGCGCATCGAACGCGAGCTCGCAGACCGTGGCATCCAGGCCGCGTCGCACGGCGGCCACCTGCTGGTCGAGCCCTGGGCGGTGAAGACCGGCCAGGGGGATCCGTACCGCGTCTTCACGCCCTTCTGGCGGGCCTGCAGCCCCCTGCTCGGCGAGCTTGCCCCCCCGGCACGAGCGCCTCGCCGCCTGCCGGGCGGCGACGCGCTGCCGCGCAGCGTCGAGCTCGGCGAGCTGGGCCTGCTGCCCACGATCCGGTGGGATTCCGGCCTGGCCGAGAAATGGTCACCGGGTGAGACCGGTGCGGCCGCGGCACTCGCACGCTTCGCCCAAGAGTCGCTCGGCGCGTACGACGCCGACCGCAACCGGCCCGACCTCGCCGGCACATCCCGCTTGTCACCACACCTTCATTTCGGCGAGCTTTCGCCGCGGCAGGCCTTCGCGGCGGCGCGTGCACCGGGCCTCGGCGACTCGAAGGGCGCGGAGTCCTTCACACGGGAGCTCGGCTGGCGCGAGTTCTCCCACCACCTGCTCTTCCACTTTCCGCATACGACCGATGCGCCGCTCGACGCACGATTCGACCGTCTGGAATGGCAGCGAGACACCGCACGACTGGAGGCGTGGCGACGCGGCCGCACCGGCTATCCGATCGTGGACGCGGGGATGCGGGAACTGTGGCACACGGGCTGGATGCACAACCGCGTGCGCATGATCGTCGCCTCGCTGCTCACGAAGAACCTGTTCATGCACTGGCTCGAAGGGGCGCGCTGGTTCTGGGACACGCTCGTCGACGCGGACCTCGCGAACAATACGCTCGGCTGGCAGTGGACTGCCGGCTGCGGCGCGGATGCCGCGCCCTACTTCCGGGTCTTCAACCCCGTGCTGCAGGCGGAGAAGTTCGATCCCGCGCGCGACTACATCCGCCGCTGGGTGCCCGAGCTGGCGAGACTCCCCGACAAGTACATCCACTGCCCCTGGACGGCGCCGCGCGAGATCCTGGACGCGGCCGGCGTGGAGCCGGGCCGCAGCTACCCGCTGCCCGTCGTCGAGCCTCGGGGTAGCCGCAACGACGCGCTGGCCCGGTTCGAAGCCTTGAAGACCGGCCGCAAGTGAGGTCGCGAATCCGCGGCGCGGCAGGACGCGAATGACTGAGGGCCCCGCGTGGCTCATGCACGGACGCGACTACCGATGCCAATTTTTCCTGAAATTACAAGCACTTGCCGTCGCACGGCGAGCCGGCTCGCGGGGTGCGCCGGCGGGCGAACCGGGCTAAACTCCGGCTTCGCCGGCCGGGCCCACGTACGACGACACGCAGGGGCCGGGCCACGACCGGCCATCACTTGCGTCGAAGGGTCATGATGGAAAGTATCGCGCCGCAGGAACGCGACGAGGGTGCTCTGCGCTGGCTCAAGGCCATCGGCCGCTGGTTTGCGGCCGATCACGCGCAGCTCCCCGCGCCCGAGCGCCCCGATGCCGTGGAATGGGCGCGCATCGTTCCCTTCATCCTGATGCACGCGGCTTGCCTCGGCGTCGTCTGGGTGGGCGTGAGTCCCTTCGCGCTCGCCGTCGCGGCGACGCTCTACGTCGTGCGCATGTTCGCCGTCACCGGTTTCTACCACCGGTATTTCTCCCACCGCACGTTCCAGGCGTCTCGCCCGGTCCAGTTCGTGTTCGGGCTCCTCGGCGCAACCGCCGTCCAGCGCGGACCCATCTGGTGGGCCGCGCACCACCGCCACCACCACGCCCACTCGGACCGTCCGGAGGATCCGCACTCTCCCCTGCACCGGGGTTTCCTGACGAGCCACATGGGGTGGTTCCTGACGAAGGGCGGATTCCGTCCGGACCTGCGCCGCGTGCGCGACCTGATGCAGTTTCCCGAGTTGCGCTGGCTCGACCGCTTCGACATCGCGGTTCCCGTCGCGCTGGCGGTCGGCCTGTTCCTGGCCGGCGAGTGGCTCGAGGCGAACCGCCCGGCGCTCGGCACCGACGGCTGGCAGCTGCTGGTTTGGGGCTTTTTCGTCTCGACCGTCGTGCTGTACCACGCGACATACACCATCAATTCCCTGTGCCACGTGTTCGGATCCCGCCGCTACGCCACCCGCGACCAGAGTCGCAACAATGCCTGGCTGGCGCTCGTCACGCTCGGCGAGGGCTGGCACAACAACCACCACTACTACCCGACTTCCGTGCGCCAGGGCTTCTACTGGTGGGAAATCGACCTCACCTACTACGGCCTGCGGCTCCTGGCCCTGCTAGGCCTCGTCCGTCGGCTGAAGCCCATCCCGCTCGCGGTACGCGACGCGCGTCCGGAGGCAAGGCCGTGAGGGTCGCGGTGATCGGGTCCGGCATCTCCGGCCTCACCGTGGCTGCGGGCCTGGCTCCCCGTCACGCGGTGACCGTGTTCGAGGCCTCGGACCGGGTTGGCGGCCACACCCACACGGTGGAGGTTGACGAGGACGGCGGGCGCATCGCGGTCGACACGGGGTTCATCGTCTTCAACGACTGGACCTACCCCAACTTCGTCGCCATGCTCGAGCGGCTCGGTGTGCCCTGGCAGCTCTCCAACATGAGCTTCAGCCTGCAATGCGAGCGGACCGGGCTCGAGTACAACGGTACGTCGCTCAACGCCCTGTTCGCGCAGCGCCGCAACCTGTTCAGGCCGTCCTTCCTGCACATGATCTGGGAGATCCTGCGCTTCAACCGCGAGGCGCCGGCTTTCCTCGCGCGCCACGACGAAGCGACGTCGCTGGGCGACTGGCTGCAAGCCAACCGCTACGGACGAACCTTCGTCGAGCATTACGTGGTGCCGATGGGGCGCGCGATCTGGTCCGCCGACGAACAGGCCATGCTCGGCTTCCCGGCCCGGTTCTTCGTCGACTTCTTCCATCGCCACGGCTTCCTCAGCGTGAACGACCGTCCGCAATGGAAGACGGTCCGCGGCGGCTCGCGCGAATACGTCCGCAAGCTCGTCGCGCCCTTCGCCGACCGGATCCGGACCTCCAGTCCGGTGGTCGCCGTGCGACGGATGCCGCACGAGGTCGTCGTCCGCACCGTCGGCGGAGACATCAGGCACTTCGACGCGGTGGTCTTCGCCTGTCACAGCGACGAGGCGCTCGCCATGCTCGAGGACCCGAGCGAGACCGAGGGCGAGATCCTTGGCGCGTTTCCCTACGCGCCGAACGAGGCGATTCTGCACACGGACGAGACGCTCCTGCCGAAGAGCCCGCTCGCCCGGGCCGCGTGGAACTACCACCTGCAGCGTGACCCCGGGCGCGGCGTGCCCGTGACCTACGACATGAACGTGCTGCAGTCGCTTTCGACCCGTCGCCGCTACCTCGTCTCGCTCAACGTGGGCGAGCGGATCGACGAGCGCAAGGTGCTGGCGCGCTTCAACTACAGCCACCCCGTATACACGCCGCAGGGAGTGGCCGCGCAGAAGCGCCACGCCGAGATCAGCGGCCGGCGGCGCAGCTTCTATTGCGGTGCCTACTGGCGCTACGGATTTCACGAGGATGGCGTCGTCAGCGGGCTTACGGCGCTCGACCAGTTCTCGCGGTGGGAAACCGATGCACAGCAGCCTCTTCAGAGGGTGGGTTAGGCACCGTCGCCGGTTGCCCGCCGGCAACAGCTTCCGCTACCGGCTGTTCATGGTGTACCTGGACCTCGCCGAGCTGCCGCGCGTCTTCGATCGCAGCTGGCTGTGGTCCGCGCGACGGCCCGCGCTCGCGTGGTTCCGGCGCAAGGACTACCTCGGTCCCGTGGACCTGCCGCTCGAAGAGGCGGTCCGCGCCCGGGTCGAGGCGGAGACGGGCCAGCGTCCCGCCGGGCCGATCAGGATGCTCGCTCACCTGCGGTACTTCGGCTACTGCATGAACCCGGTCACCTTCTACTACTGCTTCGATGCCGCGGGCGAGCGCGTGCGGTTCATCGTGGCGGAAATCAACAACACCCCCTGGGACGAGCGGCACGCCTACGTGCTCGACGCCGACGCTGCGCGACTCGAGGGAGGCGCCTGGCGCTGGCAGTTCGGCAAGTCCTTCCACGTCTCGCCATTCCTGCCCATGGACATGGACTACGACTGGCGCTTCGACGAGCCGTCGCGCACGCTGCACGTGCACATGGAGAACTGGAAGGACGGCGAGCGCGTGTTCGACGCGACGCTCGAGCTCGCCCGCCAGTCCATCACGGCGTCCTCTCTGCGCCGCGCGCTCCTTGCCTACCCGTTCATGACACTCCGGGTCGTCGCGCTGATCTACTGGCAGGCCCTGCGCCTCTGGCTCAAGCGCACGCCCTTCTTCACCCATCCCGCCAAGCTCGCCACCCGCGCGGACGGCGAGCCCACCGGAACTCCCCGATGAAGTCCTCGATACTGACCGCGACCGCGGAGCCGCGGCGCATCCACCCCGGACCGATCCAGGCACTCGGCCGCAAGGCAATGCTGGCGCTGCTTGCCGAGCTGCCCGAGGGAGAGCTCGTGATCGTCGAGGACGGCGCGAGCATGCGCTTCGGCCGCCGCAGCGATGGCTGCGATCTCGGCGCCAGGATCACGGTTCGCCGGCCACAATTCTGGGCGGATGCCGCCTTCGGTGGCACCGTCGGCGCCGGCGAGTCCTACATGCGTGGCGACTGGGACTGCGACGACCTGACCGCGCTCGTGCGCATCATGGTCGTCAATCGCGAGCTGATGAACAGGATGGACTCGCGCCTCGCGATCATCAGCGCACCGCTGCGGCGCATGCTGCACTGGCTGAACCGCAACAGCCCCGAGGGCAGCCGGCGCAACATCGCCGCGCACTACGACCTCGGCAACGACCTGTTCCGCCTGTTCCTGGACGAGACGATGGCCTACTCCTGCGGCATCTTCGAGACGCCGCAGTCGACCTTGCACGAGGCCTCGCTCGCGAAGTTCGACGCGGTGTGCCGCAAGCTCGACCTGCGTCCCGGCGAGCGCCTGGTCGAGATCGGCACCGGCTGGGGCGGCCTCGCCCTCCACGCGGCGAGGCACTACGGCGTCCATGTCACGACCACCACGATCTCGCGCGAGCAGCACGACTACGCCGCGGAGCTGGTCGCGCGGGAGGGCCTGTCCGGCAGAATCACCCTGCTGCTGGAGGACTACCGCGACCTCCGGGGAGCCTACGACAAGCTGGTGTCGATCGAGATGATCGAGGCGGTCGGCCACCGCTACCTGGACACGTATCTCGCGAAGGTGTCGTCACTGCTGGCACCCCACGGCGCGGCTCTGATCCAGGCCATCACGCTTCAGGACCAGTTCTACGAGCAGGCACTGAAGTCCGTCGACTTCATCCAGCGCTTCATCTTCCCCGGCAGTTTCATCCCCTCCGTCGCGGTGATTGTCGCCTCGATGCGCCGCTCGACCGACATGAAGCTCTTCCACCTCGAGGACATCGGTCCGCACTACGCGACGACGCTGCGCGCCTGGCGGCAGCGTTTCATGGCCAGGCTGGACGAAGTCCGCGAGCTCGGCTACCCGGAGGAGTTCGCCCGCATGTGGGAGTTCTACCTCTGCTACTGCGAGGGGGGCTTCCTGGAACGGCAGCTCGGCGACGTGCACATGCTGCTGACCAAGCCCCGCTGCCGGCGTCCCTCCATCGCCACCGTATAGCGGCCTCTCTGCCGTCTGCCGCGAGTGTCAGGCGGCCCCACCCTCCACCGGCCCGCCCTCGGCGCGCCAGCGCAACATGCCGCCGGCCAGGTTCGCGACGTCCCTGAAACCGGCCTTCTGCAGCATCACGACGGCCTGCGCAGAGCGGGCGCCGGCCCGGCAGACTGTGACGAGGGGCCGCTTCGGGTCGATGTCCTGCGCTCGTGCCTTGAGCTCACCGAGCGGCACGAGCCGGGCGCCGCGGATGTGGCCCAGCGGGCCGGCGAACTCGTCGGCCTCGCGGACGTCGATCACCTGCACTTCGTTCAGGTGTTCCTCGAGGGCGTGGGGCTGGATCTCCCAGATGCCGCCGAAGGTGAAGTTCAGGGGTGCCCAGCCGGGCTCCTGCTCGATCGGCCCTCCCGCCTCGGGCTTGCCGCAACGCAGGTTGGCCGGCACGGCCACGTCGATCTGCTTCGGGTGAGGCAGCCCCAGATTGTTCATGTAGCCTGCGAAGTCCTCGACCGCGACGTCGCCGCCGAGCCGCGGGTTGAAGCGCCGCTCCTCGTCCACCGTCGTCGCCATCAGTCCACGGTAATCGTGCGCAGGGTAGAGACGGCAGTTGGCCGGCAGGGTGAAGATCTGCTCCCTTACGGACCGATACAGCACGGCCGGATCCCCCTGCTGGAAATCCGTGCGGCCGCAGCCGCGGATGAGCAACGCGTCTCCCGTGAAGGCCATCGACTGGTCGTCGAGCACGTAGGTGACGCAGCCATCGGTGTGGCCGGGCGTACACCGCACCTCTACGTAGCGCTTGCCGAAGTCGACCCGGTCGCCGTCGCCGAGCAGGCGATCGGCCCCCGAGGCGCCGCCGCGCTCCGCCAGAGCGATGCAGCTGCCCTCGCGTTGCTTGAGGAGCCAGCCTCCGGTGACGTGATCAGCGTGTACGTGAGTCTCGAGCGTCCACGCGAGGCGCAGGCCGAGTTCGTGGACGAGGGCCGCATCGCGGCGGGCCTGCTCGAAGACCGGGTCGATCAGCACCGCCTCGCCGGCCACGCTGTCGCCGAGGAGGTAGGTGTAGGTCGAGGACTGGGCGTCGAAAAGCTGCCTGAAGACGAGCATGACCCTCTCCCCACGCGCGAAATCCAGGTGGTCGATGATAGTGACGCCGCGTTGCAGCTGCCACCCGTGATGGTCAGCCGGACGTCGTCCTGCCGCGGTCCTTGAGCTCGGTGACCCGGTCCGAGGTCGTCAGCAGGACGAGGTCGTCGCCCTCCTCGAGCTGGAGGTCATCATCCGGCCACAGCAGCTTGCCGTCGCGGTAGCCGTACAGCACGCGCGTTTCACCCGGCAGTTCGAATCCGGACACGGGTCCGGCCTCCTCCGCCGTCACCGCGATGACGAAGAACCGCACGTCGCCCCGCAGCACCGTCGAAAGCTCGACCACGCCACGGCCCTCGACCATGTCCAGGAGCCGTCGCGCGGTGACCTGCGTGGCGCTGATGGTGTTGTCGAGCTTCAACTCGGCGCAGATGTGCTCGAACTCGGCGTCCGAGATCTTGGTCACGACCTCGCCGAAGCCGAGGGATCTCCCGACCAGGCCCGAGATGATGTTGTCCTGGTCGTCGTTCGACAGGCAGAGCAGCATGTCGGTGTCCTCGGGACCGGCCTCCTTCAGGATCCTCGGGCGACTGCCGTCGCCGTGCAGGAAGCCGCAGTCGAGCTCCTCCGACAGCTCGTCGATCCGCGCCTTGTCCTTCTCGATGATGACGACGTCGTGCTTGTGCTCGATCAACAGGCGCGCGGTAGACACGCCGGCTGACGACGCTCCGACGATTGCGATCCTCATGACGTTTTCGCCCTCCTTCCGGCCCAGGTCCTCGGATGCAGCAGCACGAGCACCGCGAGGATCTCCAGGCGTCCCATCCACATGTCGGTGCACAGAACCAGCTTGAGCAGGGGCTCGAGCGCCGGCCCGGACAATCCCGTCGACAGGCCGACCGTGCCCGTGGCCGACACCACCTCGAACAGTGAGTCCAGGGGGTCGTGGCCGTACGCCACGAAGGCCGCCCAAGACAGGAGCACCACGCCGCAAAAGACACCGACCACGCCGAGTGCCTGTCGGAGATAGGCATCGTCCTGCCCGCGCTCGCCGAGCCCGGGCCTCACGACGGCGTGAGGCGGAAGCGCGGGCCGGAGCACGGCGACCTGTAGCAGTCGCAGCATGAGCAGGAGCCTCAGCACCTTGATTCCCCCCGCCGTGGAGCCCTGTCCCCCTCCAACGAACATGGACACGATCAGAACGAGCTTGGAGGATGCATCGAGCGACGCGACATCGACCGGCGTAAAGCCGGCCGTCGATTGCGCCGACACCGCGAGCAAGGGCCCGGCGGCGACGGCCTGCCACCATGTCACGCCGCCCGCGAGGACCTGCGAGGCGACCAGCAGGACCGTCACCAGCAGGCACATCGTCAGCAGGCCTCGGGTCTCGGGATCGAAGAACGCACGCCATCGCTCGCGGGGTGCCATGCCACGTGCCGTCAGCGCCCGGTAGCGCGCGAAGGGGACCGCCCCGGCGAGCGACAGCAGGATCAACGAAGCCTGCAACGGCCAGGAGCCGAGGCCTGCGAGACTGCCATCGCGGGGTGAGAAGCCGCCCGTTGAAACGCCGGACAGCGCGCAGACCAGGGCCTCGAAGCCGCCGGCACCGAGCGCCAGCAATACGCAGAACCCGACGGCCGTGAGCACCGCGTAGATCCTGAGCGCCCAGCGAGCGCGGGTCCAGGTGCCGGAGGCCAGGTCGGCCTCGTCCTGCTCCGTGCCGGACAACCGGCGCGCGGAGGTACCCGGGCCCATCAGCAGCACCGCCAGCACCACCACGACGAGCCCGCCGTACCACTGCATCCAGGCCTGCGTGAACAGGAATGCCGGCGAGCGCCCGTCGAGGTGCTCCAGGGTGGACAGGCCCGTCGTCGTGATGGCCGAGACGGAGTGGAAGAACGCGTCGAGCAGGGGAAGCTGCCCGTCCCGCATCGGCCAGCTCATGAGACCGGCCGTGAGCAGGTAGGCCACCGCCACGACGACGAGCGCCTCGTTCGGCTGCACCCGCGCCGGGGCGGACACCCTTCTCGAACCCAGGCCGATCGACCCGAGCAGCAGCGCGGCAAGCGCCGCGGACGATGCGAAGACCCACTGCCTCGCCAGCAGCGCGAAGACCGCGGGTACGGCGGCAATGCCGACGAAGGCCGTTGCGAGATCCGCGTGATAGCGGACGAGCGCGCCACCGCGCACGGCGTAGGCGAGGGACTCGGCGGAGCGATCTGCCATGGCCACCCCGAGCAGCTGCCCGGCAACCGGTTCATGACCCGCGCGGGCGACCGACGGGTCGGTGGCAGTGGACCACGCGCGCCCGGCCACGACAATGCGTAGCGGTCCCAGCCTTGGTAACCTGCCGCGTTCTCGGGCAACTCGGGAGTGTGCGATGGCCGCCGACCTCGACGGGCTGAATCACGGCTTCACCAGCCAGTACCTCTCCCACGAGCGCCTCACCGCGCAGCTGCAGGCCTGGGCGAGTGCCTTCCCCGACCTGGTGCGCCTGCGCTCACTGGGCAGGACGCGCGAGGGGCGGGACATCTGGCTGCTGGTCGTGGGGGTCGAGCCCGAACGCACCCGTCCCGCCGTGTGGGTGGACGGGAACATGCATGCGGCGGAGGTCTCGGGGTCGAGCGTCGCCCTCGCGATAGCGGAAACGGCCATCCGCATTCACCTCGCGCCCGAGTCGCTGCCGGGGAGCCTGGACCTGACCCCCGCGCTGCTAGAACGGCTACGCGAAGTGCTCTTCTACGTGCTGCCGCGGATGTCACCGGACGGGGCCGAGCGGGTACTGACGACCGGACGCTTCCTGCGTTCCATCCCCACGACCGGGATCCCGCACCGCGAGCGGGCCTACTGGCGTGTCGAGGACGTGGACGGTGACGGCCTGTCGCTGCGCATGCGCAAGGCTGACCCGGCCGGGGAGTACGTGGAGAGCCGCGACTTCCCCGGCCGCATGCTGCTGCGCGAGCTCGAGGACGAGGGTCCCTTCTACAAGCTCTACCCGGAAGGCGTCATCGAGAATTTCGACGGCGAGACGGTCCCGACGCCGCACTTCCTCGACGACAATCCGACCGACCTCAATCGGAACTTCCCCTATAGCTGGATGCCGCCGCACGAGCAGGACGGCGCGGGCGACTTTCCGCTGCACGAGGCGGAGTCGCGCTCGGTGGTCGAGTTCACGACGGGCGCGCCCCACATCTTCGCCTGGCTCAACCTCCACACGTTCGGAGGCGTCTTCATCCGCCCCCTGGGCCACAAGCCCGATACCGAGATGGACCAGTCCGACCTCGCCGTGTTCCGACAACTCGAGGCCTGGGGACAGCGCTACACCGGCTACCCGACGGTGAGCGGCTTCGAGGAGTTCACGTACCTGCCGAACCGTCCGATCTTTGGCGACCTCATCGACTACGCCTATCACCAGCGCGGCTGCATCGCCTACGTCTGCGAGCTGTGGGACCTGTTCGAGCAGGCGGGTCTGCCGAAGCAGAAGCGCTTCGTCGATCGCTACTCGCGACTCGACCGCGGGGACGTGGAGAAGATCTACCGCTGGGACGCCGAGCACAACGAGGGTCGGTTGGCGGGACGCTGGCGCAGCTTCTCCCATCCCCAGCTCGGGGCAGTCGAAGTCGGCGGGCCCGACACCCGCATCGGCATCTGGAACCCGCCGCCCGGCCGGCTCGGGCAGGTTTGCGAAGGCCAGGCCGCCGCCTTCCTGCGCGTCGCCGCCATGGCGCCCCGGCTCGAGATCCAGGTGCGGGTGGAGCACCTCGCGGGTGACCTCCACCGTCTGCATTGCGAGGTCGTGAACACGGGCTACCTGCCGACCTGCATCCTCGAATCCGCACGCAGGCTGGACTGGAACGAGCCCGTGACAGCATCGCTGGAACTCTACAAGGCTTGCATCGAGGGCGGTGCGCGGCCGCGCATGCGCCTCGGTCACCTCGAGGGCTGGGGGCAGGGCCGCCACGGCGGTGGGGCGGGACCTCACTTCCAGGGCAGTCGCGGCAGCGGAAGCCGGGCGTCGGTTTCCTGGGTGGTTCGCGGCGAGGGCACGGCCCGGTTGCGCATCGGCTCACCGCGCTGCGGCTGGCAGGAGCACGAGATCAAACTGGCGCACCGGCGCTAACATCGCCGCATGGACTCCGACACAAACGCGCGGCTTAAGCGGACGGCAGCCCGGCTTCGCGAGCTGCTCGGGCCCGGTGGCTATCTCGACCAGCCTGCCGACGTCGAGCCGTTCGTGGTCGACCACCGCAGGCTCTATCGAGGTGCGACGGCGCTCGTCGCCCTGCCAGACTCGACCTCCCAGGTCGCCGAGCTGGTGCGGCTCTGCGCCGCTGAACGGGTTCCCATCGTGCCACACGGCGGGAACACGAGTTATTGCGGCGGCGCGACACCGCGGGAGTCCGGCGAGGAGATCCTGGTGTCACTGCGCCGAATGAATCGTGTACGCGAGACCGATCCCTTCAACGACTCCATCACCGTCGAGGCCGGCTGCATCCTGGCCGACGTGCAGGCGGCGGCCGACGAGGCCGGACGCCTCTTCCCAATGTCGCTCGGCTCCGAGGGCTCGTGCACCATCGGCGGCAATCTCTCGACCAACGCCGGCGGCACGGCGGTCCTGCGCTACGGCATGATGCGCGACCTGTTGCTCGGGCTCGAGGTCGTGCTGCCCGACGGCAGCGTGCTCGACCAGCTGCGCGGTCTGCGCAAGGACAATACCGGCTACGATGTGAAGCAGTTGTTCGTCGGCGCCGAGGGGACGCTGGGCATCATCACCGCGGCCTGCCTCAGGCTCTATCCGAAGCCGGGCGGCTACACCACGGCAGTCGTGGCGCTGGACTCGCCGCGCGCGGCCGTCGACCTGCTGGCCGGTCTGCGGACGGCGCTCGGCGACAGCATCACCACCTTCGAGCTCGTGCCGCGCATCGCGCTGGAGCTCGTGTGCCGGCACATCGAAGGCGCCAGCGACCCCTTCGACAGCCCGCACCCCTGGTATGTGCTCGTCGAGGTGACGCTGCCGCAGTCCGACTCGGACCTCGCACAGCGCGCGGAGTCCGCGCTCGCCGCCTCCATCGAGTCCGGACGGGCGAGCGACGCGGTCATCGCCGCGTCGCTCGCGCAGCGGTCCGCCCTGTGGCAGCTGCGCGAGAGCATCCCGGAGGCCCAGACCCGAGAGGGAGCCAGCATCAAGCACGACATCTCGATCGAGGCGCGCCGCCTGCCGGACTTCATCGACGAGTGCGCCCCGCTGCTCACGCGGCTCGTGCCCGGCGCGCGGCTCGTGGCCTACGGCCACCTCGGCGACGGCAACCTGCACTTCAACCTGAGCGGGCCGGAGTGCGCGAACGGCCATGCCTTCCTGGAGCGCAGCCCCGAGGTGAAGCGCCTCGTGCACGACCTCGTCGCGCGCTATCGCGGCAGCTTCAGCGCCGAGCACGGCATCGGACGGCTGAAGGTCGACGAGCTTTCGCGCTACGAGGATCCGGCGGCGCTGGAGCTGATGCGGCGCATCAAGCGCGTCATCGACCCGCTCGGCATCATGAATCCGGGCAAGGTGCTCGGCGAGCTTCAGGCAGGCGACGAGGACGGGGACGGACCGCCGCCGAGGTAGGCGTCGTGCACAGCGGGGTTGCCGAGCAGCGCCTCGCGGACACCTTCGAGCGTGATGCGCCCGCCCTCCAGCACGTAGCCGCGGACCGCGACCGAAAGGCCGAGCACCGTGTTCTGCTCTACCAGCAGCACGGTGGCGCCCTCCGACGCGATGCGGCGCAACTGCACGTAGATGTCCTCGGCGAGGCGCGGGGCCAGTCCGAGTGACGGTTCGTCGAGCAGCAGCACCCTCGGCCGCGCCATCAGCGCCCGGCCGAGCGCGAGCATCTGCTGCTCGCCCCCCGAGAGCGACCAGCCGGCCTGCCGACGCCGTTCGGCGAGCCGGGGCATGAGCCCGTAGACGCGCTCGAGGTCCGAAGCCAGCGGGCTCCGCCAGCGAGCCCAGGCGGTCGCACCGACCCTGAGGTTCTCCTCGACCGACAGGCCCGGAAAGATGCGGCGCCGCTCCGGGACGTGCGCCAGGCCGCGACGCGCGCGCTCATCCGCGCGCAACGCGGTGATGTCCTCGCCGGCGAGCAGCACCCGCCCGGTTGTGGCCTGCTCGAGGCCGGATGCGGCGCGCAGCAGGGAGGTCTTGCCCGCACCGTTTGCGCCGAGAAGGGCCACGGCCTCGCCGCGTCCCACGTGCAGGTCGACGCCGCGCACCGCCTCCACCGCGCCGTAGCGGACGGCCAGCCCCTGCAGCTCAAGCATGGGCGCCTTCCCTCCCCAGGTAGGCCTCGATGACACGCGGGTCCGCGCGAACCTCGTCGGCGATCTTCTCGCCGAAGTCGAGCACGCTGATCCGCTCGGCGAAACTCATGACGAGTCCCATGTCGTGCTCGATCAGCAGGACCGCCACGCCCCGCTCGCGAACGCGCGCCAGGACCGTGAGCAGCGAGGCCTTCTCGCCGCTGTTCAGTCCGGCGGCCGGCTCGTCGAGCAGCAGCAGCTGCGGCTGCGCGGCAACCGCGCGCGCAATCTCCACCAGCCTGCGCGTGCCGTAGGGCAGCGCGTCGACGCTACGATCCTCGATGCCCTCCGCACCGGCCAGCGTGAGCGCACCGCGCGCGAGCTCGCGGGCGCGACGCTCGGCGGCCGCGTGGCGGACCGGGCGGAACCAGGCGTCGAGCAGGCCCGCTTCGAGGCCCGTGAGCGCTCCCAGCATCACGTTCTCGAGCACGCTCAGCCGTTCGCACAGCCTTCCGTTCTGGAAGGTCCTCGCGATGCCCGCCCGCCTTCGCAGGTGCGCGGGCCGGCGGGTCACGTCCTGCCCGGCCCAGCGGATCGCGCCGGCTGTCGGCCGGTCCGTGCCGGATAGCAGGTTCACGAGCGTGCTCTTGCCCGCTCCGTTCGGGCCGATCAGCGCGCGTGCCTCCCCCGCCGCTACGGCCAGGGTCAGGGACGAGACCGCGGCCAGCCCCCCGAAGCGGCGCGTGAGACCCTCCACCTCGAGCAGGGCCGTCACGGCTGGCGTCCCGGCCGCGTGACGAGTCGCGTCAGCAGCCCGCCGAGACCACCCGGGGCTACCCAGAGGACCGCGAGCATCAGCGCGCCGAACAGCGCCATGTAACCGATCCATACCTCGCGCAGCCACTCCTGCGCGAAGGTGAGCATCACGGCACCGAGCAGCGAACCGGCGATCGAGCTCTCGCCGCCGACGACCAGCATGGCGAGGTAGAGGATCGACTGGCCGATTCCGAAGTCCGTCGGCGAAATGAAACCCGTGTAGTGCGCGTACAGCGCCCCCGCGAGGCCCGCCATGCCGCAGCCGAGGGCAAAGGCCAGCACGCGCAGCGCCACGGGCGGAGCACCGGAACTCGCCGCGGCCACCTCGTCGTCGCGCAGCGCGAGCAGCGCGCGCCCGGTCATGCTGCTCCGCAGGCGCGCGAGGCCCCAGCTCCGCTACGTCGCCGCCCGCGTCGCCCGCGAGGCGCGGCAGCCCGCCGATGCCGTCGTAGCCGCCCGTGAGCGAAACCCAGTTCTTGGCGATCAGCTCGAGGGTGACGTTGAGTCCCACGGTCGCGAGCGCGAGATAGTGGCCGCGCAGCCGCGTCAGCGGGAGGCTGACCAGCGCCGCGAGGGCGGTGGCGACCAGCGTACCCGCAAGGATCGCGGCGGGCATCGGCCAGCCGAGGCGCGAAGTCAACAGGGCGCTGCCGTAAGCACCCACGCCCACGAAGGCGGCCTGGCCGAGGTGTACGATGCCTGCCCAGCCGAAGCACGCGCAGGCCGTAGCCGTCGAGCGAGAACGCCAGCACGCCGACCACGGCGAGCAGCAGCAGCGCGGACCAGCGGTCGAGGGCCGGCGCGCCATGCCTCACGACTTGTCTCCTGTCGGCTCGCCCAACAACCCACGTGGGCGAACGAAGAGCACCGCGAGCATCAGCCCGAAGACGATGGCGTCCTTGTAGGCCGAGGAGACGTAGGCCGCGCACAGTGACTCGGTGACGCCGACGACGGCGCCGCCCAGCACCGCGCCCGGGACGCTGCCGAAGCCGCCGATGATCGTGGAGGCGAAGGCCTTGAGCGCGAGCGGATCGCCGAGGCTCGCGTCGACGAACCAGATCGGGCCGAGCAGCAGGCCGGCCAGGCCGGCGAGCGCACCGGCCAGCGACCAGGTGAAAAGGTGGACGGCGGCGACGTTGATGCCCATGAGGCGTGCGGCGTCGGGGTCCTGCGCAACGGCGCGCACCCGGATGCCGAGCGGCGTGCGGAACAGCAGCCAGTAGAGCGCGGCCACGGCGAATGCGGTGACCGCGAGGGTGACGAGCTGGTGAACGGAGAGCGATACGCCGGCCAGCTCCACCGTGCCCGAGCCGAACGGCGACGGAAGCTGCCGCGGCAGCGCACCGAAGACCTGCAGCGCGAGGTTCTGCAGGACGATGCCGATGGCGATGGTCCCTACGATCACGGTGACGAGCGGCCGGCGGCTGAGCGGCCTGTAGACCAGCAGGTAGAAGGCCACTCCCGCGATGGTCATGAGCACGAGCGCGAAGGCCCAGCCGCCGAGCCCACCGAGCAGCTTCGAACCCGTGGTCACGCCGAGGAACGCGCCCAACATCACGAGCTGCCCGACCGCGAAGTTGACGACTCCGGTCGCCTGGAAGACCAGCACGAAGCCGAGCGCCATCAGGGCATAGACGCTGCCGATCGCGAGCCCGCTGGCCGTGGTCTGAACGACCGACTGCCACGGAATGGATCGCCGCTCACCGGCTCCGCCGGCGGCCACGGGCGCGGTCGACTGGACCTCGAGGAGATCCTCCTCCGTGAAGGTCGAGACGTAGGCCCACTCCCGCGTGCCCGGCACGTTGCGCACGATGAGCGTCTCGTGCGCGAGATTGCCTCGCTCGTCCGCCCTGAATCGTCGGGTCAGGCCGGGCCACTCCTCGAGGCGCGCGAACCACGCGCGCACCGCGCGTGCGTCCGGGCCGGCATCGGCCAGCGCGCGCGTCGCCATCATCACGGCGTCGTAGTAGGCCTGCGACCAGGCGTCGGGCCGGAAGCCGTAAGCCTCTTCGTAGCTGCGCAAGAAGGCGGCGCTGCGCGCCCCGGCCTGCGCACCGACAAGCGCGTCGGTCATCGCGATCACGCCCGACAGGTCCTCGGGCTCGAGCAGCGCGAGCGTCGCGGGGATGGTGAGCGAGCTGTTGCCCACGAGCGGCACCCGCGACCCGGTGGCGCGGCGCGCCTTGAGCACGAGCGCCGTGTCGCGGACGTATCCCGCGCTGACGAGCGCATCTGCGCCACGGTCGAGGGCCGATCTCACCTGCGGCAGCAGGTCGTTGTCGCCCTGGGTGTGTGCGAGCAGGATCGGCTCGATTCCGGAGCGCCGCAGCAGCTCGGCGATGGTCCGCGCGTAGTTCTCGCCGTAGTCGTTCTGGATGTAGAAGATGGCTGGCCGGCGCGAGCGGAGTTCCTCAACCAGCAGTCGCGTGATCGCGGCGGTCTGCAGGCCGTCGAACGGGCGGATGCGGAACAGCCAGGGATTGCCGAGACCGTGCAGGAAGTCGGCGCCGGCGGAGTGCAATCCCGGAATTCCGGCCGCCTCGAGCTCCGACGCCATGGCGGCAACCTGCGGCGTGTAGCTCGACAGGAAGATGAGCGGCGGGTCCACCTGCTTGACCAGCTTCACGAGCGCATTGACGGCTCCGGTATTGGAAGACGTAGCATCTTCTACCTGGATGCGCAGCGGCCGGCCGGCGATGCCTCCGGCCGCATTGACGTCCGCCTCGGCGAGCCGCAGTGCGCCGAGATAGAGCTGCCCGTTGGACGCCAGCGGTCCGGACAGCGGCACAGTTGCGCCCAGGACGATCGCCTCGCCCTGCCGGCCGGAGGCTGCGGCCGGTCCGGCAAGACACAGGATGCAGAGCAGGAGGCTCAGCTTGCTGGCCACCGGCCTCATGCCGGCGTCCGTTGCATCGTGGTGCTACTCAAGCGGGGCCTCCCCGACAACCCGACACGTGGCAAGCGGCGCAGGATACACGACCCGTTCCGTGTCTCCCGCCCGCCGACGGCCTATGGCCCTGCTGCGCATGTGACACAATCCCCCTCCGACCGGCCGCCGGATGCGTATGCAGAAGAAACAGGAACATGGGCTTCCCGGCTCGACCGCCAGCCGATCGGCACCAGCCTGGCGCAGAGCATGAGCCCCGCCGTGCTCGAACTCGAGGCACTGCGCGTGGAGTTTCCCACATCGCAGGGAGTCGCCTCGGTGGTCGACGACGTCTCGCTGTTTGTCGCGCGCGGCGAGGCGCTCGGCATGGTCGGGGAGTCGGGCTCCGGCAAGACCATGATCGCACTTTCGCTGCTGCGGCTCGTGCCCGAGCCAGGCCGCATCGCCGCCGGCAGCATTCACGTGGCCGGGCGCAACCTGCTCGCCCTCGACGAGCGCTCGCTCAACCAGCTTCGGGGCCGTGACGTCGCCATGGTGTTCCAGAACCCGATGTCGGCCTTCAACCCTGTCCGTAGCATCGGGCACCAGCTCGTCGCTTCGCTGCGTCGTCACGGCTGCACGGGTCGGCGCGAGGCGCGCTCCAGGGCGCTTAGAGCTTTGGGCGACGTCGGCATCCCATCGCCCGAGGAGCGGCTCGACGCCTATCCGCACCAGCTGTCTGGCGGCATGCTACAGCGCGCAATGATCGCCTTGGCGATGGTCAACGGCCCGTCGCTGCTCATCGCCGACGAGCCGACGACGGCGCTCGACGCCACGATCCAGGCCCAGATCCTCGATCTGCTGCGCCAGCGACTCGGCTCGGCGGGCCTGCTGCTCGTGACTCACAACCTGGCGGTGGCCGCCGGCTTCTGTCATCGCATCGCCGTCGTGTATGCCGGCCGGGTAGTGGAAACGGGGGAGACCGCTCACATCATCCGTCGACCGCGGCATCCGTACACCCGCGCCCTGCTCAGGGCGGCACCACGCATCGATCCGTCCCGGCCTCGGCTCGAGTCGATCCCGGGCCAGCCTCCCGGTCCGCGCGACCTCGTGGCCGGCTGCCGCTTCGCATCGCGCTGCGAACGCGCCTCGGCCCGCTGCGCGGCTCGGCCGCGGCTCACCGGGGGGTCACAGCACGCTTTCGCCTGCTGGCACCCGGTGGAGACCGGCGCGTGACGCGGCCGTTACTCGCAGCCCTCGACCTGCACGTGAGCTTTCCGCACCCGCGCGGAAGGGTGCGCGCCCTCGACGGGGTCGACATCGAGATCGCCGCCGGCGAGACCGTCGCGCTGGTGGGCGAATCCGGCTCGGGCAAGTCCACCGCGGCGCTCACGCTGATGGGCGTCCACCGGCCCGACTCCGGCCGCGTCCTGTTCGACGGCCAGGACGTGACCGGCGCCCGGGCAAGCGCGCTCAAGGCGCTGCGGCGCCAGGTTCAGATGGTCCTGCAGGATCCCTATTCCAGCCTCGATCCGCGCTGGACCGTCGCGCGGATCCTGGCCGAGCCGCTGGAGGCCAATGAATGGGGCAGTCGCGAAGCCCGGCAACGACGCGTCGCCGAGCTGATGCGCAGAGTCGGCCTGCCGGAAGACGCGGCAGGGCGCCGGCCGACGGAGTTCTCGGGCGGCCAGCGACAGAGGATATCGATCGCGCGCGCCCTCGCGCTCGAGCCGCGGCTAGTGATCGCCGACGAGCCGGTGTCGGCGCTCGACGTGTCCATCCAGGCCCAGATCATCAACCTACTGCTCGACGTGCAACGGGACACGGGCGTTGCCTACCTCGTGATCTCCCACGACGTCGCGCTCGTGCACCAGGTCGCGGACCGGGTGGTCGTACTCTACCTCGGCCAGGTCGTGGAGCAGGGCCCCACCGACCGTGTGATCCGCGCCCCGCTTCACCCCTATACGGTCGCGCTCATCTCGGCGGTGCCGGAACTCGAAGCGTCGGCCGACCGCCGGCGAATCGTGCTGCCGGGCGAGCCGCCCTCGCCCCTCTCGCCGCC
>LJNS01000051.1 GCA_001303245.1 Gammaproteobacteria bacterium SG8_30
AGATGTATTGCCCCAGCTGATCAGAAACGGTATCGCACCGCTCACAGGCATCGCGTATGGACCTGTCGATTGCCACGTTATCTCGCTCCCATCCGCTTCCTTGCGGCGTCCCGATTCGACTCCGCCGAGCTCTATGTCGGCCTCGCTGGCCATTGCCGCGGACTCTTGAATGTCTTCAGTACGAAGAGCCCAGGTGACTAGACGCGAGTCACAGCCATCTGAGATGTCCACCAACGTGTTAGCGCCGAGGTAAGACTGACCCACTGCGCCGAAGTAAAAGTGACCCACCTGGGCGAGGATGGCGGTTTTGCGGACCGCCGAGATGCTGACCCAGGAGCAAGCAGTGGAGATTCGGATTTTGGCCCGACAGGGGGAGTCGATCCGGCAGATCAGCCGGCGGACGGGGCTATCGCGCAACACGGTGCGGCGGTATCTGCGTGATGGGGCGGCGCAGCGCTACGGCCCGCGGGCGCCACGGCCATGCAAGTTGGACCCGTACCTCGAGCACCTGCAGGCGCGGATCGCGCAGGCCCGACCGGACTGGATCCCGGCAACGGTGCTGCTGCGGGAGCTGCACGAGCTCGGCTACAGCGGCGGGATCAGCCAGCTGAAGGCGTACCTGGCGCCGTTCAAGCAGCCGCTGCCGGAGCCGGTGATCCGCTTTGAGACGGCGCCCGGCCAGCAGCTGCAGGTGGACTTCACCACGGTGCGGCGCGGCCGCTCCCGGCTGCTGGCCTTTGTGGCGACGCTCGGCTTCAGCCGCGCCACGTTCGTGCGCTTCGCGACACGGGAGGACTTCCCGGCCTGGCGCGAGGGGCTGCTGGCGGCGTTCGAGTACTTTGGCGGCGTGCCCTGGGAGGTGCTGTTCGACAACGCCAAGCCGGTGGTCATCGAGCGCGACCTGTACGGCCCCGGCCGGCACCGCTGGCATCCCGGCATGCTGGACCTGGCGCAGCATTGCGGCTTCAAGCTGCGGCTGTGCCGGCCGTACCGGGCGCGGACCAAGGGCAAGGTCGAGCGCTTCAACGGCTATCTCAAGGGCAGCTTCCTGGTGCCGCTGATGGCGAGCCTGCGGGCCGGCGGCCTGGCCCTCGACACGGATCTGGCCAACCGCGAGGTGCGGCGCTGGCTCGACACGGTGGCCAACCGGCGGCTCCACGGGACCACCGGCATCGAGCCGTGCCGCCGGTTGCCCGAGGACCAGGCCCGTCTGTTACCGCTGCCGCAGGAGTTGACACGCCAGGTCCCGGTCATGCCGGCCCGCACCGCCACGACGGCGCTGCCGGTCGAGTCGCTGCAGCATCCGCTGTCGGTGTACCAGTCGCTGCTGGAGGCGGCGGCATGAGCCTGCAGCCCGAGCGCATCGCGCAGCTGTGCGAGCTCCTCAAGCTGCCGGCGATCCACGCCGAGTGGCCGGCCTGCGCGCAGCAGGCGGCACGGCAGGAGTCCTCGTTCGCCGACTTCCTGGAGTCGGTGCTCAACGCCGAACGGGCTGCCCGCACCGAGCGTGTCCGCCAAGCCCTGCTCAAGCTCGCCACGCTGCCGGCGGTGAAGACCCTCGAGGGCTACGACTTCGCCTTCGCCAGCGGCGCACCGAAGAGCCAGATCCACGAGCTCGCCAGCCTGAGCTTCATCGAGCGGGCCGAGAACGTCGTGCTGCTCGGTCCCTCCGGCGTCGGCAAGACCCACGTCGCCGTCGCCCTCGGTCACCGCGCCGTCATGGCCGGCATCAAGACCCGCTTCCTGACCGCGGCCGACCTGATGATCCAGCTCGCCACCGCCAAGGCCCAGGGCCGGCTCAAGGAGTACTTCAACCGCGCCATCATCGGCCCGAAGCTGCTGATCGTCGATGAACTCGGCTATCTGCCGTTCGGTCGCGACGAGGCCAACCTGTTCTTCAATGTCGTCGCCCGCCGCTACGAGCACGGCAGCATGGTGCTGACCAGCAACCTGCCGTTCACCCAGTGGGCCACCGCCCTGGCCGACGACCAGACACTCACCGCCGCGCTACTCGACCGCCTGCTGCACCACGCCCACATCGTGCAAATCAGCGGCGACAGCTACCGGCTCAAGGACAAGCGCAAGGCGGGATCACTCAGGACGCCCAAAGCGTCCTGAACACGGTGCCAGGGTGGGTCAGTTTTACTTCGGCGACCAGAACAAAAAGCGGGTCAGATTTACTTCGGCGTTGACAATCCGGAACGGAGAGTGATGGCTGCGCCGCCTATTTCTGCTCGGCCAGGGCGCGCTCGAGCAACTGGCGGATGAAACGCTGGTATGGCACGCCGCTTTCGGCTGCAGCGTCCTTGACGGCAGTCAGCAAATCCTCAGGCAGGCGCATGTTGAGCCGCGCCGACTTGGGCGCGAACTCGAACCTGACCGGGCGCATCCTGCTCAGGTCGTACCCAGACAGGTCGGCACTGTCCACCAACGACTCAGCGACCCGGTCAGTCCTGACGACGGGCAACTTCTTTCTGGTAATGCCGGACTTCTTTCGCATGCATGAACCTCGCACTGATTGGTCGCAGCCAACGATCCCCGTCCCGAACTCGGTAAGTGAAGGCAACGAAGACGTGTCGACCTGTGGCCGTACGTCCGATGCCTAGAAATCGAGTTTCCTGGCTGGAATGGGCGGGATCGGGAAACACCCAGACCTCGCCCCGAAACAACCCCTCGATATCATCGATCGATACGCCGTGCCGTGCGCACTTGGCCCGATTGCCCTCGTCCCAGTCGAATCCAGCAACGCGTTCGATCACCGATAAAGTATAGCGGTTTGTATGTACATTTGGCTACACGTCATGCCCCGTCACACTGAGATGGTCGCCCGGGGGAGGTCCCTTAGGCACGAATCCGACTTCGGCCAACATAGGCTCACCCACCCACCCGATTCCGAGAAGTCCGATGGTGTCCGCCATCGACGCCCGATGGCCGCCCCGCCGCGGGGGAATCGGCATGAAAATCAGGGGGTTCGGGCTGGTGGCCAGGGGCAGAATCGAACTGCCGACACGCGGATTTTCAGTCCGCTGCTCTACCAACTGAGCTACCTGGCCGCCGGTAGGTCGATCGGTGGGGGTGCGTATTAGACCGGGTGGCCCGGCGGGCCGTCAAGGAAGCGGGCCGGGGCGGGCGGGCCGGGCCCCATCCGCCGGCTCCGTTGTCCCCCGCGACCGGCCTTCGTGGACACCCGACCCGCTTGCGCAGCGACACGCAATTAGCGCCCTCACCTTCGCATCACTTTCTCTTAACCGGGCTTGAGTATTTGTGTTTGTTCGCGGCCGTCCGGCGCCTCACAGTGAAGCCACGACGGGATGAGGGCGCAGGGCCCGATCCCACTAGGCAAAGGAGAGGGACATGAACGCCTATTCGAGTCTTCGCAACCAGGGCTTTGCCACGGTCCTCGTGGCGGCACTCGCCGGAATCATGAGCAACGCGCTGTCGCTCGACCAGCAGGTCGTCTTCGAGCGCGAGCTGCCGGAGGTCGCAACGGCGGTCGTCCTGCCCGAGGTGGTCGTGACGGCCACGCGGCTCGAGCAGTGATCGCCGGTGACTGCCGACCGCCATCCGGCGCCGGTCAGGCATCGCGCCGGGTGGCTCAGTCGATAGGCCAGGGCACGACCAGCATTCGCCGGGCGGGTGGCGTTCTTCTGGCTCCTGGTATTCGAGCCGCCGGTGCTGCGCTGAGGGGAGGCCGGCGTGCGGTCGGGCGGGCGCGTCAGGCCGCGTCGGTCTCGACCACACCGGGTAGCCGGTTGAGCACCAGACGCTGCAGCGCAACCCGCCGACTGGCGTTGTCGATGTCGATGCCGGCCAGGTTGCTCACCGCACAGATCGGCAATACTGTCGGCTCGACCCTCCCGGATCGTTCGCGGGCGGGCGCCCTGGGTCGGCTCGAGAGAACAATATATGTATATGAGGGAGGGAACCGTGGCAGACATGAGCGGAAAGGTGGCGCTGGTGACCGGCGCCAGCAGCGGGATCGGCCGGGCGACGGCCGAGCTCTTCGCCGAGCGGGGCTGCAGGGTGGTGCTCGCCGCCCGGCGTGAGGCGGAACTGGCGGGGCTGGCGAAGTCCATCGCCTCGCGCGGCACGCAGGCGACCGCCGTCGAGACGGACGTCTCCGTCGCGACGGACGTCGAGAAGATGGTCCAGCACGCGATCGACGCCTACGGTCGGCTCGACTTCGCCATCAACTGCGCCGGCGTCGAGGGAAAGACCTACGCCATCGGCGACCTGCCCGAGGACGAGTGGGACCAGGTGCTCGACATCAATCTCAAGGGCACGTACCTCTGCCTGAAGTACGAGAGCCGGGCGATGCTGAAGTGCGGCAACGGCGCTGCCATCGTCAACGTCGGCTCGATCAACTCCTTCCTCGGCTATCCGACGTTCTCGGCCTACTGTGCCTCGAAGCACGGGTTGATCGGCCTGACGAGCAGCGTCTCCGCCGAGCTCGCGCCACACGGCATCCGGGTCAACCTGGTGTGCCCGGGGATCATCGACACCCCGATGCACCGGCGCGCCCGCAAGCTGTTCGGCGACGAGGCGTACGACGCGTTCCTGCAGAACAGCGTGCACATGAAGCGGGCCGGACAGCCGGGAGAGATCGCCCGCTCGATCGCGTTCCTGTGCTCGGACGATGCCAGCTACGTCACCGGCACGACCCTGACCCCCGACGGGGGGTTCCACCTGACGGTCTAGGCGGCTTGCCCGGCCGTGGAACCGGGGGCCGCCGGTTGACATAAGGGGCCAACAGCGTTCTGCTACCAGCCGGCGGGGCCCGAGGCGAGCCCTGCCGCCGCGATTCCACCCATCAAGAAACACGCCTCGAAGACACCCCGGGGGGGGACCCAGCATGAACAAGACAATCCTGTTGGCGCTCGCATCGACCGCGATGCTGTTGGCTGGTGCGCCGGCCATCGCGCAGAAGATGGAGGCCGTGCACAGGCTCAGTTACGACAGCACGGAGCAGGCCGAGGCCGCGCTCGGCGCGCTGATGCAGGACCCGGCGATGAAGGGCGCGCGGGCCACGCTGTACGCAAAGGAATTCGGCGATGACGAGGCCTCGCACCTCATCGTCGAGGACTTCGACGACTATTCCGCGTATATGAGCTCGACGGCCAAGCGCGTCGCCAGCCCGGGCTGGTCGCGCTTCCTGCTGGCCACAAACGACAATTCGGAATACATGGGCAGCAACGTGGTGCTGGTCGTGGACGACCACGGCGCACCGCGATACACGGCAGGTTATCTCGCCGCGGTGCTCGTCCAGACGAGCGACGCGCCCGGCTACGGCAAGGCCATCGCAGAGCTCGGCAAGGCGCTCGGCAACCCGGGCGTGCTGCGCCTGGTGCAGTTTCGCACCGGCAGCACGACCGTGACCCACGCGGTGCTGATCGGCGGGCCGGACTTCAAGGCGGTCAACGAGTATCTCGACAAGCTGTTCGCGAGTGATGCCTACGCCGACTTCGTCAAGAAGGTGGGCAGCACGCGCAAGATGGTCGGGACCGTGATGTATCGCCGCGTCGCGACCTGGGGCGACTGAGGGCCGCGGATCTGTCTGCATCGGGCCCGGTCGGCCGCTTGAGGCGGCTGGCCGAGCCTGTGATTCTTGAAAGGGGGACGAAACCCTTTTCCTTGTGTCTACCGGCGGTAAAGGGTTGCGTCGCCCTTTTTTCGGATGAACATCCTCCTCGCACTCTTTCTGGCACAAGCGTTGCTCGGGTTCCTCGTGAGCATCGCGTCCAGGAAGCGGGCCGTTCGGGTTGCAGGGTGGCTCGCGATAACCGCTCTCGGCACGATCGTCGTGCTCGGCCCGAGCATCCTATGGCAGGGGATGCCCAGGAGCGGCGAGGAGCAGCTGGGGGCCTATTTCGCTCTGTGGATTTCGGGCCTCGGGGGGCTGGTGGCGACCGGACTGGGCCTGCTCATCGGTCACGCTGTGGCAAGAAACTAGGCGCCGGCAGAGAAGCAGGTCGCTGCTGCTTGCCTTGGGGCGAGGTGCGACAAGTGGGCGCGAAAGCGGCCGCGTCGCCTGTTTGAAATCCGGGTTCTCCGGCCAGTTATCCGGCCCCTCACCGGGTTGTGACGCCTGCCTGGGCGTATGCTCCGGTCAGCGACGCGTCGGCGGCGGACATCGAGGGGCTCACCGTGAAGTCATTCGCGAGGCTGTACGAACAGGCCGCCGCCCGTAAGGGCGGAGAAGCCGCGCTCGAGGCCCTGATTCCCAAGCCCACGTCCGCAGCCGCCCTTGCGCGAATCGCGGACGATCGCTGGCTCGCGGGAATGGCACGGGCCGTGCTTCGCACGGGCCTCAACTGGTCGGTGGTCGAGAACAAGTGGCCGGGCATCGAGGCGGCATTCCACGGCTTCACCCCGCAGGGCGTCGCCTTTCTGTCCGACGATGATCTCGATGTCCTGATGAAGGACCCGCGCGTCATCCGGCACTGGCGCAAGCTCCAGGCCATCCGCACCAACGCGCAATACCTGGTGGAGCTGGCCGCCGAGCACGGCACCGCCGCGAAGTACTTCGCGCAGTATCCTTCGACGGACTACGTCGGCCTGCTCGGGGACCTGCGCAAGCGCGCCGCGTTCCTGGGCGGGACGACGGGGCAGTACTTCCTGCGCGAGATGGGCAAGGACTCCTTCATCCTGTCGAAGGACGTTGTCGCCGCGTTGCAGCGCGAGGGCGTGTTCACCGGCTCGCCCACGTCCCAGTCGTCACTCAAGGCGATCCAGGCGGCCTTCAACACGTGGGTCGCGGAGGGTGGCGAGTCGCTGACGCGGGTGAGCCGGGTGCTGGCGTTCACGGTGGGGTAGCGCCCGGGCTCGTGCCGGGAAAGCAGCTCGGCGAAGGACTCCGGCCGGCGTAGGCAGCCTGCCAACGTCTCGGTGGGTATGGTGTTGATTAGTTCATTTCGGTAGGTATACTAACCACCGTGAAGAGCGGCGAGTTGATCCGCGAGTTGGAGCAGGCCGGCTGGAAGCTCCGACGCACCGTGGGCAGCCACCACATCTTCGTGCATCCCCGCATTCCGGGGCACCTTACGGTCCCGCACCCGAGGAAGGATCTGGGGCGGGGTCTCGTGCACAAGATCAGGAAGCAGGCTGGACTGACATGAAGTTCGCAATCGCCATCGAGCCCGGAACACGCAAGTCGGCCTTCGGCGTCGTCGTGCCCGACCTGCCCGGTTGCTTCAGCGCCGGGGACACGGTCGAGGAAGCGTTCGACAATGCGCGCGAGGCAATCGAGGCTCACTGCGAGGTGCTGTCCGAGGACGGCAAGGCACTCCCCGATCCGAAGCCACTGAGCCACTGGCAGGTAAAGACCGAGTACAAGAACTGGACCTGGGGCATCGTCGACGTTCCCGTCGAACGATTCTTCGGGCCTGCCGAGAAGATCAACATCACCGTGCCGGCCCTGCTGCTCAAGCGCATCGACCAGCACGCGAAGGCACACGGCGAGACGCGCAGCGGCTTCATGACGAAGGCCGCGATCGAGGCAATTCGACGCGCTTGAGGGACAAGAGTTGCGTTCGCCTTTCGCGGCCCGTGGCCGCTCGGGCCTCCCGGTCCTGCTTGAACTTCTTGAGCCGGTAGTGGGACTCGCGCTCGCGCTCGCCGAGGTACTGCGCGATGCTGCGGATCTGCCGCTGGAGTCGCGGCATGATCCGCTCTTCCAGCACGCGGGTGCGGCGGGTGACGCGCAGGATCTCCTCGCCGAGCATCTTGAGCTTGCTCTCGAAGGCGGCGATCTCGAGCAGCGACTCGAGGACGCTCTCGAAACCGTGGATGGACTCGTCGAGGTGCGGTGTGGTGAGCGTGTAGTCGTGGCCGCGCTCGTTCGGCGCGCGCACGAACGGCCCGTGGATGGTCAGGTCGCGGTACTGCACGCCCATCACGTTGCGTTGCTCGACGTCCACTCCCACCGGGCGGCCGGCCGTCGCGGCCAGGGCCTCGATGAACGCCTCACCCTCGTGCCCCGTGCTCAGCTGCAGCTCGACGATGGCGCGGGCGTAGTCGTTGCGGATGGCCTCGCGCGAGCGCACCAGCGGACGCACGGAGTCAAGGAACCCGCGGATCAGCGCGAGGCGGCGCGCCTTCAGGATCCCCACGCTGTTGGCGACCGACGCCGACCGTTCGCGCAGCTGCCTCAGCTCGGTGCGCGTCGGGTGGATCATGCAGCCCCCAGCAGCTCGAAGCGCTCGAGCAGCGCGCGGCTCGCATCCAGCGTCTCCTCGATGCCGCGGCGCGCCTCCCCCTGGTGGACGATTGCCTGCTCGAAGGCGGCGGCGAACTCGAGCATGCGCCGGTCGGCCTCGCTCATGCCCTCGCGCCCGACGATGGCCTCGAGCCGGCGCAGGTCGCGGCCGGTGGCGTAGTGCATGTACAGCAGGTTGGCGATCTCGCGGTGATCCTCGCGGGTGCGGCCCTTGCCGATGCCGCGCTGCATGAGGCGCGACAGGCTCGGCAGCACGTCCACCGGCGGGAACACACCGCGCTGGTGCAGCTCGCGGCTCAGCACGATCTGCCCCTCGGTGATGTAGCCGGTGAGATCCGGGATGGGGTGGGTGATGTCGTCCTCGGGCATGGTGACGACGGGCAGCAGCGTCACGGAGCCGGGCTGCCCCTTGATGCGCCCGGCGCGCTCGTAGAGCGAGGCGAGGTCGGAATAGAGGTAGCCCGGGTAGCCGCGCCGGCCGGGCAGCTCCTCGCGGGCGGTGGAGACTTCGCGCAGCGCGTCGCAATAGTTGGTCATGTCGGTGACGACCACCAGCACGTCGCGGCCGTGCTCGAAGGCGAGGTACTCGGCGACGGTCAGCCCGAAGCGCGGCGCCAGCAGCCGCTCGACCACCGGGTCGCGCGCCAGGTTGATGAAGGCGACGTAGTCGCCCTTCAGCCGCTCGAGGGTCTGGCGGTAGTAGGCGTACTCGTGGAAGGCGAGCCCGAGTGCCACGAACACGACCACCGACCCGGCACCTTCCGCGCTCTTCGCGCGCGCGTGCTCGAGGATGCCGGCGGCGAGCTCGCGCGAGGGCAGCCCGGCGCAGGAGAAGATCGGCAGCTTCTGGCCCTTCACCAGCGTGTTGAGCCCGTCGATGGTCGAGAACCCCGTCTCGATCATCTCCTGCGGTCGCTCGCGCGCCACGGGGTTCATCGGCAGGCCGGACACTGGCGCCCACTTCTCCGGCACGAACATCGGCAGCTCGTCGATCGGCCGGAAGGAGCCGTCGAAAGCGCGGTTCAGCACCTCGGCAGCGAGCGGGGCGCGCTTGATGCTGTCGGTGAAGGTCACCCGCGTGCGGTCGAGGTCGAGCCCACGGCTGTCGCCGATCACCTGGATCAGCACGGTGTCGCGCTCGATGCGCAGCACCTCGCCCTCGGCCTCGCGCCCGTCCGGGAAGGCGATGGTCACCACCTCGCCCATGCGCGCCTCGATCACCTTCTCGACGAACAGCAGCGGCCCCTGGATCGAGCGCAGCGTCGAGTAGCTGTGGCGGGCGAGGCGCATGGCGTCAGTTCCCGCCGGCCGCCGCCGCCTGCTTCTTTGCCGGGCGGACTTTCCTGAGCACTGCCTCGAGGTGCTCGCCCTTCGCAAGCTGCGCGCTCGCCCCGCGATAGCCCTCGATCATGCTGTGAATCAGCTCGTGGGTCTGCTGCGGGGTCGAGAAGGCATCCTCCGTGTAGGCATTCTGTGCGAGGAAGCGGCGGCGGACGTCCTCGGTCACCTGCATCAGCAGGCGGTCGGCGTCCTGCAGGCCCTCGGTGCCGACGATCTCGGCGACCTCGCGCAGCCCCTGCTCGCGTTGCAGCAGCGCGCGCGTCTCGCGGCGCAGCTCACCCCAGCCGGCGGCGACTTGCTCTTCGAGGTGGCAGGACACGTCCTGCTCGTAGAGCGAGAAGCTCTGGAACCAGTTGATGGCCGGGAAGTGCCGCCGGTGCGCGAGGTCGGTGTCCAGCATGAAGAACGCGCCGGTGTTGCGCAGGCACGCCTGGGTGACGGGCTCGGTGAAGTCCCCACCGGGCGGGGAGATGGACAGCAGCACGGTGAGCGAGCCGACCTTGCCGTCTGCGGTCTCGACCACGCCGGCGCGCGCGAAGAACTCCGCCATGCGGGAGTCGAGGTAGGTCGGGTAGCCCTCCTCGCCCGGCATCTCCTCGAGCGCCGAGGAGATCTCGCGCAGCGCCTCGGCCCAGCGCGACAGGCTGTCGGCCAGCAGCAGCACGTGGCAGCCGAGGTCGCGGTAGTACTCGGCCATGGTCACTGCGGTGTAGATCGAGGCCTCGCGCGCGGCCACCGGCATGTTCGAAGTGTTCACCACGACGATGGTGCGGCTCATCAGCGGGCGCTTGCTCCAGGGGTCGGTTAGCTCGGAGAAGTCATCCAGCATCTCCGCCATCTCGTTGCCGCGCTCGCCGCAGCCGACGTAGACGACGATGTCGACGTCCGCGAACTTGGCGATCGACTGCTCGAGCAGCGTCTTGCCGGTGCCGAAGCCGCCCGGAAAGATGGCGCTGCCGCCGCGCGCCAGCGGGAACAGGAAGTCGATGCAGCGCTGCCCGGTGACCAGCGGCTCGAAGCGCGAGAGCTTGCGCGCATAGGGCCGCGGCAGGCGCACCGGCCAGTCGTGGAAGGCCGAGACCTCGATGCCGCCGGCCAGCACCGCGACGGGCTCGCCGGCCGGGACCTCCCCCTCGGCGATGCGCTCGATCGCGCCGCCCTGCTCCGGCGCACGCACGGGATGCCGGAGCTCGCCTTCCTCCACGTGACCGAGGAGCTCGCCGGGCGCGACGGTCTCGCCGACCTTGTGCGCCGGCACGAACCTGAGCGGCGGCTGCGCTGCGGCGCTGGAAGCCGCGGCGCCGCCCGGGTGGATGAACGGTCCCTGCTCCTGGCGCATCGCTGCCAGGGGGCGCTGCAGGCCGTCGAACATCGTATCGAGCAGCCCCGGTCCGAGCCGCACGGTGAGCTGCGAGCCGGTCGCCTCGACCGGCTCGCCGACGGCCAGGCCGCGGGTGCTCTCGTACACCTGCACGACGGCGCGGCCCTGCTCGAGTCGCACGACTTCGCCCATCAGGCCCGCCTCGCCTACCAGCACGCGCTCGTACAGGCGCAACCCCTGCAGGTCGACGCTGACGGTGGGCCCGGAGATGCCGATGATCCGGCCGTTCACGGGTTGAGCCTCACCTGGTAGCCGATGGCGCGGCGGATGAGCCGCAGGACGTAGTCCTCCTCGGCGGCCACGGCCTTGCCGGGCGAGGGCAGCACGACGACGAGCCCCGGCCAGTGCCGCTCGAGCGCGGCGATCTCCTCGCGTGCCCGCTCCGTCAGCAGCCGCTCGTCCACGATCACGACGCCGGTCTCCGGCTCATCCGCAAGCTGCCTCAACATCGCGGGCAGCTCCGCCGGCACGGTTGTCGCCTGCACGACACCGCCGAGCGCGAAGCCGAGTCTTGCGTCGGTTGGCGTCACGACCACGATCTGCTTCATGCGATCAGCTCCCGCTCGAGCATCGCGGTCCCCTGCACGTCCGCATGCAGCAGCAGGGCGCGGTTGCGCGCCGCCACGTACAGCCGCCAGAGGTAGTCGAGCAGCACGGCGACGTCCCCGCCCTCGCGCGCGTCCTCGCGCAGCCGGCCGGCGAGGTGGCCCAGCAGCACGGTCTCGAGCGCCGTCTCGCTCGCCGCCAGCGGCGGCGCGTCGCGGCCCGCCACCTCGCGCACGAGCGCGTCGAACTGCGCCATCGCGCCGCGCGCGCTCGCTGCCGCGAGCCGCTCGATGAGAAGGCTGCCGCCGGCGATGAACGCAGGCTCCTCGTCCTCGATCTCCCAGCGCAGGCGCTTGTACACCGTCACCACGTTGCGCAGGTCGATGAAGGCCACGAGGAAGGCGCGGACGGACGGCGCGAGGCGCCCCTTCACTGCCTGCGCGAGCCAGGCGCGCACGAGCCGGTTCTCGACGTTCTTCAGGCCGCCCTTCGCGTAGGCATCCTCGAGCGCGCCGGCGCCCGCGCCGAGCGCGGAGGGGGCCACCTCGGCGAGTGCCGCGAGCGCCGTGCGCACGTCGCCGGCCGTGCGCAGCGCCGAAACCACCGGCTCGGCCAGCAGGCTGTGCTCAAGCAGCCGCGCGACTTCCTCCCTGCGCCCCGCGTCGATGTTCCGAAGGCACAGGACGAGGGTCTTGAGCTCGAACAGCGCCAGCACCGGCGCGAGGCGCGCGCGCATGCGCGCATCCATCTGCCCGTAGAGCCAGGCGTATTCCTCGAGCAGGCCGTCCCAGATCGCCTCGTCGGAGGTCGACGGCGGTGCCTTGCGCGCGAGTGCAGCGCGCCACTCGCGCGTCACGGCGGCGCGACGGGCACGGACGCGCGCGATGAGGTAGTCCGTCGGAAATCCGTCCTTCGCGATGTCACGCAGCAATTCCATCCGACTCCCGTTCGGCCAGGGCCTCCGCAATGAGGCCCGGCGCGAGGTCGGGCCAGGCGGCCTCGAGCCGGGCCTCGAGCGTGTTGTCTACGTGCAGCCGGCCCTCCTCGGCGGTGGCCTCGAGGCCGCCGCTCACCGACTCGTCCGGCTCGATCGCTGCATCCGGGAAACGGTCTCTCGCGGTCTTCGCCTGCGACGGGTTCACGCGGATGCGCTGCCAGGCGCGTTCCGGCAGCTCGTCGGCGAGCGCCGCGAACAGCGCCTCGCCGCCCCCCCTGCCGAGTGCCGCGAGCTCCGTCGCAGCCAGCTCGCGCAACCGTGTGGCGAGGTCGACGACCGCACGCATGCGAAGGGCGCGGGCCTCGTGGCGCGCCGCGGCCAGGCTTTGCGCCGCGTCGCCGCGCGCAATGGCCTCCGCCGCCTGCGCGAGCTCCTCGCGCCGCGCCTCGAGGGCGGTGGCGAGCCCGGCGCAATGCTTCTCCGCCTCCCGCCGCGCCGCGTCCCGCGCAGCCTCGGCGTCCTGCGCCGCCTTCGCGCGCAGCGACTCGATCAGCGCCGAACGGCCCATCGCTCAGCCGCCGAGCAGGATCATCGCCGCGATCACGAAGCCGAGGATCACGATGGTCTCCGGGATCGCCAGCAGGATGATGATCGTAGCCGTCAGCTCCGGCTTCTCCGCGAGCGCGCCGGCGCCGGAAGCTCCGATGCGCGACTGCACCCAGGCGGTGGCGATGGCGCTGACGCCGAGCGCGAGCGCGGCCGCGAATGCCATCAGGATCTTGTCCCAGTTCAAACCGACGTCCATCACACTCTCCTCAATCGGTCCTGCGCAGCGGCTCGAAACGCCGGCCGCCGGACTCGACGAACTTGCTGAAGAACTCCACGTAGTGCAGGCGCAGCGCGTGCACCGTCGGGGCGAACACGCCGAGCAGGATGTTGAAGGCGTGCAGCAGGATGGCCACGGCGACGCCGACCCAGATGCTGCCCGCGGCGCCCGCGAGGTTGTTGGCGACGTAGGCGAGCAGCACCGAGGCCAGGCCCACGGCCATGATGCGCGCGTAGGAGACGATGTTGCCCAGGTGCCGGAGCAGCTCGAAGGGCGCCAGCAGTCCGCCGGTCAGCAGCAGCACCGGCGCGATGACGGCGAGCGCCAGGAGGAGCGGCCTGCGCGCCAGCTCGGCCACCGGAGCGAAGTAGGAGGCCAGCATTCCGACCACGCAGACCACCGCCAGCAGGCTCGCCAGGCGCGCAACCGCCTCGCGCACCTGGCGCCCACGGAATGCGGACACCACGCCGAGCACGAGGCCGACGAGCACGTGCACCACGCCCACGGCCAGGGCGAAGTACAGCATCGGCATCAGCGAGGTGCGCCGGTCGATCAGGCCGTGCCCGATGCCGAGGAGCCGCGCGCCGAGGTCGCCGAAGTACTCCCCGTACAATGCGCCGAAAATGATCGTGTAGACGGAGGCGACCAGCAGGATCTGGCCGACCTGGCGCAGCGTGCGGCGCTTGCGGGAGACGGCAACCAGGATCGCGGCCAGCACGAGCAGCAGGACCCCATAGCCGACGTCGCCCAGGATCATGCCGAAGAACAGCGGGAAGAAGATGCCCACGAAGGGTGTGGGGTCGATGGAGGCGTAGCGCGGCGGGGGCAGCAGCCGGACCAGCAGCTCGAAGGGGCGGAAGTACGCCGGGTTGCGCAGCACGACCGGCACGTCCTCGAGGTCCTTGCGCAGGATCTCCTTTTCCTCGAGCACCACCGTGTCGCCGTGCTTCGCCGCGAGCGACCGGCGCAGGTCCTCCACGGCAGCCGAGGGCATCCAGCCGAACAGCACGAAGCAGCGGTCGGTCTCGTATACCGCCGCGCTCGTGCGCAGCAGGGCCAGGCGCTGCCTGAGCCAGTCCCTGACGTTCCCGTACAGGCCGCGCCAACCGGCCGCCAGGTCGGCGAGCTGCCGGTCGATTCCGGCCACCTCCGCCGCGAGCTCGTCGCGGCGCTTGCGCGCAGCCTCGAGCTTCTCGGGCAAGGTCAGCCCCTCGAGAAAGGACGGCAGCTCGATCTCCGGGATCTCGTTGCCGCGCAGGCTGTCCTTGAGCTTTGCGGCCAGCTCCTTCTCGGTGGTCAGCAGCCCGATGTACGAGCCGTCCTCGGCGCGCGCGGTGCGCACCTCGGCGCCGAGCAGCACGCGCCCGGCCACGCGGGTGAGCTGCTCGAGTGCGGCGGGGTCGCGCACCTCGACGCCGATGAACTCCAGCCCCTCGGCCTCGGCTCCTCTTGGCGCGAGCGACTCGACCGTCTTCAGGAACACGAGGTAGCGGTTTAGCTGCGCGACCTCGGTCCCGAGCGCCTCGCGCCGCTTTGCGCCGTCCTCGACGGCCTGCAGGTGCCGGCCGACGACGGCGGCGATCGAGTTGACCGCGCGACCGGGGCTCAGGTACGACTCGCGCGTCTCGACTTCCGGCAGCCGCTCGAGCACCCGGTCGACCTTGAGCGCGAGATCCTCGAGGAACAGGCGCTCGGCGAGGGTCTTGCCGTCGAGCGCGAGCGGCCGGACCTGGTCGACGGCGGCCTCGTCGATGCGCTCCTTGATCCGCGCGTCGATCTCGAGCACCTCGGAGCGCTGCAGGGTGTCGAGCACGGCGAGCAGCCGCTCGCGCGGCCCGGTGATCTCGACCTTGGACATGCCGACGATCACGGCACCCCTCCCGGCAGGATGGCCGCGAGTTGGCGGCGAACGAGGGGGTGCAGATCTTCGGGCCGCAATTGCCCGGCCAGGTGCGCGGCCTGCCGTGCCTCGGCGACCAGCCGCCCGGCCTCGTCGCGCGCGGCCCGGACCGAGACCGACTCGCCCGTTGCCCCCGCGGCCGTGAGCGATTCGAGCGCACTCGCGTGCGCCGCATCGGCCCTGCGGCGGGTTTCGGTCAGCCACGCTGCGGCCCGCGCCTGCTCGTCGTCGAGTTGCTCGCGCAGCTCCTTCTCGACGCGCAGGATCTCGGCCAGTGTGTCCTGCTGCTCCATGGGTCGTCCCGCGCGGGTCCGCGACTCAGCCTCAACCCTTGCGATCGTTCGCACCCTGCAGCCCACTCTAGTCCGTACTGCCCCCCCGGCCATCCGCATTTGGGGAAAAGAATCCGCGGGGCCGACACACCGTCTGTTGCAGTGCAAGGGTGCCATCGATCGGCAGGTCCAGCGCCGGATACGAGCGCAGGGAGCCGATCGCTCAGCGCGCGGCTCGCCATATCCTGCGTGAATCGCTATGGTTGCCTCGCCGCCGCCGGCGAAGCCAGTCCGTCCGGGAGCCATCCCGATGGCGTTCGGCCGGCGGCAATCCGTCAGTCACCAGGGGGATTTCCCGCATGAAGACCACTCTCGTGGCCGCCACCGGCCTGCTCCTTCTCACCGCCTGCGGTCAGCCGGCGCCGCCACCGCCGCCCGACTTTGCAGCGGAACACAAGGCGGCCATGGATGCATTCATGGCCGGCTGGAACACCGGCAGCGTTGACGGGCTCGACGGCGCCGTGACCGAGGACTTCGAGCGTCGTTCGCCGGGCGGGATGACGGTCAGCGGTCGCGACGGCATCAAGCAGCTCATGACCGACATGCGCACGAGCTACCCCGACATGCAGGTCGTGCTCGACGAGAGCTACCACATGAAGGACGTGTCGTTCCACCTGTGGACCTTCACCGGGACGAACACCGGCGGGGGCGAGATGCCGCCGACCGGCAAGAGCGTGAAGAACTCCGGGGCGACGTTGCTGCGCTGGCGGGAAGGCAAGATCGCAGCGGAGATCGTGCAGTTCGACGCGCTAGCCTGGCAGACGCAGCTCGGCTACACGCTCGTGCCGCCCGCAGGCGGCGAGGCCGCGGCGGAGTGAGGCACGCGTCCCCGTCCCGCCGCAAACGGCGGGACGGGGATGATCGCGGTCCGTAGGGGCGGCGTCTGTCGCCCTTCGACACAGCCGGGTCGACGTCAGCCGCCGACGTCCATGACCGCGGCGCCGGGCGATGGCGCTAAACGGAGGACACAGATGCAGGCCAGCTCCATTCTTCTGCCCTTGCTGGTGCAGGTGCTCCTCACGCTCGTGCTCTATGCGGCGCTTGCGTTCGCCAAGGCCCGAGCGCTGAAGGCCGGTCAGGTCGATTTGGAGCGACGCGCCCTGCATGACGATGCCTGGCCCGAAAGCGTGATGAAGATCAGCAACAACATCCGCAATCAGTTCCAGCTGCCGGTCCTCTTCTACGTGCTCGTGATCGTGCTGTGGCAACTGGGCGAGTCCGGGGTGCTCGTGCAAGCTCTGGCATGGCTGTTCGTGGGCAGTCGGATCGTGCACGCCTGGATCCACACCAACTCCAACTACGTCCCGGCCCGACGCCGGGTCTTTACGATCGGCTGGCTCGTGCTGACTGCGATGTCGGCCGCCACACTGAGCGCATTCATCACCTAACGGGCCTGTTCGACAGGCCATACTGCGACAACCGCGAATAGCGCATGGTCGTGCCGATGCTAGCCTGACCCGACTCCTTCGCGTGACGGCGCACCAAGGCGTTCGGCCGCGAAGGGCTGTGGGTGGCGCCGAGGGGGGAGTCGTCGGGGTGATGGCGCATCGCAACACGTGACATGCGTCAACCTGCAGGCCGGCGAACGCAGCATGAGCCTGGTCGCCGAACTGCGCCGTCGAAAGGTCCCGCAGGCCGTCGGCCTGTATCTCGCGGTCGGCTTCGGCGCGGTCGAGGTCCTGACCTACCTGGTCGAGAGTCTTCGCCCGGCGTGGGCCGGCACCGCCCGCCACGTGCTGGCTGCGATCTACCTCGTCGGCCTGCCGATCGCCGTATACCTTCCCTGGGCCTACGACCTCGAGCACAGGCGTCTGCGGCCGGCTCCGCCCGGGAAGGAGGTGAGCCGGTCCGCCAAGGCGGTGTTCGTCGCGACGCTGGCGATCCTGGAGGCGCTGCTGGCGGGCCTGATCCTCTGGGAAGGCGACGCTCC
>LJNS01000052.1 GCA_001303245.1 Gammaproteobacteria bacterium SG8_30
CGTCGCGCACGGCCGCGGCGTTGTCCGCGTGGACCGCGATTCCGGGAAAGCTGGACTCGAGTTGCCGCCGCGCGTCCGGCAGTGGGTCGGACGCCCGGATCGAGGCCGGGTCGCGGCCGGCTGCCAGCAGCCCGCCGATCAGGGCGCGGGCCATGTGGCCGCCGCCTACGAACGCCAGGGTGTCGTCAGCCATCGGGGCACCGCATCGATCGATCGAAAGTCGCGATTGTAGCTGCCGGCCGGTCAGCCGCGTGGACCGAAGAGGGCGGTGCCCACGCGCACGTGGGTCGCGCCTTCGCCGATGGCGACTTCGAAGTCGCCGCTCATGCCCATCGACAGCACGTCGAGGGCGTGACCGGCGTCCCGCAAGTCGTCGCGGAGCTCGCGGAGACGGCGGAACCAGTGCCGCTGGCGCGCGGGATCGCGCTCCTCGGGCGGGATACACATCAGCCCGCGCAGGTCGATCCGTGGCAGCGCCGCCACGTCGGAAGCCAGCGCTCGCAGTCCCTCCGGCGCGACGCCGGACTTGGTCTGCTCGCCGCCGAGCTTCACCTGCAGGCAGACCTTCAGGGGGGGTGCATGCCACGGCCGCTGCTCGGACAGCCGCCGGGCGATCTTCGCGCGGTCCACGGTATGGACCCAGTCGAAGGCCTCGGCGACCGGCCGCGTCTTGTTGCCCTGCAGGGCGCCGATGAAGTGCCACGTCGCGGCGCCCGGGCCGATCGCGTCGATTTTGTCGAGCGCCTCCTGAACGTAGTTCTCGCCGAAGTCAGAGAGTCCTGCCGCGAGTGCCTCGCGCACGGCGGCCGGCGGATGCGTCTTGCTGACGCCGATCAGCGTGATCTCCAGCGGACTCCTGCCCGCCGCGTTCGCGGCGGCCTCGATGCGCTTCCGCACGAGTCGCAGTCTGGAAGGGAGATTTTGCGGAACGGTTAACATATTGGGCCCGGGTACCGGGGGCTATACTCGCTGCCACCTCGGTGTGGCGCTGCGCGGCACACCGGGGCCGGGGTTGCCGCGGCACGTACGCCACCGCGCGGCAGTCTCCGTCTCAGCGACAGGCGCCGGTGCCAGGGAGTCCAGATGGCCGTCGATATCGCACAACTCTTGGCCTTCGCAGTCAAGAACAATGCGTCGGACCTGCACCTGTCCGCGGGTGTGCCGCCCATGATCCGTGTCGACGGAGACATGAAGCGGATCAACATGCCGCCGCTGACGCACAAGGAAGTGCACAGCATGGTGTACGACATCATGAACGACAAGCAGCGGAAGGCGTACGAGGAGTTCTTCGAGACGGACTTCTCCTTCGAGGTGCCTAACCTCGCCCGTTTCCGCGTGAACGCGTTCAACCAGCAGCGCGGCGCGGGCGCGGTGTTCCGCAACATCCCGTCGAAGGTGCTGACGCTCGACGACCTGAACGCACCCAAGGTGTTCAAGGACCTCTGCCTGCTGCCGCGCGGCCTCGTGCTGGTCACCGGTCCGACCGGGTCGGGCAAGTCGACGACGCTGGCCGCGATGATCGACTACGTCAACATCAACCGTCCCGACCACATCATCACGATCGAGGACCCGATCGAGTTCGTCCACGAGTCGAAGCGCAGCCTTGTCAACCAGCGCGAGGTGCACAGGGACACGCTCGGCTTCTCGGAGGCGCTGCGCTCGGCGCTGCGCGAGGACCCCGACGTGATCCTGGTCGGCGAGCTGCGCGACCTGGAGACGATCCGTCTGGCGCTCACCGCGGCCGAGACCGGCCACCTCGTGTTCGGGACGCTGCACACGAGTTCCGCCGCCAAGACCGTGGACCGCGTCGTCGACGTATTCCCGGCGGCCGAGAAGGAAATGGTCCGGGCAATGCTGTCGGAGTCGCTGCGTGCGGTGATTTCGCAGACGCTCATGAAGCGGATCGGGGGCGGGCGCGTGGCCGCGCACGAGATCATGATCGCCACGCCGGCCATCCGCAACCTGATCCGGGAGAACAAGATTGCCCAGATGTACTCGTCGATCCAGACGGGCCAGGCGCAGGGCATGCAAACCCTCGACCAGTGCCTGCAGGAGATGGTGATGAAGGGCATGATCAGCAAGGAAGAGGCGCGCTACAAGGCGCAGAACAAGGACTCGATCTGACGGCCGCCGGCCGCGGAGGACCGGATAGATGGACCGCGAACAGGCAATCAAGCTCGTCCAGGACCTGCTGCGGCGCATGGTGGAGCGCAAGGGGTCGGACCTGTTCATCACCGCCGGCTTCCCGCCGGCGATCAAGATCGACGGCGAGGTCAGGCCGCAGTCCGACCGCGCGCTCTCGCCGGAGCACGCCGCCACCATCGTGCGCGCCATCATGAACGACCGGCAGACCCGGGAGTTCGATGCGACCAAGGAGTGCAACTTCGCGATCGCCCCGCCCGGCATCGGCCGCTTCCGCGTCAGTGCGTTCGTCCAGCAGGGCAACACGGGCTGCGTCTGCCGGACGATCAACTCGAAGATCCCGACGATCGAGGAGCTCGAGCTGCCGCCGATCCTCAAGGACATCGTGATGTCGAAGCGCGGCCTGGTCATCGTGGTCGGCGCCACTGGGTCGGGCAAGTCGACGAGCCTCGCTTCCATGGTCGGCTACCGCAACGAGAAGACCCGCGGTCACATCGTCACGATCGAGGACCCGGTCGAGTACGTGCACCCCCACCGCGGCTGCGTCGTCACGCACCGCGAGGTCGGGGTCGACACCGACAGCTGGCACGTGGCTCTGAAGAACACCCTGCGCCAGGCGCCGGACGTGATCATGATCGGCGAGATCCGCGACCGCGACACGATGGAGTACGGCATCCAGTTCGCGGAGACCGGTCACCTCGTTCTGGCGACCCTGCACGCGAACAGCTCCAACCAGGCCCTCGACCGCATCATCAACTTCTTCCCCGAGGACAAGCGCGAGCAGTTGCTGATGGACCTGTCGCTCAACATCCGCGCAATGGTGTCCCAGCGCCTCATCCCGCGCGAGCGCACCGAGGGGCGGATCGCGGCGATGGAAATCATGATCGGCACGCCGTTGATCTCCGACCTGATCTTCCGCGGCGAGGTTTCCAAGATCAAGGAAGTCATGGCCAGGTCCAACCGCCTCGGCATGAAGACATTCGACCAGGCGCTGTTCGACCTCTACGAGGCGGGCCAGATCTCCTACGAGGAGGGCCTGCGCAACGCCGACTCGAAGAACGAGTTGCGGCTGCGCATCAAGCTGGAGAGCAAGCGCGAGGACCGCCTGCAGGCGGAGTCGGGTAGCACGCTGAGGATCGTCGAGGAACAAAATGAAGGCTCAGTCTACTGATACGGCCAACGCGGCGACCGACTCGGCGCTGGTCGACAACGGTGAGCAGGGGGGCATCAGCATCAAGCCCCTCCTCAAGCTCATGGTCGAGAGGAAGGCCTCGGACCTCTTCTTCACCTCGAACTCGCCGGTCAAGATCAAGATCGAGGGCGTGATCTACCCGGTCAACAAGCAGGTCCTGTCGCCCGAGGGCGTCAAGCAGGTCGCGCTCGGGCTGATGACGGCCGAGCAGCTGGAGCACTTCCAGCACGAGCTCGAGATCGACTTCGCCATTGCCGAGCCCGGCCTCGGACGCTTCCGGGTGGCGGTGTTTTACCAGCGTGGTTACCCGGCCATGGTGCTGCGGTACATCACCATGGAAACCCCATTGCTCGGCGACCTCGGCCTGCCGGAGGCGCTGACGGACCTGGCCATGCTCAAGCGCGGGCTGGTGCTGATGGTCGGAGCGACGGGCTCGGGCAAATCGACCACGCTCGCGGCGATGGTCAATCACAGGAACCTCACCGTGTCGGACCACATCCTCACGATCGAGGATCCGATCGAGTTCCTGCACCGGAACAAGAAGTCGATCATCAACCAGCGCGAGGTCGGCCTGGACACGAAGTCCTTCGCACGCGCCCTGCGCGTCGCCATGCGCGCGGCGCCGGACGTCATCCTGATCGGCGAGATCCGCGACCGCGAGACGATGGAATCGGCCATCGCCCTGGCAGGCACCGGCCACCTGGTGCTGTCCACGCTGCACGCCAACAACTGCGCCGAGACACTCGACCGTATCATCAACATGTTCCCGCAGGACCAGCACGGGCAGATCCACCTCGACCTGTCGCAGTACCTGCGGGCGATCGTCTCCCAGCGACTCGTGAAGGGCGTGGACGCCAAGCGCTGCGCCGCCGTGGAAGTGATGATCAACACTCCGCACATGCAGGACCTCATCAAGAAGGGCGACGTGATCGGAGTGAAGGAGGCGATGCTGACCTCCTCGGAGGCCGGGATCCAGAACTTCGACACCGCCCTGCTGAAGCTCTACAAGGCGAAGCGCATCAGCCTGGAGGAGGCGCTCGTGAACGCGGACTCTCGGACCAACCTGGAGGCCCGTATCAACTTCGGGTAGAGGAATGTCGCCTAGGCCGCGGTCGGGAACACGCTCTCCGCGTCGAACACCGGTCCGTCGACGCAGACCCGCTTCATGGCCGGGCCCTGCGGCGTCTGCACCAGCACCGTGCATCCGGCGCAGCCTCCGACGGCGCAGGCCATGAATTCCTCGAGCGACACCTGGCAGGGCACGCCGAAGCGGCGGGCCAGGTCGGCGCAGGCCTTGAGCATCGGCGTCGGCCCACAGGCGAAGATCTCGACTTCCGCGAGCATCGCGCTGCCGAGCGAGCGGAGCCACTCCTCGCCGAGCCCGGTCACGTAGCCCTCGTAACAGCCGGGGAAGCCGGCCAGCGAGGCCAGCCTGCTGGGCACGCCCCAGCCGTCGAGCATCGGCATGCAGGCGATCGTGCCCTCGGGCAGGCCGGGCACCAGGATCGTCGAGGGGCGCGCGCGGAACGGAAACGGTACTTCCGAGCCCATCATCACGAGCGGCTGCCAGTGCCCTGCATGGTCTGCCGCGAGCCACTCGGCCAGGAAGACCATCGGGGGGATGCCCACGCCGCCGCCGAGCAGCAGCGCACGCCGGCGATCGCGGTGCGGACTGAAGCCCGTGCCGATCGGTCCCAAGGTCGAGAGCCGTTCACCCACGCGGCGCGCCGCCAGCGACTGCAGGCCCGCGCCCACGACCTTGTAGAGGATGTCGATCCAGCCCTCGCGAGCGTTGGCGCGCATGATGGAAAGCGGGCGGCGCATCGGAATGCCCGGACCGCAGGTCAGGTGCACGAAGCTTCCGGGTACGGCCGCTGCCGCGCACCGGGGCGCGCGCAGCCGGATGACGTGCTGCTCGGCCTCGAAGGCCTCGTGCGCCACGACCTCCGCTTCCTCGAGGAAGATCGTGCCCCGGTGAGAACGAGCCGGCTCCGCGCTCACGTGCGCCTCCGCCGCGCCTCCGCGAGGTACGACAGAACGGCCATGCGGACGGCGACACCGTTGCGGACCTGCTCGCGGATCACGGATTGCGGCCCGTCCGCAACGTCCGAGGCGATCTCCACGCCGCGATTCATCGGGCCGGGGTGCATGACGATCGCCTCCGGCCTCGCCCTCCGCAATCGCTCGCCCGTGAGGCCGTAGCGCTCGAAGTAGCGGTCGGCATCGGCGATCCGGGCCTCCTGCTCCATGCGTTCGGACTGGATGCGCAGCATCATGACGACGTCTGCGTGGTCGACGCCCTGGTCGAAGGACTCGAAGCGCACCGCGCCCTCGAAGTCGTCGGCCGGCGGCATGAGTTCATCCGGGCCGATCAGGCGCAGTTCGCCGACGCCGAGCGTGCTCAGGGCGTGCCACGCCGACCTGGCCACGCGCGAATGACGGATGTCGCCGACGATCGCCACCACGAGGTCCCGGAAGCCGCCCTTGAACTGGTGAATGGTGAGGGCGTCGAGCAGACCCTGCGTCGGATGGGCAAGGTGCGCCTCGCCGCCCGAGACGACGCTGACGTGATCGTCCACGTGCTCGGCCACGTACTGGGTCACGCCCGGCTGGGCGTCGCGCATCACGAAGACGTCGACCTGCATCGCCTGCAGCGTGTAGATCGTGTCGAGCATCGATTCGCCCTTGACCCTCGACGACAGCATGACGTCGAGGTTGACGACGTCCGCGCCGAGGCGCAGGGCCGCGAGTTCGAACGACACGCGCGTCCGCGTCGAAGGCTCGGAGAACATGTTGGCGACCGTGAAGCCCTCGAGCTCCTTGCCGTGGACGTGCAATTCGCCCGCGGGCGTGAGGAAGTGCTGGGCCCGGTCGAGTAGCTCCCGCAGCACGTCCCCGTCGAGTTCCCTGAGCGAGATCAGGTGGCGCAGGCGGCCGTCGGAGTCGAACTGCGTGAAGGGCTGCATGGGGTCACTCCTCAACCGGCCGCCGCGCCCATCCTGCCCTCCAGCCATTGCCGGAGCAGCACGCAAGCGGCCTCCTTGTCCACGTCCTCGCGTCGCAGGCGTCGGGCGATCGCGCCCGACCGTCGCCGCAGCCGAAGCGCCTCGCCGGCCTCACGCGACGACAAGCGCTCGTCCACCGGCGCCACCGCGAGACCGAAGCGCCGGCCAAGCTCCGCCGCGAACTCGAGCGACCTGCCGGTGAGCTCGCCTGCGCTGCCATCCATATTATAGGGAACCCCCACGACCAGCATGCCCGGCTGCCACTCGCGGACGCAGGACGCGAGCGCCGTCCAGTCCGGATTCCCGTCACGGGCCTGCAGGGTGGCGAGCGGCTCGGCCGTGCCGGTGAGGGTGTTGCCGACCGCGACGCCGATGCGGCGCAGGCCGTAGTCGAACGCGAGGACGGTCGGGCCGGCGTCGCCCGACCGGGGCATCAGGCGTGTCCGGACACGTGACTGATGCGCGAGAGGTCGACGCCGAGGAGACGCGCTGCCGCATGCCAACGCTGCTCGAAGGGCACCTCGAAGACGATGCTGTCGTCGCACGGCACCGTCAGCCAGGAATTGTGCAGCATCTCGTCCTCGAGTTGCCCCGCTTCCCAGCCGGCGTAGCCGAGCGCCATGGCAGCCTCGAAGGGCCCGTCGCCCTGCGCGAGCGACTCGAGGACGTCGCGCGAGGTAGTGACGTGCAGCGTGTCGGACACCTCCAGGGTCGAGTCCCACTCCCGGCCGGTCGGCCGGTGCAGCACGAACCCCCGATCCGTCTGGACGGGGCCGCCCCGCAGGATGGCCTGGTCGGCGAGCCGCGGATCGTGGCTCGGCAGTGACAGCTGGTCGAGCACCTCGCCGAGACGCATCGTCATCGGACGATTGAGGACGATGCCGAGCGCCCCGCGCTCCGTGTGTTCGCACACCAGCGTGACGGTCTGCGAGAAATTCGGGTCCGCGAGCGAGGGCATCGCGATCAGCAGCTGGTTCGTCAGGAAACTGCCGTTGCTCATGTGCATAGTATCGGTACCGCGGCTGCGAGCGTCAAAGACGCGGTTCGCGGAATGCTCAGCGACCGCCTGCCGGCATTCTCACGGAGGAACCGGTGAGCTGCCCGCCCTCGAACTGCCACTCGTAGGCGAAACGCAGGGAGTCGTGGCGGTCGGCCAGCTCACGCGAGAAGGGCTCGAAGGGCGCGGCGAGCCGCAGGATCTCCAGTGCCGCCTGGTCGAGCTCCGGAAATCCGCTCGTGCGCCGCACCCGGGCCTCGGTCAGTCTGCCGTCCGAGGCCAGCACCACCTCGAGGACCGGGTTGCCGCTCATCGCGCGACGCCGTGCCTGGTTAGGGAAGTTGAGCGTCCCGACCCGCTCGACCTTGCGCTTCCAGGCATCGAGGTATACCGCAATGCCCGATTCCCGCGTGCTCGGCGTGACGATCAGCTCGCGGCGCGCGGGACCCTTCAGGCTCAGCTCCGGGTCGTCCTCGATGGACGGCAACGTCGTCTCGGCGCCGGCTATCAGCTGCCGGGGCGCGTCGGGGGCGCGCTCCGCCACGGTGTGTGCGTCCGCTGCAAATCGCATCCGGGCGTCGTCCGTCTGTGCCATGACGGCCTCCGGGTCGCCCCCGGTGGGACCGGCTGCCGCATCCAGCGCGCCCCGGCCCTGCAGCTCGCCGGGCCTGTCGAACGGCGCATTGGCGCTTGCGGGCATGCGCGAACGGGAGTCGACCTCGGCATTGCCCGCGCCCTCCTGGGTGCGCTGGGAGAGGTACTGGGCCTCGTCGTTGGCGGGGGACTCGGGAAGGTCGTCGCCGACCAGCAGGACCTCCAGCGTCCGGATGGCCCCATCGTACCCGCGCTCGGGCGCTGCGAAGGTGATGCCGAGGATGAGGATGAGGTGCAAGAGCCCCGCCAGCACGATCATCACCGTCAGCCGGTCCTCGACCGACGTCCTCTCGCTGGCGATCTGTGCCTCCGTCATGCGCCCGAGTATACCGGCCCGCCAGGCCGCCGCCGTGGGTCGACCGGTCCGCGCGACGGCGCGGGACGCCAGCCGGAATCAGCCGCCCGTGGGCCGTCGACCCGGCACCCGCCGGAGCACGGCGTCGATCAGTCGTCCGGCGATGTCGATGCCGTACTGCTTCTCGAGTTCGCGGATCCCCGTGGGGCTCGTCACGTTGATCTCGGTGACGAAGCCGCCGATCACGTCGAGGCCCACGAACATCATCCCGCGCTCGCGCATCACGGGGCCGATCCTGCTGCACAGCCAGCGGTCCCGGTCGTTCAGCGCGCGGCCGACGCCCTGCGCGCCGGCCGCGAGGTTGCCGCGGTTGTCGCCCGCCGGCGGAATGCGTGCCAGGACATGCTCGACCGGCTCACCGTCGATCAGCAGGATGCGCGAGTCGCCGGTTTCCACGATGTCGGGGATGTAGCGCTGCACTATCGCGTAGCGCTGGCCGTAGTCGGTCAGCGTCTCGAACACCACGTTGGCGTTCTTGTCGCCCGCCTCGAGAACGAAGATCGACCGGCCGCCCATGCCGAACAGCGGCTTGCAGACGATGCGGCCGTGCTCGGTCATGAAGGCGGCCATGTCGCGCATGTCGCGGGTGATCAGGGTGGGCGCGCAGCACTCCGGGAACCAGGCGGTGTAGACCTTCTCGTTCATGTCGCGCAGGCCCTGCGGCCGGTTGACGACCAGGGTGCCCTCGGTCTCGGCGCGCTCGAGCAGGTAGGTCGTATACACGTATTCCGTGTCGAACGGCGGGTCCTTGCGCATCAGCACGGCGCCCAGCTCGCCGAGGCGCGCCACGAAGGGCTCGCCGAGGGTGTACCAGCTCTGCAGATCCTTGCGAACGCTCACGGGCCGCAGCCGCGCCATGGCCACCCCGTCCCTGACCCACAGGTCGCGCTGCTCGAAGTACAGCAGCTCGGCATCGCGCGCCTGGGCGGCCAGCATCATCGCGAGGGTCGAATCCTTCGCGGGATTGATGTAGGCGATAGGGTCCATCAGCACGGCGATCCGCGGGCGGGCGGCCATGGGTCCTCCTTCAGGGCCCGGGAACCAACGGATTCACCGGAATGTGACGCACATCGACCCCCCCGGGGGGTAGCGACATAGTACACCTGTCATCTGTCCCGGCTCCCTTCGGAGCGCCTCGGCGCTCGTGGCGGGCGTGGGGCCGATATGTTAAAAGATTGCCGCTCCGGTGACGCTGCTCCAGGGCTCGTCGAGGCGCGGCGAAGAGCTCTCGGCCGCGACGCCGCCGGGGCCGGAGGTTAGAGATGGAAAGTGCAGCCGCCGTCAGGACCGCGGGCAGACTCGAGGGACTGAAAGTCCTCGTCATCGATGACAGCAAGACCATACGCCGGACGGCGGAGACGCTGCTCGCCAAGGAAGGCTGCGAGGTGTTCACCGCCGTGGACGGGTTCGACGCGCTCTCCAAGATCGCGGACCACCAGCCCGACATCGTCTTCGTGGACATCATGATGCCGCGCCTCAATGGCTACCAGACCTGTTCGCTGATCAAGCACAACAAGGTCTTCCGGTCCATACCGGTCATCATGCTGTCGAGCAAGGACGGCCTGTTCGACCGCGCGCGAGGGCGCATCGTGGGCTCGGAGCACTACCTCACCAAGCCGTTCACGCGCGACGAGCTGCTCTCGGCGATCGAGCAGCACGTGACTCGCTGACCGGCAGGCCGCGGGAGCAGGACATGGCGCTCATTCTTATCGTGGACGACTCGCCGACGGAGGTGTTCCAGATGAAGCGGGCCCTCGAGAAGGCCGGCTTCCGCATCGAGGCGGCCGCGGACGGCGAAGAGGCCGTGCGCAAGGCGCGGGAGATGCATCCAGACCTCATCTTCATGGACATCGTGATGCCCGGCATGGACGGTTTCCGGGCGACGCGTACGCTGACAAACGACCCGTCGACGCGCAAGATCCCGGTGATCATGGTCTCCAGCAAGGGTGCCGAGAGCGACCGGGTCTGGGGCATGCGCCAGGGTGCGGTGGACTACCTGGTCAAGCCGGTGACCCCGGCCCAGTTGCTGGAGAAGGCGCAGGCGGCCCTGCTTGCAGGCTGATTCGATGCAGCCTGCGGAGCACCTGAAGTCGCTCAGGGACCAGCCCTTCGAGCTCCTGCTCGAGCTCGAGCGCCGGGCGAGGGCGGCCGCGACCGGCGCTCGCGAGGGAGGCGCCGGGCAGGAGTGGATCGGCGTCGCCTTCCGGATGGGCGGCGAGACTTTCCTGGTAGCGCGCGACGAGGCGCGGGAGGTCATGGGGATACCCACGCCGCTGACCCGGGTGCCGGGGGCGCGGGAATGGATAAGGGGGCTCGCCAACGTACGTGGCCAGCTGCTGCCCATCATCGACCTCAAGCAGTACCTGGGGTCGGGCGAGACGGCCGAGGGCCGGAACACGCGCGTGATCGTGGTCAACCACCGTGAAATCCCGGCCGGCCTGATCGTCGACGAGGTCCTGGGATTCCGGCGGTTCGTCGATCGGGAGTTCCGGCCCGAGGCGCCGGCGACCCTGATCCGCTGCGAGCGGTATCTGGCCGGGGCCTTCCGTCGTGGCACGGAGGCGTGGCCGGTGTTCAGCCTCAAGAAGCTGGTCGAGAGCCAGACGTTCCTGCAGGGCTCGGCCTGAGGCGACGGCGCAGCGGGAGAATCTACGGACATGCCGAAAAATATCGACAAGCAGCGCGCCTCACGGTCGCTGCCGGTGCTGATCGGAATCGGCCTCGCGCTGCTGACGGTGGCGGTCGGTCTGCTGCTTCTGACGGCGCGGATGCAGCAGCAGGAGCGCGATTACCAGCGCCACGTTGCCGAGCTGACGCGCCTCGCCGTGGCGATCCCCGATCAGGCGGAGGCGGGCGCACGCGGCGACGACGCGGCGCTCGAGGAACTCGGGAGGCTGCGGGTCGGCCTGGAAAAGCTGCTTGCCGAGATCGACTCGGGCCAGGCCTCGTTCGCGGTACTGTCCAGCCCCAGTTACCGTCGCCTGGCCGGTGATCCGGCCTGGCAGGCGCTCCTCGACGGGGCCGACGCGGTCCTGTCGGGGCGCGCGACGACGGCGGAACTCAAGACCTGGGCCGGTGAGGCCCGCAACGCGCTCGGACGATTGCTCTCCGCGACGGGCAACGCGGTCTCCTCGCCGGGCGGGGCCGTCGCCCTCCCCGCATTGCCCCGCTTCGAGGCGTCGGCGCAGCGGGCCGGCGACGACCTGCAGGCACTCGCCGCCGGCTCGGGGGACACGGCCGCGACGGCCCGCCGGCTTGCCGAGAGCTCCGCCGAGCTCGGCCGTTTCCTCGCCGGTCTCGCCGGAGACGACGACTCCGCCGGTGTGCCGCAAATCTCCGGCGAGGCCGCCGCGCGGCTGCCGGAGGCGCGTAGCGCGTTCGCCGCGCTCGAGCAGCAGGTCCGCGGCACGCTGGCACGGGCGGACCGGATGCTGGCTGCACAACGCGCGGGGGCGCAGCTCGACGGCGTCGGGCGCTCGGCTTTCGCCAAGCTCGAGCGGCTCTCGACGAGCACTGAGCCCGAGGGCCTGCTGGCGGGTCCCTTGCCGGCACTGGCCGTAGTCGCCCTGGCCATGCTCGTGCTCGTCGGCGCCCTCTTCTCGTGGATCTCGGCGGCGGGCGTGCGGCGCGCCACCGAGCAGCAGGCAAGGCAGAGCCAACGGAACCAGGAGGCGATCCTGCGCCTGCTCGACGAGATGTCGAGCCTCGCCGACGGCGACCTGACGGTCCAGGCTACGGTAACCGACGACATCACCGGCGCCATCGCGGATGCCATCAACTACGCCATCGAGGCTCTGCGCGACCTGGTGACGACCATCAACGATACGGCCGTGCAGCTCGACTCGGCTGCCCGGCAGACCCAGGCCGCGGCAGGTCACCTAGCGAAGGCCAGCGTCGCCCAGTCTCGCCAGGTCGCGGCAGCGACCGATGCCGTGGGCGCGATGGCGACCTCGATCGAGGAAGTGTCGGGCAACGCCGAACGCGGCTCCGACGTCGCGCGTCACGCGGTGGACGTGTCGCACAAGGGCGCGGATGCGGTGCGCCGCACCATCGACGGAATGAACGCCATCCGGGAGAACATCCAGGACACGTCCAAGCGCATCAAGCGGCTCGGCGAGAGCTCGCAGGAAATAGGCAACATCGTCGAGCTCATCAACGACATCGCGGAGCAGACCAACATCCTCGCCCTCAATGCATCGATCCAGGCGTCGATGGCCGGCGAGGCGGGGCGGGGTTTCGCCGTCGTGGCGGACGAGGTGCAGCGGCTCGCCGAGCGCGCCGGTCATGCGACCCGGCAGATCGAGGTGCTCGTGCGCACGATCCAGACCGACACCAACGAGGCGGTCGTGTCGATGGAGCGCACGACGACGGACGTGGTCGGCGGCGCGCTGCTGGCGGAGAACGCCGGTGCCGCGCTCGACGAGATAGAGGACGTGTCCAACCAGATCGCCCAGCTCGTCCAGAACATCTCGAGCAGCGCCCGCCAGCAGGCCGCGACCTCCGCGCACATCTCGCGGACCATGCAGGTGCTGCGCGAGATCAGCCAGCAGACCGCGGACAACACCAGCGCGACCTCGAGTGCGATCGGACGGCTCGCGGACCTGTCGGCGCAGCTGCGCAAGTCCGTGACCGGGTTCCGGCTGCCGCAGGAGGTCGCGCGACCGCAACCTCCGCGCAAGCCGGCCGCGGCGAGGTCGGTGAACGCGCCGGAGGCGCCGGCACGCCGGGCGAGCGTGGGAGGCTGAAGCCAGGTGGCGGAGATTCACGAGGTCAACGCACAGGCGCTGCACGTCGTCGCGAAGGAGATCGCCTCCACGCTGAACGAAGTGCGTATCGCGCTCGAGACCTCGGCCGAGAGGCCCGGGGACGCGGAGCCGCTGGCGCAGATCGCGGGGCTGCTGCACCAGACCCGCGGCGTGCTGCGCGTCGTCGAGGTGTTCGGCGGGGCGCTGCTCGCCGAGGAGATGGAGCAGACGGCCGGCTTCATGTCCCGCGGAGGCGATGCGCGCCAGCAGGCCGACGGCCTCGACGCCTTGATGCGCTCCGTGGTCCAGCTGCCGACTTACCTCGAGCGCGTCCTGAATGGCGGCCGCGATCTGGCGCTCGTCCTGCTGCCGCTGCTGAACGACCTCCGGGCGGTCCGCGGAGCGCCGCTGCTCTCCGAGGGCACGCTGCTGTCCGTCAACCTCACCTCGACGGCACAGGCGCAGCCCCGCCAGCCCGCCCCGGGTGAGCCCGGGCTGACGCTGCCCCAGTGGGCGCGCCGCCTCCGGCCGCGGTTCCAGGTGGCGCTGCTCGGCCTGATCCGTGGTGACCGGCCCGAGGAGAAGGTCGCGACGCTCGCCGAAGTGGCCGAGAGGATCGAGGTGCACGCGACGACGACCCCCGTCTACCAGCTGTGGTGGGTGGTCTCGGCCGTGCTCGAGGCGCTCAAGGAGCGCGGTCTCGAGGACAACGCGTCGGTCAAGCGCCTCCTGGGCCAGGTCGACCGGGAGCTGCGCCGGCTGTACGAGCTCGGCGAAGAGCGCTACGCGGAGAGTCCGCCGCTCGAGCTGCTCAACAATCTGCTGTTCTACGTCGCCCGGTCCTCGACCGCCGGGCCCAAGGTCGCCGCGGTGCGCGCCTCCTTCCGGCTCGACGAGCTTCTCCCGGTGGACGAGGCGATCGAGCAGGAGCGCGAGTCGCTCTCGGCGCCGTCGGTCAAGCTGATGCACACGGTGGCGACCGCCATCAAGGAGGACCTCGCCAGCGTCAAGGACGCCCTGGACATGTTCACGCGCAAGGGCGGCCAGCCGGAAGAGCTCGTTCCCCAGGTCGAGCTGCTCAAGAAGATCGGCGACACGCTCGCCGTGCTCGGGCTCGGTTCTCTGCGCGAGCGGGTGCAGGCCGAGCTCGGCCGCCTCTCGGACGTCGTCTCGCGCAGGGCCCCGCGGGACTCCGACACGCTCATCGGCATCGCGGCCGCCCTGATCACGGTCGAGGACAGCCTCGACGAGTCGCTGGTGCAGCTGATCATGCCGCCCGGTGCCCCGGCGGCCGACGCGACACAGGACCCCGAGTTCCGCCAGGTGGCGGAGTCGGTGCTGCGCGAGTGCGGCGTGAACCTGGCGCGCATCAAGGAAATCGTCGCCCAGGCCCTCGAGCCGGGCGCGGATCTTGCCGGCATCGACGCGGTACAGCCGCTCGCTCGAGGCGTCACCGCGGGCCTGCTGATGCTCGGCAAGACGCGGGCCACCGAGATCATGAGCCGCCTCGGCGTCCAGATAGCGCGGGCGCTCGATTCGGGTCGTGCGCGGCCCTCACCGAAGGCGATCGACCAGCTTGCCGATGCCGTCGTGAGCATCGAGTACTACATGGAAACGCTGCAGGCGGGGCGGGGCGATCCCTGGTACATGCTCGACAACGCCGAGCGCTGCCTGTCGGCCATCGAGTCGACGCAGGGCCGCCCGGCCCAGGCGCCGCCGCCGACCGGCGAGACGCTCGTGACGGAGAGGCCCGCCTTTCCGCCGCCCCAGGCCGAAAGGCTATCGGCGGGTCCCCCGGCCGCCGCACCCACCGGGCGCGTGGTCGCCCCGCCGGCTCCGACAGCCGCCGGGGAGGAAGCCCGTGTC
>LJNS01000053.1 GCA_001303245.1 Gammaproteobacteria bacterium SG8_30
TACGAGCTGGTCGTGCGCGAGGGGATTCCCTTTCGCGAGGCCTACCGCCGCGTGGCGCGGGACCTCGCCACCGACTGATGCAACCAGGGTGACCGTCATGGAGATGCGACTGATTCCGGCCATCGTGCTCGCGATCGGCCTCACGGCAGCCGGCTGGTTCGTTGGGGACGGCCTGCTCGAGGTTCGCCAGGCCGACCGATACGTCACCGTCAAGGGCCTCTCGGAACGGGAGGTGCAGGCGGACCTGGCTTTGTGGCCCATGCAGTTCGTCGTCGCCGACGACGATCTCGAGCGCGCCCAGTCCCGCATGGTGGAGGCGACGGGCAAGGTCCGCGCCTTCCTGGAACGCGGCGGCTTCGAGCCCGGAGAAATCGAGCTGCAGGACCTGAGCGTCACGGACACGCGGGCGAACCGCTACGGCGGCCCCCCTGCCCCCTTCCGCTACGTGGTCAGCACGACGGTCATGGTGCGCACCACCCAGCCGGACCGCCTCTTCGCGGCCAGCCAGCGCGTCGGCGAGCTGATCGACGCGGGCGTGGTGCTCTCCTCCGACGGTCCCTGGGCAGGCGGGCCGACCTACCTGTTCAACGGCCTCAACGAACTCAAGCCTGCGATGATCGCCGAGGCGACGGCGAACGCCCGCGAGGCGGCCGAGCAGTTCGCGCGCGACTCCGGCAGCAAGCTCGGGCCGATCCGCCGCGCCAACCAGGGCGTGTTCGTCATCCTCCCCCGCGACCAGGCACCCGGCGTTCAGGAGCAGCGTCAGCGCGCCAAGGTCGTCCGCGTCGTCTCGACGGTCGAGTACCTGCTCGAGGACTGATCGCGGCCGTTACTTCGCGGTCTCCGCGATCCCGAGCACGAAGACCCATCCGGTCAGCGGCGAGCGCGCGAACACGGCCGTCTTCGGACTCCCGCCGTACTCGTAGGGAACGATGCCCTCCGCCGTGGACAGCATCGTCTTGACGGCGTGGCTGAGCGTCGGACTTCCCTGCTCTGAAGGGAATGCGAAGATCAGCTCGCTCGCCCGGTGCAGGGCCGTCTCACCGCTTGCATCGAGCGCGTAGAAGACCACGTTGGGCGGGAACCGGATCGCGGCGTCGAGCTCGGAGGCGAGTTTCGCCGCGTCGATGGATACGCCGATCGCGCCGGCCACCTTGCCCTCGACGAGCACCGGCGAGGCGACGATCAACGCCCTCGCACCGGTCGACTTGCTGACCACCAGCGCCCCGACCACCTCGCGTCCAGCCAGCAGGTCCGTGAAGTAGGCGCGGTCCCTGAGCGACTGGTCGACCAGCCCGTGACCGACTCTCCAGTAACGACCGTCCGGCAGCGCAAACCACACGGCCGCCGCCTCCCCGACGCCGGACGCCATGGCGGCGAGGGGCGCCTCGACCCTTCCCCAGTCGGCGTAGCGGGCTTCCTCCGTCGCCGCCACGCTCCGGGCCGCATTGCGCACGCCCTCGAGGCGCGCTTCGACCGCGGCGCGGTAGGCATCGAGTGCGACCCTGGCGTCCAGCGTCGGAGCGGACTCCGCGGTCCACGCAGTGCCGGCGACGAGCGAGCCCGCCAGCAGCACACAGGCCGGCAGCAATATCCTCAGACACGACGACCGGATCATGATCAGCACCTCCTTGAAGGGACGCATTATTCCCTGCCTGGCGGGACGCGTCGTCGCGGCCGGAAGAGCGCCGGCGCAGGGTCCTTTCCTGCCGGTCACGGTTCTTCTCTCGGCCGGCCGATGTCCTCGTTCCACAGGTCCGGCCGGGCGGCGATGAACTGCTGCATCATCTCGATGCACGCCCGCTCCTGCAGGACCTCCACCTCGACGCCTCGCGACCGGAGCAGCGCCTCTTCGCCCATGAAGCTGCGGTTCTCACCCACGACGACCCTCGGGATGCCGTAGAGGAGGATCGCGCCAGCGCACATCGCGCAGGGGGACAAGGTCGTGTAGAGCACGGCCTCCCGGTAGACGCTGGCCGGCTGCCTGCCCGCGTTCTCGAAGGCGTCCATTTCCCCGTGCAGCGTGACGCTGCCCTTCTGGACCCGGCGGTTGTGGCCCCGCCCGATGATCCTGCCACCGTGGACGATGACGGATCCGATGGGAATGCCTCCCTCGGCCAGGCCGTCTCGTGCTTCCTGGATTGCGGCTTCGAGAAAAGTGTCCACGACGGCTCGCGTGCGCTCGTGTATCCGATTCGCCCTTCCTGAACGCGGAGGCCGTAGCCGCCATCTCGCGCCCCGGCTACATCATGGCAACAGGCTAGGCCTGCCGCTCGGGACCACAAGTCGGAAAAGAGGAAGGGCAAGTCCGCACAAGTGGCAGAACGGCGCCCGGCGAATCCCGGGCACCAGCCCGCCGTCGCGGGCGAGGAGGGGCTCAGACGCCGGTGCCGAGCACTAGTACCCCGTCGGGCCCGAGAGACGTGCCCAATGCGGCGCCGAGCGCGGAAAGGCGCTCCAGGATGCGCCGGCGGTCGACGCCCGTCGCGAGGCGCGGCCGCCCCCGTGTCTGCAGGTGGCGCTCCGGGTCGTCGCCCCGCTCGTTCAGCAGGACCGGCACGACCGTAAGGCCCAGCAGCCGTCCGCCGGCGAAGTCACAGTGGACGATGACGCTCTCCCACACTTCCGGCGGGTAGTAGCCGGGCGGGGTGCGGGAGTGGAAGACCAGGCTGCCCAGGCAATGGAACAGCGGCCGCCCGCGGTACAGCTCGATGCCGTGCAGCAGCGGCGCTCCGTGCGCCACGAACACGTCCCCGCCGGCATCCACGCATTGCCGGGCGAAGCTGCGGGCCCAGGGCTTGGTCGTCGCCTTGTCCTCGCCCCACTGGTGATTCGACAGATAGACGATCACGTAGTCTGCCTGCGATGCCGCGGCCTCGATGGCGGCGAGGTTGCGGTCGACGTCCTCCGCGTGCAGCTGCTCCCCGGTCATCCTGACCTCGTTCACCCCGGCGCGTGTCGCGGTGGCGGCTGCGCCCTCAGCGATCTTGCCGGTCGCCATGGCCACCAGGGCGACCCGCGGCGCGATCTCGAGGATGCCCGGCGCACTGGCCTGTGCGAGATTCCGTCCGGTGCCCGCCATGGCGAGCCCTGCAGCAGCCACCGACTCGCGGGTCGCGAGGATGCCCTCCGTGCCGAGGTCCCAGGCGTGGTTGTTCGCGAGCGCCACCACGTTGAAGCCCATCTCCCGCAGGCATCCGGGCACCTCCGGCGGTGCCACGTGCAGGAACATGCCCTCGCGCGTCGGCGACCCCGAGCGCGCCGTCCGCACCGGCGCTTCCAGCCCGGTGAATACGGCATCGCCCCTGTGCAGCTCGGCGACCACGTCCTCGAGACCCGCGTACGGATCGGCACAGAGGGTGTGGGTCATCAGCGCCTGGCCCGAGAGGGTGATTCGCAGCCGGCTTTCCCCGCCGTCCGCAGGGCCGCGGGCGAGGCGACAGCCCGCGAGGCCGGCCAGCAACGTGCCGGCTCCCGCCTGGAGCACCCGGCGCCGGGTGCGATCAGTCGGCATCCCGGTCATCTGTTTCCGTGGGCATCACCGGCAGCAGGATCCGCGAGGCGTGAACGGTGCTGCAGTGGACACGGTTGGTCGCGACGCGCGGTTCCTCGGCACAGCCTTGCGGCCCGCCCGTGTTCGGATTGATGTCGAAATGCGGATAGTTGCTGCTCGAGATGTCGACGCGGAGCCGGTGACCCTTGCGGAACAGGTTGCTTGTCGCAAAGGGCCGGATGCGGATGCGGTAGACGTGACCCGGCTCGGCCGGCACCTCACGGTCCCAGCCCTCGCGGTAACGCAGCCGGAAGATGCCGTCCGTGACGTTCATGGCGAATCCCTGCGGCAGCTCCTCGCCGGGCGGATACACGTCGACCAGCTTGACCGTGAAATCCGTGTCAGGACAGTCGGTGGACACCCACAGGTCGGCCACGGGCTCACCGGTGACGACGAGGTCGCGCTCCAGGGGATCGGTCTGGAAGCAGACGACATCCGCGCGCTCGGCCAGCGGACCCATCCGGTGGTCGTCGCGATAGGTGAAGGTGCCGGGTCCGACGCGCTGATCGAAGGCGCCGCCCGCCATGACGGGGTCGCCGGAGGTGAGCGCGCCGCCCACGGTCGGCACCGGGTCGCCGGGATCGAAGCGGTACTCGACGAAGCCCGACGACGTCACCGGTGCGGCATCGGCGAGCCCGCCGTCGCCGTGGAGGTAGAGCGTGCGGACGGCCGCCTCGGGCGGCGGCCACGTCGAGCAGCGTCGCCAGCGGCCGCCGTGCTGCAGCCTGCCCTGCGCCAGTCCACCCGGGCCGCCCCCCATCTGGAAGTAGGCGACCGGCGCCTCGGTCGGGCGCGAGCCGCCTCCCGGCTTCAGCCAGCGGTCGAACCAGGCGAGACGCAGCGCCAGGTAGTCCGGTGCGATGTTGCCGTCGAGCGTCGCCAGCGGCCCGAAGTCGACCTCGCCGGCGATGGTGGACGAGCGATCGCCGTGCGTCCACGGCCCCATGAGCAGGGTGACCGTCGAGCGCTTGCGGGCCGAGAGCTCCGCGAAGTTCCGCGTACAGGTCGTCACGTAGGGGTCGTACCAGCTGCCGACGATGGCGACCGGCACGTCGGGGATCGCAGCGTAGAAGCCGTCCGCGCAGAGACCGGGACGCTTCCAATAGTCGGTGTAACGGCCCTCGCGCCACTGCTCGAAGAGGTAGGTCTCGTACTCGGGGGCCGCGGCCAGGGGCGAGTGGCCGGGCCACCAGGGCATGTGGCGGAACCAGGCAACCAGGTCGACCTTCTCGAGGGCCGCGCGGCGCGCATCATCCCTGGCCGTTCTCGGGCTCAGCAGCGCGTGACGGTACGCCCACGTGGCCTGCTTGAGCTCGAAAGCGCCGCCGCGGCGGATGCCGCCGTGAAAGGCACTCCAGAAGCCTCCCGAGTCCATGAACATGCAGGTGAGCCCGGGTGGAGCGAGGCAGGCGAGCGCCAGCTGCACGTGCGCACCGTAGGAGACGCCCATCGTGCCGATGCGGCCGTCGCACCAGGGCTGCGCCCGCAGCCACTCCAGGGTGTCGTAGCCGTCCTCAGCCTCGCTGATGTACTTGGTGAACTCGCCTTCCGAGCCGTAGCGCCCCCTCACGTCCTGCATCACCACGGCATACCCGTGGCGCGCGAACCAGGTAGCCACCTCCGGCCGGGTCATGGCAGTGGACCGGGCCCGGCTGCGCTCCGAGCGACTGACCCCCGACTTGTCGTAGGGCGTGCGCTCCAGTATCACAGGCAGCGGCTTGCCTGCGGCCGCCGGCAGGTAGACATCCGTGGCAAGCCGGGCGCCATCCCGCATCGACACCTTCAGGTCGCGCGTGACCGTCACGTCGGCGAGCGCCGAGCGGATCATCGGTCAGAAACCCGTCCCGAGGGCGACGGTCAGCATCAGGATCGCGATGCCGATGTAGATGAGCCAGAGCCAGAAGGCGTACCGCGCCCACTGCACCCAGCCGACCTGCGCGGCGGCCAGGTACGCGAGCAGGGTTCCCGACGTCGGCGTCAGCAGGTTGGTGATGCCGTTGCCGAACAGGAAGGCCAGCACCGTCGTCTGCGGCGAGACGCCCGTGAGCTGACCGAGCGGACCGAGGATCGGCATGCTCACCGCCGCCTGCCCGGACGTCGAGGGGATCAGGAAGTCGAGCAGCAGCTGCGAGAAGAACATGCCGACCGCCGCGACCCAGGCTCCGTCCTCGCCGATCAGGCCGGTCAGGCCGTGCACGATCGAGTCGAGCACCTGGCCGTGCTCGAGGGTGATGGCCACGGCCGAGGCCACGCCGATGAGCATCGTGGCCATGAGGATCTTCTTCATGCCGCGCACGAACGCGTCGGCCGCCTCGCTGGGACCGATCCCGGACGCGGCGGCGATCGCGACGCTGAGCCCGATGTAGTACGCCGACAGCTCCTCGTGGGACCAGTGCCAGCGATTGGAGCCGTAAACGAGGATGGCGACGCCGGCACCGATAAGCAGCAGAATCGCCCGGTGGCGGGCCGAGAGCGGCGCGTGGTCGAACTCGCGCACGACTCCGTGGTCGTGGCCCTCGCGACGGACCATGAACAGCACGAAGACGACGCCTGCCGCGAGGAACACCAGGTAGCACAGGAAGCGGAAGCCCGCCCCGCTGAACACCTGCAGCCCCACCAGCGGTTGCGCGATGGACAGCGGAATGGGATTGCTCACCGATGAGAGGTAGCCGGCCTTGACTGCGACGGTCACGATGGCGAGGCCCGTCACGCTCGACAGCCCGAGCCGGTTCGCCATCGCCACCATCAGCGGGATCACCAGCAGGTACTCGGAGGCGAGGCCCAGGAACGTGCTGCCGGCCGAGAACACCAGCATCAGGACGGGCACCAGAACGTAGACGTTGCCGCGGATGCCGGAAAGCAGCCGCTCGAGGCCCGCGTCGACGGCGCCGGAGTGCGTCAGGATCCCGAACATGCCGCCGATCATCAGCACCATGAAGATCAGCCCGGCCATCCGCTCGAGGCCCTCCGGGATGGCCATGAGCGTGTCGATCAGGCTGACCGGCTTCGCGACGCCCGGCGTGCGCTCCCGGCTCGTGTCGAACAGGTGCGAGAGGGAGCGGTCCTTCTCGAGCGTCTGGTAGCTGTCCGGAACGACCAGCCTGCCCTCGCGCTGGTATGCGCCCGACTCCACCAGATAGGTCAGTGCCGTCGCCACCAGCAGGATGCCGAGCAGCACGATCACGGGGCTCGTGTGTCGATTCTCCCGGACGGTCGGTTGACTCGTCATCCTTGGTGTCCCGTCTGCCGGCCCGGCGGCGATTCTAGGGTCGGGCGCCACCGCGCGGCGAGACCGGACCCGGCGGCTGGATGGCCTGCGGAGGGCGCCGGCCCCGGCGGGCCGGCGCCCTCCGCCGTCGGATCACATGCCGAGGTCCCAGGTCAGCTGGGCATAGAAGAACCGGCCGACGGCGTCGTAGGTGTTGATGTCGAAGTTGATGTTGAGGTTGGTCAGGGACACGGGCGGCTGCTCGTCGAGGATGTTGTCGACGCCCAGGCGCACCAGCAGGCCGTTGTCGAACGCGTAGCTGCCCGACAGGTCGTGGTAGGTGACCGCCCCGATCTTGCGGAACTCGCCGGGGCTTGGCTCCTCCGTGGTGTCGCCGATGTAGCGCAGCTTGTAGTTGGCGCTCCAGGGACCGCTGTTCCACTGCGTGGTGAACATCGAGCGCCACTCCGGGTAGGCCTCACGGCTCGCCGCCGTGCCGACCTTGTCGACCACCAGGACGCTGCCGTCCGGCAGCGTGGACTCCTCGGTCAGGTCGAGGAGCCGGGAGACCGAGAGCATGAAGTTCCAGGTCCCGACGCCGGTGTCCGCGAAGTAGCGCGCCACCATGTCGACGCCCTCGACCTCGGTCTTGTTGAGGTTGATGGGTCCGTCGATCACGTTGGCGATCTCGCCGGAGGCCTCGCGGTCGATGAAGTTGCAGCGCTGTCCCGTCGCCGCGCACAGGTCGAGCAGGTTCTGCGCACCGTAGCTCGAGATGGTGTCGTCGATCTTTATGTTGTACCAGTCGAGCGTGACGCTCAGGCCCGGCAGCGCGGTCGGGGTGAGCACCATGCCCAGGGTGAAGTTCTCGGAGGTCTCGGGCTGGAGCTCCGGGTTGCCACCCACCGTCGCCGGCACGTTGGCACTCGGCTGCACGTAGGTGGCGGGCACTCCGGCGCAACCCGGCAGGCCCGCACCGCCGCCGCTGCAAGGGTCGTCGACCGGCACGGAGGTCGCGCGCAGGCCCTCGAAGAGCTCGAGGATCGACGGCGCCCTGAATCCTTCCGCCCAGGTGCTGCGGAACAGCAGGCTGTCGACCGGCCGCCAGGCGAGGCCCAGCTTGCTGTTCGTGGTGCTGCCGAAGGTGCTGTAGTCGGAGTACCGCGTCGCCGCCTGCAGCGAGAGCTCCTGCGCGCCGGGCTTGTCCCTTAGCAGCGGGATGTCGAACTCGACGTACAGCTCGTTCAGGTCGTACTTGCCGTCCGTGCCGTCGCGTGGTGCGGAGGTCGTGGCTCGGTAGGTGTTCACCCGCGGGTCGGCGTTGATGTAGCTGTCGGGCGTGTCGAGCCCCTTCTCCTCCCGGTACTCGTAGCCCGCGGCGAACGCGAGCATGCCCGCCGGGAGCTCCAGCAGGTCGCCCGTCACGTTGACCGTGAAGTCGATCTGCTCGGCCTTGTTTACGTCGCGGCCCGTGAAACGGATGTAGTCCACCATCTCGGGCGTCAGGGGATTGAACATGTTGACCGGCACGCAGCCGGACGCCAGGTCCGAGACGTCGCCGGCGATTCCGGAGGTGTCGCAGGCGAGCATGCCGAGCGCGAGGCGATCGAGGTCGACCTGGTTGACCGAGGTGAAGGTGCCCTCGTTCTCGGCCCAGGACAGGAAGCCGTCCCATTCCCAGCCGTTGCCGAAGGCGCCGGCGAGGCCCGCACCGATCCGCTTGGTCTTCACCTTCTGGACGTTGTCGCGCTGGCCGACGTCCTCGAAGAAATTGTCGATGCGGAAGTCCGAGCCGGAGAACTCGATGCCGAAGGGGTTCACCAGCGGGTTGTTGGCGATGACGAAGCCGCGGCTGCCGCCGCGCACGACCGGCGCCGCCCCCGAGAACAGCTGGTCGGACTCGCGCTCGTTGTACAGGGCCTCCAGCGTGAACTCGAGCGTGTCCCCCATCTCCGTCAGGTTCTGCAGGTAGACGGACTTCAGGGTGAGCGGCCCTACCACGTAGTTGTTGTCGTAGCGATTGAAGCGGTCGGTGGCGGAAACGGCCGGACGCCAGTTCGCTATGACGCTGCCGTCCACGCCCGGGTCGCGCGTAATGCCGGCACTCGGCACCGGGAAGCTCACCACGCCGGCAAGGCCGCTCTCGCGGAACAGTCCCTCCGGCGTGCCGGCAGCGAGGCCGTTGAGCGGAATGGCGGTCAGCTCGCGGTCCTGGCTGTAGATCGGCTTCTTGTCGACGTAGCTCAGGGCCAGCATCCAGTTGCTGCGGCCGAAGCTGTGGCCGAGCAGCAGGTCTGCGCCCACCGACTCCCGGTCGCCTTCCCCGCTCTGGCCGTAGTAGGCCTTCACGCGGCTGCCTTCGAAGGTCCGGTAGGTGTGCATGTTGACCACACCCGCGATCGCATCTGCGCCGTAGATGGCCGTGGCGCCGTCCTGCAGCACCTCGACGCGCTCGATGATCGCCTGCGGAATGGTGTTGAGGTCGACGAAGTCGCGGAAGCCGCGTGTCCCCGCCCCGTTGACCCAGCGGTGCCCGTTCACGAGCACCAGCGTGCGGTTCTCGCCGAGGTTACGCAGGTTGATGCTGCTCGTGCCGTGGCTCGTGCCCGCGGAGCCGTTGAGGTTCAGGCTCGGACCGACCGTCGGCAGCGTCTGCAGCGTCTCGCCGAGCGACAGGGCGCCGTTGATGCGCAGGTCGGCCTCGCCGAGGGTCTGTACGGGACTGCTCGACACCTCGTCCACGCGCTTGATGCGCGAGCCGACGACGAGGATCTCCTCGAGCGCGGCCTCCTGGCCGACGGCGGGCCCGGGCTGGGCGCCCAGCCCGGCGGCGGCCATGGCGGCGAGCAGCGCCGGTGACCGTGACCGGAGTCGCTTCAGCGGTGGCTTGTTCATGACGGACTCTCCCCTGTTTGGCCGACCACACCGCGCGCCGCTGGTGCAGCACCGCGCCGGAGCCCCTTGCCGGGGCGTCGCCGGATGCTAGGCAGATCGGGAGACCCTATTCAATCTGATGCTGTTTCTGGATTAGGTCATAACATCCCGTTATGCTTTGCAGGAACCGCTGCCGCGACCGGAGAAGCGCATGGGACACGCCTCGCTGTCGACCAACCTGCGCAGCCTCGAGTGCCTGCGTGCCGTCATCGTGACGGGCTCGGCCACCGCCGCCGCGCGGCAGCTCGGTCTCACGCAGCCGGCCGTCAGCCGGCTGCTGGGGGTCCTCGAGCGCAGCATCGGCTTCCAGCTGTTCGAGCGCCGCAAGGGCCGGCTCGTGCCTACCGAGGAGGCCCGCACCCTGTGCCAGGAGGTCGACATCGCCCTGCAGAGCATCGACCGGGTCGCCCAGCTCGCCAGGAACCTGCGCAATGCCGACTTCGGCGAGCTGTCCATCGTCTCGCCGCCCAGCTTCGCCGAAGGCGTGCTGTCGGAGGTGATTTCGCGCTTCATGGCCGCGCACCCGGGCGTGCGGGTGAGCCTCGACTCGCAGAGCGTGGAGGTCGCGCGCGAGATGGTGGCACTGCGCGCCGTCGACTGCGGCTTCGTGAAGCTGCCCGCGGACTATCCCGGCCTGCAGTGCGAGCCGCTCGTGCGCGCCGGCACGCTGTGCGCATTGCCTGCCGGCCACCGCCTCGCCGCGCGCAGGCGGGTGACGGTTGCCGACCTCGACGGCGAGCCCCTCATCCTGCTCGGCAAGGGTCGTGCCTCGCGCGAGCAGATCGACGATGCGTTCCGCGATGCCGGCGTGCGTATGAACGTCAAGGTCGAGACCCACACCGTCAGCGCCGCTTGTGCCTTCGCCCGGGGCGGCACCGGCATCGCCATCGTCAACGAGATGCTCGGCGTCCGTTACGCCGGTCCCGGGCTCGCGCTGCGGCGCTTCGCGCCCGATTTCGTCCACGAGTACGCATTCATGACCTCGGCCGGCGCGCCCATGACGCGCGTGACCGGCAGCTTTCTCGAGCACTGCCGGGCGTTCTTCGCGAAGAGTCGCCGGCGCTTCACCCTGGCCGGCGCGTCGCGCGTCGCGGCCTGAACAGGCCCGCGCCCCGGCTCAAGCGGCGCCCAGGCAGCTCGCCAGGGGCTCGGCAGCCTCGAGCAGCGCGCGGTCGGCGTAGCGCGCCCCCACGAGCTGCACACCGACGGGGAGCCCGCGCGGTCCGGTCGCAAAGGGCAAGGCGATACAGGGCACGTGCAGCGCCGTCCACATCCGGCTGAAGGTGGCGAGCCCCGTCGTCTCGAGGCTCTGCGGCGCCTCGCCCGGTGCGGCCGGCGTCAGCACGGCGTCGAACTGCGCGGCCAGTCCGTCGAAGATCGGCCGGTTGGCCGCGATCGCGTCGCGGGCCTCGGCGAGGCGCCTGCCGGAGATGCCGAGCCGGTTCTCCACCTTGGCCTTGAACTCGTCGTGCAGCCGCCCGGGCTCGGCGAGGTAGAGGTCGCGGAAGGCCGTACGGCCCTCTCCCTGCATCAGGACGTCGTGGTGCTCGTTCATCCGGGCGAAGGACCCGGGAAGCGCCAGCTCGGCTACCTCGGCGCCGGCCCTCGCGAGCGCGGCTGCGGCATGCTCCAGGGCGTCCCGGGACGACGGCTCGGCTTCCGTCCACATCGGCGTCCGGCACAGGCCGATGCGCAGCCCGCGGACCGAGTCGCGCGGCTGCCAGCCCTCGGTCAGCACCCCGAACGCCTCGGCGAGCAGCGCGAGATCCGCCACCGAGCGCGCCATCCAGCCGAGCGTGTCGAGCGAGGGCGCGAACGGCTTGGCTCCCTCGAAGCTCACCTCGCCGAAGGTCGGCTTCAGGCCGAAGATGCCGCAGAACGAGGCGGGACGGACCGTCGACCCGCCCGTCTGCGTGCCGAGTGCGAGCGGCACCATGCGGTCCGCGACCGCGGCCGCCGAGCCGCTCGACGAGCCGCCGGCGGTGCAGCGCAGGTCGTGGGGGTTGCGCGTCGCCGGCATGCGGCCGGCCGCCGCGAACTCGTGCGTGTCGGTCTTGCCGAGGATCACGGCGCCGAGAGCGCGCAGCGTGCGCACGCAGGCGGCGTCGCGGCCCGGCCGGTGGCCGAAATAGATCGGGGAGTTGAACTGGGTCGGCATGTCCGCCGTGTCGATCATGTCCTTGATCGCGACGGGCACGCCGTGGAGCACACCGCGCGGGGGCTCCTTGTCCCGCTCGCGGGCCTGGCGCAACGCGTGGTCGGGATCGAGGTAGCTGAAGGCCTTGACCTCGGCGTCGCGGTCGCGGATCCGGTCGAGGCAGGAGCGGACGAGGGTCTCGCTGGAAAGCCGGCCCTCGCGCATGGCGCGGGACGATTCGGTCGCGCTGAGGTCGCGCGGAATCACGGCACCGCCTCCTCGGCGACGGTGACCTGCAGGCGACCGAGATCCTCCGTCGTCCACTCGGGGAGGCGCTGCAGGAGATCGAACAGGCGTCGGCCCTCAGGCCGCTCGATCCCACCGAACACCGCGCAGTCGAGAAACTTCGCTTCGAGCTGCCGCACGGTCAGCGGCAGGTCCGCGTGCCCGGTCGCCCGCTTCACCGGGGGCGTCGTGACGCGGCTGCCGTCGGCGAAGGTGATGGTCGCGAAGTCGAAGGGCGCGGCAACCGGATAGTCGGGATCGTACCGGTCGGTCGTGATCACGTGCACCTTTCTCATCAAGGCCTGCAGTCGCGGTTGGGCTATCGCCTCCACGGTGAGCTGCTCGAGCCCGACGCGGCCGTGCAGCAAGGCGCAGGCCACCGCAAACTCGAGCGAGAACTTGGCCTCCTCGGGCCGGCTTGCGGAATGGTAGGGCATGACGGCGGCATGCTTCTCGCTGACCTGCGGCTCGACCCGCTCGATGGCATCGACATCGATGCGCGTAGCCGCGACCTGCGCGAGCACGGAGTCGATGACGCGTTGCGATGCGCCCACGGTCGGGTACTTCTTGATGTTCAGGCGCTGCTTGCGGATCCGCTCGTAGCTCGCGTAAGCCGGCGGCGTGGACAGGTCCACCCGTCCCTGCGGCGACACGGTGCGCATGAGGCCCCGCTCACCCTCGAGGACGTCGGCCGTCGACGTCATGCCCGCGGCCGCCAGGCGCGCTGCGAAGACGCCTGCCTGCGCCGCCTTGCCCGCATGGTAGGGCTTGGCCATCGAGCCGAAGTTGCCCATCGTACCCCCCGCGTGCGAGGCGGCGAGACCGATCGCATGCGCCGCGCGCCTGGCATCGAGGCCGAGCAGCGAGGCGGCCGCCGCAGCGGCGCCGATGGGACCGAACAGCGCCGTCGGATGCCAGCCACGGCTGTGCAGGTGGTCCGGCTCGCGGCCCATCAGGTCGGACCAGACCTCGTAGCCGGCCACGTAGGCGGCGACGAGATCCCGCCCGGTCGCACGGACCGCGCCACCGCAGGCCAGCAGCACCGGCACGAGCACGGCGCTCGGGTGGTTGGCGAAGGCGTAGTCGTCCACGTCGAGGGCGTGCGCCGCCGTGGCGTCGACCAGCGCGGCGAGGTCCATGGTCGTCCGCCGGTGTCCGAGCAGCACCCGCGCCTCCGGGCGTCCCTGCATCGGCGCCACGGCGTCGGCCACCACGCGCACCACCGGCTCGTCGAGGGCCGCGAGCATGGCGCCCACCGCGTCGGTGGTGCCGAGGCGGGCCACGTCAACGGCGTCCGCGGGCAGGGAGGCCTCTCGCTGGATCGCGACGAACTCGCCGGCGAGGCGCGTGATCGGCGCGGGCACCCGTGGGCTCACGCCACAGCCCCGGCCTGTGCACGCCAGCTCGCGAGGATCTCGGCGCCGGTCGCCGACCAGACGCCGGCCCGGGCGACGACGTGATCGAGGATCCGCTCGAGTGCGCCGATGCGGTGCGGCACCCCGATGAGCCAGGGGCGCAGCGGCAACGACAGGATCCTGCCGCCGTACTCGGCCGCCTCGCGGTACAGGAACTCGAAGCAGTCGATCACCTGCTCCGCGTACTGGCTCGCCGAGTGCCCGTACTCGGACATCAGCTTGAGGTCGCTCAACTCGTGGCCTTGCGGCATGCCGAAGAAGGCGCCGCCCCCGTCGACGCGGAACGCATAGGGCAGGTCGTCGTTCAACCAGTCGCAGAGATACTCGACGCCCTCCGCGGCGACCAGGTCCGGCGTGCGGAAGGACTCGGACAGCGCGGGAGACACCCATCCCGTGACAGGCTGGCCCGAGAGCCGGCGCAGCACTGAAAGCGATTCACGGACCCACTCCGCCTCGACCTCCTGCGCGACGTCCGTCCTGTGAATGCGGGCCATGTCCGTGCCCATCGCCACGACTTCCCAGCCGCGACGGACGACCTGGTCGAGGAGGAACCGGTCGCGTTCCGCGGCCCTCGAATTGAACGCCACGCTCGCCTTCAATCCGCGCGCGTCGAGCGCGCGCAGAATGCGGTAGACCCCGACGCGGTTGCCGTAGTCGCGCAGCGTGTAGTTCCAGTAGTCGGGGTAGGGCCGGGTCATGCCGCCGGGTGCGGCGTTGAGCGGCATGTCGAGCGGAAAGAACTCGACGAGAGGCATCAGCCAGAGGGCCACGCGGGCGCCGCCGGGCCAGCGCAGCGGCGCGCGCGCAAAGACGTTGTCACGCGGATAGCGGTCGTGGTCCATGCCCGGCCGCCGGTGCGGATAGGAAACGTATGTCCTGGGGACCGTCATGCCCAGCGTTCCGCGAAGGCACGCTGGGCGGCGAGCGTGGCGTCGTAGTAGTGGTCGAGATACCACTGCGCGATCTCGCGCCCGGTCGCGTGCCAGACGCCGTCGTGACCGAGGATGTAGTCGACGGCCCCGGCGAGATGGTCGACGCGGTGCGCGACGCCGATCAGGAACGGGTGCAGCGGCAGGCACATCACCGTGCCCGACTCGGCGCCCTCGGCGTACAGCCGGTCGAACTGGTCCCTGATGCGCTCCGCGTACTCGGCGGGCGTGCCACGGGACGTGTGCAGCCCGGTCCAGTCGTTGACCTCGAGCGAGTACGGCAGGCTGATCAGGCGGCCCGAGGAGACCCCGACCGGCTGCGGCTGGTCGTCGTGAAAGAGATCCAGCGTGTAACGGATGCCGGCTTGCGCCAGGAGTTCCAGCGTGCGCGGCGTGTTGGTCAGCGCCGGCGACAGCCAGCCGTCGAGCGTCTGACCCGAGGCGCGGAAGATGGCGCTGGGCGTCCTCGATGACCGCGCGCTCCTGCTCCCCGGAAAGCCCGTACAGGTAGCGTGAGTTGTAGATGCCGTGCGAAAACAGCTCCCAGTCGCGCGCCACCATCTCCTCGACGATCTCCGGGAAGTGGTCGCACATCGCGACGTTCAGCGACACGCTGGCACGTACGCCGAGCTCGTCGAAGAGGGCGAGCATCCGCCAGAAGCCGGCGCGGTTGCCGTAATCCCGGATCGAGTAGTTCAGGAGATCCGGCGCCGGACGCCAGAGCGTCGACGGCTGAACCGGCCCCGCGGGAGGATCCAGCTCGTAGAACTCCA
>LJNS01000005.1 GCA_001303245.1 Gammaproteobacteria bacterium SG8_30
CGCTATCTCGCCGCGTACCTGGCCGGAGACGTCGACGCCCTGCTCCGGCTGCACACCGGCGATGCCATGTTCACGGTGGGCGACGCCGCCGCGCGCCGGGGCTGGGAGTCCTTGCGCGACCTCTACGAGTGGAACGCCGCGCTCGACGGGAAGCTCGAGCTCGCCCATGTCGACGTGGAGGGCGACCTGATCCGCATCGCTTCGATGGTGGAACGCAATCGCCTGCTTCGCGAACTGGGCGTCGAGGAAGTGCGTTACCGTCCCGGCACGCGCTTCAAGCTTCGCGGCCAGCTCATCCAGGGCATCTACCTGCCAGGCCTCGACGTGTCATCGCGCCAGGCCGTGGACGCCGCCTTCGGGCCCGTCATCGCCTGGCTCCGGCAGAACGACTCCGCGACGCTCGAGCGGCTCATGCCCGGCGGCCAGTTCCGCTACGACGCCGAGAACGCCGCCCGCTGGCTCGAAGTCGCGGCTGCCTGGCGCGCTGCGACCGCCCCCGCCGCGAACGGCCGGCCCTAAGCCCTTCCGATACACCGGCCACGCGAGGCGCTCGCCGAGCCCCGGCGTTCCCGGCGTGCCGCCCTGCGCGGGGCTCGCCGCGCCTCGCGGCCGGGATCCGGCGCGGTGTCCGCTCGATTCGCTCCCCGATACTCGCTCGGTCTCGCGGACACCCGCGCCACCGCGGCCTCGAGGCGGGAACGGCTGGCACTGCACTTCAGGCGTGCTGGCGGCAAGCGGTGTTCCCCGCAGCGCGAGTTTCGAGAAAAGTGGACAGCTCGCGGGAAGAACTCTCCGCCGTGGCAGGGCCGTGCCCCGAGATGTCGACTTTTCGAGTGCTTAAGCGCCAGGGGAATACCCGGGCGAAGCCAGCACGCCTCGTGGCTCTTTGAGCCCGGCGAAGTGGAGCTTCAAGCCCGCGCGACGGCCCAGACCTCGACCCAGTGGACGCCGTCCGCCTTCAGCACCCGTGCGAGCTCCTCGGCGGTGCTGCCGGTCGTCAGGACGTCGTCGACGATAGCGACCCGGGAGAGCCCCGTCGACCGGATGAGCTCGAACGCACCGCGAAGATTGCGGCGACGGCTGGCCGCATCGAGGCCTACCTGTTCCGGCGTGGCCCTGCGGCGCGCGCAGGCGTCGTGGATTACCGGCAGGCCGAGCTCGCGTCCCGCGTAGCGGGCGATTTCGAGCGCCTGGTTGAAGCCGCGCCCGGCCTCGCGCGCCCGGTGCAGCGGCACGGGCAGCAGCGCCTGGACGTGCAGCGCGTGCGCGGTCGCGGCGACCCGGCCGAGGAGCGTGCCCAGGACCCGCGCGGCCGCGATCTCGCGGCCGTACTTCATCCGCCGCACCATCCAGTCCAGCGGGAACTCGTAGCGGTAGGCCGCGAAGGCTGCGTCGAAGGCGCGGGGTGCGCGCAGGCAGTCTCCGCACAGGAAGGTGTCCGGCTGCGGCAGCGGCAGGGCGCAGCCGGTGCAGGACGGCAGGTCCCGCGGCAGGTCTGCCTGGCAGCCGCTGCACAGGTCCAGCGCCGGGGGTTGCCCCGGGTCCAGGCAGATCACGCAGCGAGGCGGGAAGAGCCGCGCCAGCGCACGATCGCAGAGATCGTAAACTCTGGTCAGCCGTCGTGGTTGACAGCCCTCCGGCGGGTTCGAATACTGGCGCAGCTTCATGCTCCCTAGCCTGCGCCGCGACGGGCCCGACAGGGCCGCCTGAATCTGCCCTGAAAGGATGAATTCTCATGAGCCTCGACCCTGCACGCCTGGGAACGGTGCGCTCGGACTGGAGCCGCGAGGAGGTGCGAGCCCTGCTCGCCTTGCCCTTCGCGGACCTTGTCTTCCACGCCCAGTCCGTGCACCGCCGGTACTTTGACGCCAACGAGGTGCAGGTCTCGACCCTCCTGTCCATCAAGACGGGCGGCTGCCCGGAGGACTGTGCCTACTGCCCCCAGAGCGTGCGCTACGACACCGGACTCGACCGCGAGGCGCTGATGGCCGTCGATGAAGTAGTCGCGAAGGCCCGGGCGGCGCGGGAGGCCGGCGCCACGCGCTTTTGCATGGGCGCCGCCTACCGGAACCCGAAGGACCGCGACCTCGCCGTGATCCTCGAGATGGTCCGGCAGGTGAGCGACCTCGGCCTCGAGACCTGCGCCACCCTCGGCATGCTCACGCCTGCACAGGCACGGGTGCTCAAGGAGGCCGGCCTCGACTACTACAACCACAACCTCGACACGTCGGAAGAGTTCTACGGGCGGATCGTCACGACCCGTAGCTACCAGGATCGCCTCGACACGCTGTCTGCAGTGCGTGAAGCCGGCATCAACGTCTGCTGCGGCGGCATCCTGGGCATGGGGGAGGACGCGGGCGATCGTGCCGCCATGCTGCACACGCTCGCGACGCTCGACCCGCACCCCGAGAGCGTCCCGGTCAACCAGCTCGTGCAGGTGGAGGGCACGCCGCTCGCCGGGAGCGCGCCGCTCGATCCCCTCGACTTCGTCCGCTGCATCGCCGTCGCGCGGATCCTGATGCCGCGCTCCCACGTCCGCTTGTCCGCAGGTCGTGAGGCGATGACCGACGAGATGCAGGCGCTCTGCTTCCTCGCCGGCGCCAATTCCATCTTCTACGGCGAGAAGCTGCTGACGACCGGCAACCCGAACGTGGACCGCGACCTCGCCCTGTTCGATCGTCTGGGCATCCGGCCGGAGCAGCGGCCCGCCGTCGTGCCGGAAAGTGCACGGGGATCCCGCGACGCCTGCCCGGCCCGCGAGCCCGCCGGCGGATCGCCGGCCTGAATCGACCGGGGGCGCCAGGCGTGCACGACCCGTTCGCGCTGTCCGAGCGGCTGGCCGGGCTCGAGGCAGCGGGCCTGCTGCGCCGGCGACGCAGCGTCCAGCGCGTCGCGGCCGATGGCGTGCGCTGCGTCAGCGACGGACGGGAACTGCTGTCGTTCTGCTCCAACGATTATCTCGGGCTCGCCCGGGACCAACGCGTAGCCGAGACCCTGGCGGACGCCGCGCGCGAGCACGGCGCCGGTGCTGGCGCCTCGCACCTCGTCAGCGGGCACCATCGGGAACATCACGCGCTGGAGGAGGAACTCGCCGCGTTCACGGGAAGGCAGCGCGCCCTGCTCCTCTCCACGGGATACATGGCCAACCTCGGCGTCGTCGCCGCCCTCGCCGGACGGGGCGATGCGGTCTTCGAGGACCGCCTCAACCACGCCTCCCTGCTCGATGCCGGGCTGCTGTCCGGGGCGAGGTTCTCGCGCTTTCCGCACGCGGACGCCGCGGCGCTGGAGGCACGCCTGGCCGGATGTGGACGGCAGCGCCGCCTCGTGTTGACGGACGGCGTCTTCAGCATGGACGGCGACGTCGCGCCGCTCGGATCGCTCGCGGACGCCTGCCGCCGGCAGTCGGCGTGGCTGGTCGTCGACGACGCGCACGGCCTCGGCGTGCTTGGCCCGGGCGGCCGGGGCTCGCTCGAGCTGCACGGACTCGGTCCGGAAGATGTACCGGTCCTGGTCGGAACGCTCGGCAAGGCGTTCGGGACCTTCGGTGCTTTCGTCGCCGGGAGCGCCGACCTGGTCGACTTTCTCATCCAGCGCGCGCGGACCTACGTGTACACCACGGCCCTGCCCCCCGCGGTGGCGGCCGCGACGCGTCGTGCCCTCGCGCTGTCGATCGCCGAGCCCTGGCGGCGCGAGCGCGTGCTTGGCCTCGTCGACCGTTTCCGCCGGCAGGCGGCGCAGACGGACCTGCCGCTGGCGGACTCGACGACGCCCATCCAGCTGGTGCTCGTCGGCGAGGCACGTGCCGCGGTGGCTGCGAGTGAACGCCTCCTCGCCCAGGGCCTGCTGGTACCGGCCATTCGGCCGCCGACGGTCCCGGAGGGCTCCTCCCGCCTGCGTGTCACGTTCTCCGCCGGCCACACCGATCAGCAGGTGGACCGGTTGGTCGACGCACTCGTCGAGGCGCTGGCGGACGCGTCGGCCGCTGACCGAGAAGCCGACCGACGGGGACTGTCCCCGCAGGGGACTGTCCCCTCCTCGGTCGGCACCTGACTCATCTTGTCATGCCGCTCTACCGCGAAACGACCGGCTCCGGCCCCGACCTCGTGCTGCTGCACGGCTGGGGACTTCACGGCGGGATCTTCGGCAGCCTCGCCGCTGCCCTGGGCGCGGCTCATCGTGTGACCCTGCTCGACCTGCCCGGACACGGCCATAGCCCGCTCGAGCCTCCGTTTCACGACCTCGACACCCTGGCTTGCGCCGTTGCGGCGGACCTGCCCGGGGCCTGCACGCTCGTCGGCTGGTCGCTGGGCGGCCTTGTCGCGCTGCGCCTCGCCGCGATGCGCATCCCGCAGGTGCAACGCCTCGTGCTCGTGGCCACCACGCCGCGCTTCGTGGCCGGGCCCGACTGGCCCCACGGACTCGCGAGCGAGGTCGTCGAGGAATTCGCCCTGGAACTCGCGCGCGATCACCGCGCCGTGCTGGACCGTTTCCTCGCGCTGCAGGCCCGCGGCGACGAGCGGCAGCGGGCGCTCATCCGCGAACTGCGGCTGCTGGTCCACCAGCGCGAGGCGCCGCGGCCGGCCGCGCTGGCGGCCGGACTCGACGTCCTGTGCGAGGCCGACCTGCGCGTGGAGACGCGCCACGTCCGCGTGCCCACCCTGGTGATCTGCGGCGCATACGACCGGCTGACCCCGCCTGCCGCCGGCCGGTACCTGGCCGAGCACGTCCCGTCGGCCCGCCACCTGCTGATACCCGGCGCCTCGCACGCCCCGTTCCTCTCCCATCCCGATGGCTTCCTGCACGCGCTCGGGGCCTTCCTCGGCGAGACCGTGCCGATCGCGGAGCCGACATGAACGGAGCCGCCGGCTTCGATCTCGACCTCGCGGCCGTGCGACGCTCCTTCGACCGTGCGGCCCGCTCCTATGACGGCTCCGCCGTGCTGCAGTCCAGGGTGCGCGAGGAACTGCTTGCGCGGCTCGACTACGTGACGCTCGAGCCCGCGACGATCCTCGACGTCGGTTGCGGCACCGGGCACGCGACGCGCGCCCTCAAGGACCGCTATCCGCGCGCCCGCGTGATTGCGCTCGACGTCTCGGAGGGCATGCTCGCGATGGCGCGCCGGCGACAGTCGTGGCGTCGCCGCTTCGACCGCGTGTGCGGAGACGCAATGCGATTGCCGCTGGCGACCGGCAGCGTGGACCTGGTCTTCTCCAGCCTGACGCTGCAGTGGTGCCCGGACCTCGACGCCGTCTTTGCCGGCTTCCGGCAGGTGCTCGCGCCGCGAGGCCTCGTGAACTTCGCCACGTTCGGGCCCGACACGCTCACCGAGTTGCGCACGGCCTGGGCGCAGGCCGACGGGCTGCCCCACGTCAACCAGTTCACCGACATGCACGACCTAGGCGACGGGCTCGTGCGAGCCGGGCTGGCCGAGCCCGTGCTCGACGTCGAGCGCTACACCCTGACCTATCCGGACGTGTACGGGTTGATGCGCGACCTGAAGGCCATCGGCGCCCACAACGTCAATGCCGGCCGCCCCCGCGGCATGACCGGCCGCGGGCGGCTGCGCGCCATGGAGTCGGCCTACGAGCGGTACCGGCAGGACGGCTCGCTGCCGGCCACCTACGAGGTCGTCTTCGGGCAGGCATGGGGCCCGGCCGGGGAGGGCCGACGCGGCCGACGCGGTGGCGAGTTCACCCTCGACCCCGCCGCTATCGGCCGCCGGAGCCGGGAAGCATGAGCGGTCGGCGGCGCGATTTCTTCGTCACGGGCACGGACACCGGGGTCGGCAAGACGGTGGCCTCCGCGGGACTGCTGCACGCCTGGCGCTCCCGGGGCCACGCGGTGGCGGGGCTCAAGCCCGTCGCCTCCGGGTGCGAGCGCACGGCCGGGGGGCTGCGCAACGAGGATGCGCTGGCGCTCGCGCGGGAGAATTCCCGCGACTGGCCCTACGAGGTCGTCAACCCCTACGCGCTCGAGCCCGCGATCGCCCCGCACCTTGCCGCCGCGGAGGCAGGCGTCGAGGTCGGCCTCGAACGGATCCGCGCGGCCTTCCGGCGGCTGCAGCAGGACACCGATGTCGTCGTCGTCGAAGGCGCCGGCGGCTTCCTGGTCCCTCTGGCCCCCGCGCTCGCCATGCCGGACCTTGCCGTCGACCTGGGCCTCGAGGTGATCCTGGTCGTCGGCCTGCGCCTGGGCTGCCTCAACCATGCCTTCCTGACCGCAGAGGCGATCCGGCATCGCGGTCTGGGATTCGTCGGCTGGATCGGCAGCCAGGTCGATCCCGGCTTCGACCGGCTCGACGACAACCTCGCCTGCCTGCGCGCCGGCCTTCCTGCCCCCTGCATCGGGGTCATCGAGCGCCTTGCCAGTCCGGACCCCGCCACGGTCGCGGACCGGCTCGTGCGGCTCCCTCCTCTGGCCGACTGAGCGTAGTCGGCCTGCGACGCCGCTGGCACTCGACCGTCCCGAGTGCCAGACCGCACGCAACAGTCCGACCCTGGTCGTGAGACTGCGCGATTCGCGTATTTTGCTGGGCTTTCCGCGTATTGCTGGTCCTTGGCGCCCCAAGCAGCATCGGCGTCAAGCGCGGCGGAGGGCCCGCGCCAATCGTGTGCACGCGGGCACCGTCAAGGGAGGGTCCGCGGGCTTGGGGTAGCAACTTTCAGTGTCCCAGGTCGGTACGGCGACCGAGCGGCCCCCCTCCGGGTCGCGTGGATCCCGGTTCCGGAACGACCCGTAGGGGAGGTCCCATGGCAGACACCTTCTATGACGTGATGCGCAGGCAAGGCATCACGCGTCGCAGCTTCCTGAAGTTCTGCAGCCTGACGGCGACGTCGCTGGGCCTCGGTCCGGCGTTCGTGCCGAAGATCGTGCACGCGATGGAGACCAAGCCTCGCACCCCGGTCGTCTGGCTGCACGGGCTCGAGTGCACCTGCTGCACCGAAGCGTTCATCCGCTCCGCGCATCCGCTGGTGTCCGACGTCGTCCTGTCGATGATCTCGCTGGATTACGACGATACCATCATGGCCGCCGCGGGTTACCAGGCCGAGGAGATCCTCGAGCAGACCATCGAGAAGTACGACGGCCAGTTCGTACTCGCCTGCGAGGGCAATCCGCCGCTCAACGAGGACGGCATGTACTGCTTCCAGGGCGGCATCCCGTACCTCGAGAAGCTCAGGCACATGGCCGACCACGCCGGCGCGATCATCGCGTGGGGCTCCTGCGCCTCCTGGGGTTGCGTGCAGGCCGCCAAGCCGAACCCGACCCGGGCGACGCCGATCCACAAGGTGCTGAACAAGCCGGTGATCAAGGTGCCCGGCTGCCCGCCCATCCCGGAAGTGATGACGGGCGTGGTGACCTACCTGCTGACCTTCGGCATGCCGGAGCTCGACCGCCAGGGCCGGCCGAAGATGTTCTACAGCCAGCGGATCCACGACAAGTGCTACCGCCGGCCGCACTTCGACGCCGGCCAGTTCGTCGAGAAGTTCGACGACGAGGGGGCGCGCAAGGGTTACTGCCTGTACAAGGTCGGCTGCAAGGGCCCGACCACGTACAACGCCTGCTCGACGACGCGCTGGAACGAAGCGGTGTCCTTCCCCATCGGCTCCGGCCACGGCTGCATCGGCTGCTCCGAGGACGCGTTCTGGGACAAGGGCTCGTTCTACGACCGGGTCACCGACGTGCAGCCCGGGATCGAAAGCACTGCGGACCGCGTGGGTGGCACGCTCGCCGCCGTCACCGGTGCCGCGATCGCCGCTCACGCCGCGGTGTCCGCCATCAAGCGGGCACGCGACACCAAGGGCGCGCACACTGAGAAGGGAGGTGCCTGATCATGGCCGCCAACGTACAAGGCTTTGAGCTGGACAACAGCGGCAAGCGGGTCGTCGTCGATCCGATCTGCCGCATCGAAGGGCACCTGCGCATCGAGGTCAACCTCGACGACAACAACTTCATCCGCAATGCGGTATCGACCGGCACCATGTGGCGCGGCCTCGAGGTGATCCTCAAGGGCCGTGACCCGCGCGACGCCTGGGCCTTCACCGAGAGGATCTGCGGCGTCTGCACCGGCGTCCATGCGCTGGCATCGGTCCGCGCCGTGGAGAACGCGCTCAAGATCGACATCCCGGCGAACGGCAACGTGATCCGCAACCTGATGCACGCGACGCTGTACGCCCATGACCACCTCGTGCACTTCTACCACCTGCACGCGCTGGACTGGGTCGACGTGGTGAGCGCGCTCTCGGCGGACCCGAAGGCGACCGCCGAGCTCGCGCAGAGCATCTCGAACTGGCGCAACTCCTCGCCAGGCTACTTCCGCGACGTCCATTCGCGGCTCAAGAAGTTCGCCGAGAGCGGGCAGCTCGGGCCGTTCCAGAACGCCTACTGGGGCAACCCGGCCTACCGGCTGCCGCCCGAGGCCAACCTGATGGCCGTGGCGCACTACCTCGAGGCGCTCGACTTCCAGAAGGAGATCGTCAAGATCCAGACGCTGTTCGGCGGCAAGAACCCGCACCCGAACTGGCTGGTCGGCGGCATGCCCTGCTCGATCAACGTCAACGAGACCGGCGCGGTCGGCGCGATCAACATGGAGAGCCTGAACCGGGTGATCCAGATCGTCGACAACACGATCGACTTCATCGACAACGTCTACATCCCGGACCTGCTCGCCATCGCGTCCTTCTACAAGACCTGGACCTACGGCGGCGGGCTCGCCGGCAAGAACATGCTGTCCTACGGCGACTTTCCCGAGATCGCCAACGACTACACGGCGAAGAGCCTGGCTTTTCCGCGCGGCGCGATCATCGACGGCGACCTGTCCACGATCCATGAGGTCGACCTCGACGACGAGTCGCAGATCCAGGAGTTCGTGGACCACAGCTGGTACACCTACGGGACGCCGGGCCAGGGTCTGCATCCGTACAACGGCGAGACCAACCCGAAGTTCGAGCTCGGCGCCGGCGTCAAGGGCACGAAGACGAACATCGAGAACCTCGACGAGAGCGCCAAGTACAGCTGGGTCAAGGCGCCGCGCTTCAAGGGCAAGCCGATGGAAGTGGGGCCGCTCGCGCGCTACGTCATCGGCTACGCGCAGGGCAAGCCCGAGTTCAAGGAGCCGGTCGAGAAGGTGCTCACCGACCTCGGGCTGCCGGTGGCGGCGCTGTTCACGACGCTCGGGCGCACCGCCGCGCGCGGACTCGAGGCGTCCTGGTCGGCCCACAAGATGCGCCAGTACACCAACGAGCTGATCGCCAACATCAAGGCCGGCGACACTGCCACCGCCAACGTGGACAAGTGGGAGCCCAGCACCTGGCCGGCCAAGGCGCAGGGCCACGGCTTCGTCGAGGCGCCGCGCGGCGCGCTCGGCCACTGGATCGTGATCGAGAACCAGAGGATCGCCAACTACCAGTGCATCGTGCCGACGACCTGGAATGCCACGCCGCGTGACACCCAGGGGCAGATCGGCGCCTACGAGGCGTCGCTGCTCGACACGAAGATGGAGGTGGCCGACCAGCCGCTGGAGATCCTGCGCACCATCCACAGCTTCGATCCGTGCCTGGCGTGCGCGACGCACGTCATGTCGCCGGAGGGCAAGGAGCTGACTTCGGTCAAGGTGCGCTGACGGCGCGACAGCGCCCGGGAGGCAACATGGCATCTGCAAGGAGCGAGGCGCTCCGCCAAGCAAAGGCACTGGACGGCGCACCGGAGCACCACGTCGAGGGTCTGGTCGACCACTCGATGATGCGCGCGGTGTACGTCTACGAGGCGCCGGTGCGGCTTTGGCACTGGGTGACGGTGGTGGCGATGATCTTCCTGTTCGCCACCGGTTACCTGATCGGCAAGCCGCTGCCGGCCGTGGGGGGAGAGGCCAGCGATCACTACGTGATGGGCTACATCCGGATGATCCACTTCATCGCCGGATACGTCTTCGCGATTGCGTTCGTCGGCCGCGTCTACTGGTGGATCGTCGGCAACACCTGGGCCAAGGAACTGTTCGCGCCGGCCATCTTCTCCGGCAAGTTCTGGGGCGGGTTCTTCCACCAGGTTAAGTGGTACCTGTTCCTGACGAAGGAACCGAGGAGCTACGTCGCACACAACCCGCTGGCGACCCTGGCGATGTTCCTCATGTTCGGCCTCGTGGGGCTGTTCATGATCTTCACGGGCTTCGCACTCTACAGCGAGGGCCTGGGGCAGGGCAGCTGGGCTGACCGCATGTTCGGCTGGGTCATTCCCCTGCTGGGACAGAGCCAGGACGTGCACACCTATCACAGGCTGGGGATGTGGATCATGCTGCTGTTTGCGATGATCCACATCTACATGGCGTTCCGCGAGGACATCCTGTCCAAGCAGAGCATCGTGAGCACGATGGTCAACGGTTACAGGTACTTCAAGGACTGAGGGAGGCCCAGCGGATGGCCGGTGCGTGAGTCGTGAGTCGTGAGTGGTGAGTCGTCGGAGGCCAGTGCCTCCCCGGCTGTCCGACTCATGGTTCACGGCTCACGGCTCACCGTCCAATCCGCTTTATTTTCGTGACGCAAACCGAAACGATTCTCGTACTCGGTATAGGCAACGTACTCTGGGCCGACGAGGGTTTCGGGGTGCGCGCGGTCGAGGAATTCGACCGCCGCTACGCCTGTGGCGACGAGGTCACCGTGCTGGACGGTGGAACCCAGGGGCTCTACCTGCTGCCCTACGTACAGCAGGCTTCGCACCTGATCGTCTTCGACGCCATCGACTACGGGCTCGCGCCCGGCACGATGAAAGTCGTGCTCGACCGCGAAGTCCCGGCGTACATGGGCGCCAAGCAGATGAGCCTGCACCAGACCGGGTTCCAGGACGTGCTGGCAGCAGCCGAGCTCACCGGCCAGAGCCCGCGGCACCTCGTGCTGATCGGCGTGCAGCCCGAGGAGCTCAAGGACTACGGTGGCAGCCTGCGGCCCGTCATCAGGGCTCAGGTGTCACCTTCGGTCGACATCGCCGCGGAGTGGCTGCGCCGCTGGGGTATCGACGTGGAGCCGCGCCAGGACCCGGCGTCTGCCTCGGTCAACGCCGGCGCCCTGGCGCTCGAGGCCTACGAGGGCGGACGTCCCTCCGAGGTCGACGCCTGCCGCATCGGCGACCCGCGCTTCATGACCAGGAGGAATTCCTGATGTGCCTCGGCATCCCCATGCAGGTGCAGACTCTGGAGGGTGACTCGGCCTGGTGCGAGGGACGCGGCGAGCGGCGGCTGGTCGACACGCGACTCGTCGACCAGCTCGAGGTGGGCGACTGGGTGCTGGTCTTCCACGCCGTCGCGCGCGAAATCCTGACGGAGGAGCGCGCGCGGCAGGTCACCTATGCCCTCCACGCGCTCGATGCCGCGCTGGCCGGGGAGACGAACCTGGACCACCTCTTCCCGGACCTCGCCGGCCGCGAGCCCGAGCTGCCGGAACACCTGCGCAAGGAGGTCAAGCGTGGCTGACGCCGGAACCGACGTGCCGCGTCACCCCCTAGTCGAACGGCTGGTCACCGGGTTCGGGCTGCCCGAGGTCGGCGCATCCGACGTCGACGAGTTCCTGGCCGGACCCGGCGACGCGGTGCTGCTGTTCACCGAGGACCCGAAGAAATATCCCGAGTCGGCCGACGTCGCCGTGATTCTGCCGGAGCTGATGAAGGCTTTCGCGGGCCGCTTCCGGGCGGCGGTCGTCGCCCGCGCCTCGGAGCGCGAGCTGCAGAAGCGTTTCGGCTTCGCGCGCTGGCCGGCACTCGTGTTCGTGCGCGGCGGTGACATCGTCGGGACCCTCACGGGGGTTCACGACTGGGACGACTTCATCGAACAGGTGTCCACCTTGCTCGAATCCCCCACGCGCCGCGAGCTCGCCGCCGCCGCAGTGCGGGCGAACGAGCAGGCTGCTTCCGATTCCGGGGGACGCACATGAAGGATTTCCCGATCCCGGTGGTGACCGTCGGTCCCGGTGCCCAGGAGACCGCGGACGACGAGTTCCGATACCTGGAATTGCCCAGGGAGATGAGCACCTTCCAGATGCCGGGCCTCCCCGACCCCGAGTCGGCGCGCGGCGCCACCGAGGCCCGTGGCGTGCTCCGCTGGCTGGCCGCGACGACCGCCGCCTGGCCGGAGGTCGGCGGGCCGGCCACCTTCGATGTCGGCAGCCTCGACGCCGCCAATCGCGCGGTCCTGGACCAGGTGCTCGGCGAGGGCGAGGTCTCGATCATCGTCTCCGGCGAACGCGACCTGCGGATCCAGGAGTCCGTCTTCGCGGGCGTATGGCGCCTGCGGGTGGTGGGTCCGGGCAACAGCGTGGAGCGGGACCTCGTCGAGGTCGGGCCCATCCCGCAGTCCGTCCTCGCGGCGGCGCGCGAGCGTGCCGAGCCGCAGGTGCCCACGCTGCCGGTGCCGGAGGACGCCTTCAGCGCCCCGCCCATCCTCGCCGAGGTCGCGGACCGCGCCGGCTCGCGCCGGGCGGGCGAGCCCGCCCACGTCATCAACCTGTCGCTCCTGCCGCTATCGCCGGCCGACGGTCGTCACCTCGGTGAGGTGCTTGCCGCCGGGCCGGTGCGAATCCTGTCGCGTGGCTATGGCAGCTGCCGAATCACCAGCACCATCGTGCGCGACACGTGGTGGGTCCAGTACGTCAACGGCTACGGCAAGCCCATGGTCGAGTCGATCGAGATCACCGATGTCCCCGAGGTAGCGATCGCCTCGCGCGAGGACATCGCGGACTCAGCCTCGCGGGTGGCCGAAGCGCTCGAGTGGCTCGAGCAGAACTGAGACTGTGTCCTGCGATGGTGGATCCGCGCAACCTGTTCGAGGGCTCCTTCATGGGCGACGCCTCGCGCATCGCCGACGACACGCGCCTCGAGTGCAAGATCTGCTGGTACGTCTACGATCCCGACCAGGGAGACCCGGTGTGGCAGATCCCGCCTGGAACACCCTTCTCGGCGCTGCCGGAGCACTGGAAATGTCCCGAGTGCGACGGACCGCGGGAGCAGTTCATGGTGCTGCATGACTGAGCCGGCCCGCAGCGCTGCCGAAGCGACCGAGCGCCTCGAGACGGCTTTCTGCCGGATCCTGGACGAGCGCATGGCCGGCATACCCATCCTCAACCCCGCGCTGTCGGTCGAGGCCGTTGCACTGCGCGAGTGGCAGGGCCACTGGCTGGGCGCGCTCGTGACCCCGTGGTTCATCAACCTGATGATCCTGCCGGGCAGCGGCGCCTGGCGCGCCGTGGCCGACCGCGATTCGGTCTGGCACGCGTTTCCCAGCGGCCGCTTCGAGTTCATCGGCGGCAGCGAGCCCGGCATCGGGCCCTACCACGCCTGCTCGCTGTTCTCGCCCGTGCTCGAGTTCGCCGACCAAGAGACCGCGCGCGAGACGGCGCGCGTGGCGGTCGAGTCGCTGTTCGATCCCGGCATGCTGGGTGAGGCGACCGGGCACGAGTCCGGTGACGGCAGCGGGATGAGCCGGCGCGACTTCCTGCGCGGAGCCTCCGCGACGCGGTCATGACGCTGGAGGGCCGTGTCCGGGTGGCGGCGCGCTTCGACGGCGAGCGGATCGAGTCCGTGTCCGTCCGCTCCGACCGGCCCCTGGCGGCCAATGCGCTGCTCGCCGGGCGCACCGGAGAGGAAGCGCTCGCCCTCCTGCCCGGCGTCTTCGCGGTCTGCGGCCACTCGCAGGCGACGGTGTCGGCTGCGGCGATCGACGCCGCAGCCGACACCGCGCCGCCACAGGCCGTGCAGCGGCGGCGCGAGCGCGAGCTGGTGGCCGAGACGGCCTCCGAGCACGCCTTCCGGCTGCTGCTCGACTGGCCACGCCTGGCGGGAGTCGAGGAGGACGTCACCCTGCTCGCCCGGGTCCGCTCGCTGCTCGCGCGTGCCCCGGAGTCGGAAGCCTCGTGGGGGGCGGCCCGCGACGCACTGATCGGCATGGTGCAGTCGCGCATCCTCGGTGCCGGCCTCGATACCTGGCTCGAGCAGTTCTCGGCGTCGGAATGGCTGGAGTGGGCCCGGTCGGGACGGACCGCCACGGCGCGCACGCTCGCGGCGCTGTGCCCCGCGACCGAGTGGGCCGCACCCGACACCGCTTTCCTCACGGACCTCGGCCGCGCACGGCTGGCCGGGAAAATTGCCTTGCCCGCGCTCGGGCAGCCCGGTTTCGAGGCCCGGCCGGAACTCGACGGCGGGACCGCCGAGTGCGGGCCACTCGCGCGCAACCACCTGCATCCCGCGCTGCGCGACCTGGCGAGGCGCGACCGCATCGTCGCGCGCGCCTTCGCCCGGCTGGCCGAGTTCGCCCAGATCCTGCGCGAGGAGAATTGCGCCGGCCGGATCGATCAGGTCGCACTCGGGCCCGGGCGGGGCGCGGCGACCGGCGAGATGGCGCGCGGGCTGTTGACGCACGCCGTAGAGCTCGACGCAGGGCGCGTGCGGCGCTACGCGATCGTGGCGCCGACGGAGTGGAACTTCCACCCGGCCGGACCGCTGTACCGCGAGCTGGAGGGCAGGCCAGCCCGGGATGCCGGCGCAGCGCGGCGCGCGCTCGAGATCGCCGCCGCGACGCTCGATCCTTGCGTCGAGCTCCAGTGCGAGCTCGAGGGGGAACCGAGCCATGCATGAGATGTCTCTGGCAGAGAGCGTCGTGCAGATCGTCGAGGACACGGCCCGCCGCAACGGCGGCACGAGGGTCAGCAGCGTTACGCTCGAGATCGGCGCGCTGGCGGGAGTCGAGATCGAGGCGCTACGCTTCTGCTTCGATGCCGCCAGTCGCGGCACGATGGCGGCCGGTGCGATGCTCATGATCGACCGCCCGGAGGGCGCGGCATGGTGCATGCCCTGCGGCGAGACGGTCCGGGTCACGAGCCTCGGCGAGGCCTGCCCGCGCTGCGGCAGCTACCAGCTGCAGGTGACGGGCGGCGACGAGCTGCGGGTGCGGGAGATCGAGCTACATTGAGAGGGTGAGCGGAGACCAGGCATGTGTACGACCTGCGGTTGTGGCACCGACCACGTCCACATCGACGGCGTGAGCCAGCTCGTGTCCCGCACGACCGCGGCTCCGCTGTCGGGCGAGGAACGGTTCTTCCCGATGCCGGCGTCGACGCCCGCGGTAGGCGCGATGGCCGTGCACGCGCACGGCACTCCCGCGTCCCGCATCGTCCAGGTCGAGCGCGACCTGCTGGCGGCCAACGATTCCTGGGCCCGCCGCAACCGGGACCGCTTCCGGGCACTGGGCACGCTCTGCCTCAACCTCGTCTCCAGCCCGGGTTCGGGCAAGACGACGCTGCTCGTGCGCACGGTCACCGGACTCGCGGCACGCAGGCCCGTCGGTGTGATCGAGGGCGACCAGCAGACGTCCAACGACGCCGACCGCATTCGCGCGACCGGGGTTCCCGCCGTGCAGGTCAACACCGGTAAGGGCTGCCACCTCGAGGCGCCGATGATTGCGCGCGCGCTCGACGGTCTCGCGCTCACCGCCGGCGGCGTGCTGTTCATCGAGAACGTCGGCAACCTGGTCTGCCCGGCGCTCTTCGACCTCGGAGAGGCGCACAAGGTGGCCATCCTCTCGGTGACCGAGGGGGAGGACAAGCCCCTCAAGTATCCGGACATGTTCCGGGCGGCCGACGTCGTCCTGGTCAACAAGATCGACCTTCTGCCCTACCTGGATTTCGACGTCGAGCTGTGCGAGGCGAACGCGCGTCGCGTCAATCCGTCGCTCGAAATCATGCGGGTCTCGGCGAAGAGCGGGGATGGCTTCGACGAGTGGCTCGGATGGATCGAGTCCCGCGCCCGCCCGGCGGCTTCCCCGGCACGAGGGAGCGAGGCCCGCACGTGAGGGACGCCGTCGCAGCCGGCGACGGACCCGCCCGTCGCCGGCTGCGGGTCCGAGGACAGGTCCAGGGCGTCGGATTCCGGCCTTTCGTCTATCGGCTCGCGGTCGAGCTGGACCTTTCCGGCTGGGTCCGCAACGACGGGGAAGGGGTGGATCTCGAGGTCGAGGGCGGCGCCAGGCGGCTCGACGAGTTCGAGACCCGTCTCGGCGCGGAGGCGCCCCGGCTCGCGCGGATCCTGTCGATCGAGCGCAGTGAGCTGGCCGCGAAAGGCTCGGCGGAGCCCTTCGTCATCGTCGCGAGCGACGCCGGCGGACGCGGCGCCCACATCACGCCGGACACCGCCGTGTGCCCGGACTGCCTGGCCGAGCTGTTCGATCCTGCGGACCGGCGCTGGCGCTATGCGTTCATCAACTGCACCAGCTGCGGACCGCGCTACACGATTACGCGCGCGTTGCCCTACGACCGTCCGAGCACGAGCATGGCGCGGTTTCCCATGTGCGCGCCGTGCCTCGAGGAATACGAAGACCCGCTCAGCAGGCGCTTCCACGCGCAGCCGAACGCCTGCCCGGACTGCGGCCCGTCGCTCGCCCTGCTCGCGCCGGACGGGAGCCCCCTCGACGTGGCCGACCCGGTAGCGGCGGCGCTCGCACGCATCCGCACCGGAGAGATCATCGCGGTCAAGGGCCTCGGCGGCTTCCACCTGGTCTGCGATGCCGGCCACCCCACCACGGTGGCGCGACTGCGCGAGCTCAAGCAGCGCGAGGAGAAGCCTTTTGCGCTGATGGTCGCAAACGCCGCATCGGCCGCGCCCCACGTGCGGCTCGACCAGGCCGGGCGGGCGGCGCTCGAGTCGCCCGAGCGGCCGATCCTGCTGCTGCCGCGAGTCGATCCGTCCTTCGACAGGCCGGCTGGGGTCGCGCCCGGACTGGCCGTACTCGGCGTGATGCTGCCTTACACGCCGCTGCACTACCTGCTCTTTCACGAGTACGCAGGCCGGCCCGCCGGGACGGCCTGGCTCGAGGAGGCGCACGCGCTGACGCTCGTCTGCACATCTGCAAACCCTGGCGGAGAGCCACTCGTGACGGGCAACGACGAGGCGGTTCGGCGGCTCGGCGGGATCGCGGATGGCCTGCTCGTGCACGACCGCGAGATCCTGGTGCGCTGCGACGACACCGTGGCGAGCGTACGCGCAGGGCGCGTGCGATTCGTGCGTCGCGCGCGCGGCGAGACCCCCCGCGCCCTGCGCCTGGCGCAAGCCGGACCACCGGTGCTCGCGCTTGGCGGCTACCTAAAGAACACGATCTGCCTGACACGGGGCGACGAGGCGTTCGTTTCCCAGCACGTGGGAGACCTCGACAACCGGCCGACCTGCCTTGCGCTCGCCGAGACTGTCGACCACCTGCGCGAAGTCCTCGATCTCGAGCCTGCGCTCATCGCCTGCGACCTGCACCCCGACTTCGAGAGCACGCGGCTGGCGGAGCGCCTCGCCGCGGAGCGCGGGCTCGGCCTGGTGCGCGTGCAGCACCACCACGCGCACGTCGCCGCCGTGATGGCCGAGCACGGACTGACCGGACCCGTGCTCGGGCTCGCCCTCGACGGCGTCGGTCTCGGCAGCGACGGCGAGGCCTGGGGCGGAGAGCTCCTGCGGGTCGGGCCGGAAGGTTTCGAGCGGCTCGGGCACTTCCACCCGATCGCCCTCCCCGGGGGCGACCGCGCGGCGCGCGAGCCGTGGCGGATGGCGGCCGCGGCGCTGCATGCGCTCGGGCGGGGCGAGGAGATCGAGCGTCGTTTCGCGAACCCCGCCGCGCCGGCCGTTCGGCGCATGCTGGAGAGCGGCATCCGCTGTCCTACGACCAGCAGCGCGGGACGCTGGTTCGACGCGGCAGCCGGACTGCTCGGGCTCAAGGAAGTCATGCGCTTCGAAGGACAGGCCGCGATGCTGCTCGAGGGACTGGCGGCTGCCCACGGCCCGGTGGAGCCCGGAGCGGGTGACCACGTGGTGGACGATATGGTCCTGGACCTGTTCCCCCTGATCGGCCGCCTTGCGGATACTAGCGATGCCGGCTTCGGCGCCGCGCTGTTTCATTCGTCTCTGGCCCGGGGGCTCGCCGACTGGACCGTTCAGGCCGCGCGGCGTACCGGGCTCACGGACGTGGCCTTGTCGGGCGGCTGCTTCATGAATCGCGTGCTCGCACAAGACTTGGAGCGGTTGCTGGGGCAGGCGGGAATCAAGGTCTACGAGGCCTGCCAGCTGCCGCCCAACGACGGCGGGATCTCCGCCGGGCAGGCCTGGGTGGCCCTGATGGGTCGGAGGGAGTGACGACATGTGCCTGGCTTTGCCCGTCAGGGTGATCGAGTTGCGGGACGGCGATCGGGGCGTGGTCGACCTGGGCGGCGTCCGCAAAGAGGTTTCGCTCGCCCTCGTGGACGGCGTCTCGGTCGGGGACTACGTCATCCTGCACGTCGGCTACGCACTGACGCGGCTCGATCCGGACGAGGCGCAGAAGACCCTCGAGACCTTCGCAGCCGCAGGCCTTTCGCCCGAGCCCGCGGCGCCATGAAGTACATCGACGAGTTCCGTGACGGCTCCGTCGCGCGCCGGATCGGCGCAGCCATCGCCCGCGAGGCGCTGCCCGGCAGGCGCTACAGCTTCATGGAGTTCTGCGGCGGCCACACGCACGCGATCGCGCGCTACGGAGTCGCGGACCTGTTGCCGGGCAACGTGCGCATGATCCACGGACCGGGCTGCCCGGTGTGCGTCCTTCCCATCGGGCGCATCGATATGGCCATCGAGATCGCGCGCCGGCCCGAGGTCATCCTCGCGACCTACGGTGACACCATGCGGGTTCCCGCCTCCGGGCGCCTGTCGCTGCTCAAGGCGAAGGCGCAGGGGGCCGACATCCGCATGGTTTACTCCACCGCCGACGCCGTCAGGCTTGCCGAGCGGAACCCGGCCCGCGAGGTCGTCATGTTCGCGATCGGCTTCGAGACCACGACTCCGCCGACCGCGCTGGCCATAAGGGAGGCGCAGGCAAAGGGTCTGACCAACTTCTTCGTGTTCTGCAACCACGTGCTGACGCCCTCGGCGATCTCGCACATCCTCGAGTCGCCCGAGGTGCGCGAGCTCGGCACCGTGCCGATCGACGGCTTCGTCGGTCCGGCGCACGTGTCCACCGTCATCGGCAGCCGGCCGTACGAGTTCTTCGCCGAGGAATACCAGAAGCCGGTGGTCATCGCGGGCTTCGAGCCGCTCGACGTGATGCAGGCGATCCTCATGCTCGTCCGGCAGGTCAACGACGGCCGCTGCGAGGTGGAGAACGAGTTCACGCGCGCCGTGACCCGTGAGGGCAACGCGAAGGCCCAGGCGCTGGTGGCCGAGGTGTTCGGGCTGCGTCGCACCTTCGAGTGGCGCGGCCTAGGAGAGGTCCCCTACAGCGCCCTGCGGCTGAAGGAAGGCTACGCGGCCTTCGACGCCGAGCGCCGCTACGGCGTCGCCGACCGCAGCGTTCCCGACCACAAGGCCTGCGAGTGCGGTGCGATCCTGCGGGGGCTCAGGCATCCGGCCGACTGCAAGCTGTTTGGATCCGCCTGCACGCCCGAGAACCCGCTCGGCAGCTGCATGGTGTCCTCGGAGGGCGCCTGCGCCGCGCACTACACGTATGGTCGCTTCCGCGACACGTCGCGCCGCGTCGCCGCCGGAGCTGCCGTGACGTGAGGCGGCGCGGCTTCACGCGCGCCCTGGACTTCCGCCACGGCCAGGTCGAGATGACCCACGGCAGCGGCGGGCGCGCCACGGCGCAGCTCGTCGAGGAGCTGTTCGTCGCGCAGTTCGACAACGAGGCACTCAGGCGCCTCGACGACCAGGCACAGGTCGAGGTGCCACCCGGGCGGCTGGTGGTCGCCACCGACTCGCACGTGGTCTCGCCGCTGTTCTTCCCCGGCGGCGACATCGGTTGCCTCTCCGTGCACGGCACGATCAACGACGTCTCCATGGCCGGCGCCCGGCCGCTCTACCTGGCGGCCGGCTTCATCCTCGAGGAGGGCCTGCCGCTCGCGGACCTGCGGCGCATCGTCGAGTCGATGGCGGCTGCGGCGCGCGAGGCCGGGGTCCCGATCGTGACCGGCGACACGAAGGTCGTCGAGCGCGGCAAGGGTGACGGCGTGTTCATCACCACGACCGGCGTAGGCGTCGTGCCGGCCGGGGTCAACGTCTCCGGTACGCGGGCACGTCCCGGCGATGCCGTCCTCGTCAACGGCACGATGGGCGACCACGGCGTCGCCATCATGTCGTTGCGCGAGAATCTGGAGTTCGGCACGACGATCCGCTCGGACACGGCGGCGCTGCACGGGCTGGTCGCGGCGATGCTCAAGGCCGTGCCGGACATCCACTGCCTGCGCGACCCGACCCGCGGCGGACTGGCGACGACGCTCAACGAGCTGGCCCACCAGTCCGGGGTCGGCGTCATCATCGGCGAGGCGCGCATCCCGGTGCGCGGCGAGGTGAACTCCGCCTGCGAGTTCCTGGGTCTCGACCCCCTCTACGTCGCGAACGAGGGCAAGCTCATCGCCATCTGTGCCCCGGCGGATGCGCAGCGCCTGCTCGACGCCATGCAGGCCCATCCCCTCGGGCGCGAGGCTGCGATCATCGGCGAGGTGATCGAGGACGAGCACGCTTTCGTCCAGATGGATACGGCCTTCGGCGGCCGACGGGTCGTCGACTGGCTCACGGGCGACCAGCTGCCGCGCATCTGCTGAGGAGCCGCCACCCGTGCGGATCCTTCTGCTCACGCACGCCTTCAACGGTCTGGCCCAGCGACTCTACGTCGAGCTCGGCGAGCTCGGCCACGCCGTCTCGGTCGAGTTCGACATCCATGACGAGGTCACGCGCGAGGCCGTCGACCTGTTCGACCCGGACCTCGTGGTCGCGCCTTTCCTGAAGCGCGCCATCCCCGAGGACGTGTGGCGCCGCGTGCCCTGCCTCGTGGTGCATCCCGGCGTCCGGGGCGATCGCGGTCCCTCGGCCCTCGACTGGGCCGTGCGCGAGCGCGAGTCTTCGTGGGGTGTGACGCTTCTGCAGGCCAACGCCGAAATGGACGCCGGCGACATCTGGGCCTGGTCGGAATTCCCGATGCGCGAGGCGTCGAAGAGCAGCCTGTACCGGCAGGAAGTCACCGAGGCCGCCACGGACTGCGTCCTGCGGGCGCTCGATCGCGCGACGGATCCGTCGTTCCGGCCGACGCCCCTCGATCCCTCGGCGCCCGGCGTGCACGGACGTCCGCGACCAGTGATGCGCCAGGCCGACCGGCGCATCGACTGGGAAGGGGATGATACCGACACCGTGCTCGCCCGGATCCACGCCTCGGACGGCTTTCCCGGCGTGCTCGACGACGTCGATGGCAGGGCCTGCCGCCTGTTCGGCGGCTGGCGGGAGGCGGCCCCGCCGCCGGCGCAGCGGCCCGGGACACTGCTGGCCAGGCGCGACGGGGCGGTGCTGCGTGCGACGCGCGATGGCGCCGTCTGGATCAGTCACCTGCGATCCGAGGGCGAGGCCGGGGCAGTCAAGCTGCCGGCGACCGATGTACTCGGCGAGGCGGCGGCCGGCCTGCCGGAACTGCCCGTGCCGATCGACGCGCCCGGCGGAGGGGGCTTCCGGGAGCTCCGCTATTTCGAGCGCGGGCCGGTGGGATTCCTCGAGTTCGACTTCCACAACGGGGCGATGTCCACGCGGCAGTGCGACCGGCTCGCTTCGGCCCTCCGCTCGGTCAGGGAGCGGCCGACCCGCGTCCTCGTCCTGCTGGGGGGCCGGGAGTTCTGGTCGAATGGCATACACCTCGGCGTGATCGAGGCGGCAACCGATCCGGCGGACGAGTCATGGCGGAATATCAACGCGATCGACGACGTTTGCCTCGAAATCCTCTCTTTTAGAGACAAGATCGTCATCTCGGCTCTGCGCGGGAACGGCGGCGCGGGGGGCGTCTTCCTTGCCCTCGCGGCCGACGAGGTCTGGGCACGGCGGTCCGTGGTGCTCAATCCCCACTACAAGAACATGGGCAACCTCTACGGCTCGGAGTATTGGACCTACCTGCTGCCGCGCCGCGTCGGCGCCGACGGCGTCGCCCGGGTCATGGACAACCGCCTCCCCGTGGGCACGGCGGCCGCGACCCGTCTGGGGCTCGTCGATCTCGTGCTCCAGGGCGATTCGGCCGGGTTCCTGGAGGCGGTTGCCGAGCGGGCCGCGACACTCGCCACGGCGGACGACTTCGTGGCCCGGCTGGAGCGCCGCCGTGCGCGCCGGGCGCAGGACGAGGCCGACCGACCCCTCGCGGCCTACCGCGCGGCGGAGCTCGAACGCATGCGGCTCAACTTCTACGGCTTCGATCCGAGCTACCACGTCGCGCGCCACCGGTTCATCCGCCGCACCCTGCACTCGTGGACTCCGCGCCATCTCGCCGTCCACCGGCGGATCTAGGGGACATTTCTGTTTTCCTTTTGGGCCGTTGACGGCCCGCCGCCGCTTCGGCTGGCACACCGAAAAGGAAGACAGGGGTGTCCCCTCCCCGCTAACACCCGAAGCTAAATACCTGTTTCGAATTTCCATAGCACCGCAGCGGCGCCCCCCGGTGCGCGAAGGTCCCCCCCTATGCGCCGCCTATGCGGCGGTTCGAGAAGGAGTTTTTCGTGTTGCGACGCCCTGCCGGCTCCCTTACGATTCGCGGGCTTCACGACGTTCGAGGGAAAGCGAGCCGTGGTGGATGAAACGGCCGGGGCGGGTGCGCGCCGCGGCTTGGCCATCGAACTGATTCCCAACTGTTCGCTGACGCCGCGGCAGGCTCTCGGCTTCTTCGCTTCCCTGTGCGTGGTGTCGTTTGCGATCGCCGGGTTTTTCGTGGCCCGCGGCCTGTGGCCGGTGCTGCCGTTCGCGGGGCTCGAGATGGCCGTGCTCGGGTGGGCGCTTTACGCCTCGCTGAGGCGTCGCCGCTGTACGCAGACGATCACGGTCACCGACGAGGCGATCGAGGTCGTGACCCGCGATGCGCGGGGTGCCCGCACCGAGTCGTTCCCGCGCCATTGGGCTCGGGCCCGCCTGGTCCGGGCGCGGGGATGGCACCCCAGCCGGCTCGTGATCGAGTCGCACGGCCGCAGCTGCGAGATCGGCGGGCTGCTGACGGAAGAGGAGCGGCGCGGCCTGCACTCAAGGCTGCGGCACGTGATCGGCGGAGTGAACGAGTCGCCTGCGCTGCATGCGGCGCCGGGCGCCTGACAATAGTTCTGTGCAAGGAGTAACGGGGTCCATGGCCAACTCGAAGAAGCTGCTCGCCGGCACCACAGGCGCCATCGTCGCCGCGGCAAGCCTGCCGGCACGCGCCGACTGGAGCCTGCTCAACATGCCGGTCGGCGTGAGCGAGCTGTCGCGCGAGATCTACGGCATGCACATGCTGATCCTGTGGATCTGTGTGGTGATCGCCATCTTCACCTTCGGCGCGATGATCTACGCGATGGTGAAGTTCCGGAAGTCGAAGGGCGCGGTCGCTGACATGTCGATGCTTCACAACACGAAGCTCGAGATCGCCTGGACGATCGTGCCGGTATTCATCCTCGTGGGCATGGCCATCCCGTCGGTCGATAAGCTCATCAAGATCGAGGACACGACCGGGTCCGAGCTCACCATCAAGGTCACCGGCTACCAGTGGTTCTGGGAGTACGAGTACCTCGGCACCGGCGTCTCGTTCTACAGCCGCCTCGACGAGGCCAGCAACGAGGCTCGCCAGCTCGACTCAGGCCTCGACCCGGAGGCGGTGGACCACTACCTCCGCAACGTCGACAACCCGATGGTCGTTCCGACCGGCACGAAGATCCGCCTGCTGCTCACGGCCAACGACGTCAATCATGCGTGGTGGGTCCCCGATTTCGGCATGAAGCGCGATGCCATTCCGGGCTTCATCAACGAGATGTGGATTTCCGTGGACGCGGACAAGCCGGGCACCTACCGCGGCCAGTGCGCCGAGCTGTGCGGCCGCGACCACGGCTTCATGCCGATCGTCGTCGTTGCCAAGCCGCGCGCGGAGTTCGATGCATGGCTCGCCGGGGAGCAGGTTAAGGCACAGCAGGCCTCCACGGGGGCTGCGACTACGGTAAGGGTTGAAACGACGGATGGCGGCGAGTCCGTCCGGCTGGCGAAGGCGGAGTAAGCAGACATGGCACACCACGAGCACGCGGCGGAACACGCCCACCACGACGAGAAGCCGGCCGGGATCATGCGCTGGCTGACAACCACCAACCACAAGGACATCGGGACCATGTACCTGGTGTTCTCGCTCGCCATGTTCCTGATCGGTGGCCTGATGGCACTGGTCATCCGCGCAGAGCTGTTCCAGCCGGGCCTGCAGTTCGTCGACCCGGGCTTCTTCAACCAGATGACCACCATGCACGCCCTGGTGATGGTGTTCGGCGCGGTCATGCCCGCGACCGTGGGTCTCGCCAACTGGATGATCCCGATGCAGATCGGCGCGCCGGACATGGCGCTGCCACGCATGAACCTGTTCAGCTTCTGGCTGCTGTTCTTCGCGTTCATGCTGCTGCTGTCGACGCTGTTCCTGCCGGGCGGCGCGCCCGCAGCGGGCTGGACGCTCTACCCGCCGCTCGTGCTGCAGACCGGCGACGCCTTCCCGGTGGCGGTGTTCGCCGTGCACCTGATGGGCGCCTCGTCGATCATGGGCTCGATCAACGTGATCGTCACCATCATGAACATGCGGGCCCCGGGCATGACCCTGCTCAAGATGCCGCTGTTCTCCTGGTCCTGGCTGATCACGGCCTACCTGCTGATCGCCGTCATGCCGGTACTCGCCGGCGGCGTGACCATGCTGCTGACGGATCACTTCTTCGCGACCAGCTTCTTCAACCCGGCCGGAGGCGGCGACCCGGTGCTGTTCCAGCACATCTTCTGGTTCTTCGGGCACCCCGAGGTCTACATCATGATCCTGCCGGCATTCGGGATCGTTTCGGAGATCGTGCAGACATTCTCACGCAAGCCGATCTTCGGCTACGAGGCCATGGTCTACGCCATCGCCTCCATCGCGTTCCTGTCCTTCATCGTCTGGGCGCACCACATGTTCACGGTCGGCATGCCGCTGGCGGGGCAGATGTTCTTCACGCTGTCGACGATGCTGATCGCGATCCCGACCGGTGTGAAGGTGTTCAACTGGACTGCCACGCTTTGGCGCGGCTCGATCAGCTTCGAGCCGCCGATGCTGTTCGCCATCGCCTTCCTGTTCCTGTTCACGATCGGTGGCTTCTCGGGCCTGATGCTCGCCATCGCCCCGGCTGACTTCCAGTATCACGATACCTACTTCGTGGTGGCGCACTTCCACTACGTGCTGGTGCCGGGCGCCGTGTTCGCCATCATGGCCGCCGTCTACTACTGGCTGCCGAAGTGGACCGGCCACATGTACGACATGAAGCTCGCCAACATTCACTTCTGGATGTCGACGATATTCGTCAACGTGCTGTTCTTCCCGCAGCACTTCCTCGGCCTCGCCGGCATGCCGCGCCGCATCCCGGACTACGCGACGCAGTTCTCGGACTGGAACATGGTGTCCTCGATCGGTGCCTTCGGCTTCGGCCTGTCGCAGCTGCTGTTCGTCTACATCATCCTCAAGGCGGCGAAGGGCGGCGCCAAGGCGACTGCCGGCGTGTGGGAGCACCCCGCCGACTTCCCGGCCGGCCTGGAATGGACCGTGCCCTCGCCGGCGCCGTACCACACCTTCGAGACCGCGCCCGAGGTCAAGTGAGCACCGCTGTGGATCCACGGGAAGACCCGGCGCTGCGCCGGCGGAACATCCGCCTGGCCATCGTGCTCGGCATCGTCGCCGTCGCGGTCTACGTCACCTTCTTCCTGGTCAAGGGCATGGGAGGCGAGTGAGGCGATGACCGACCGGGAGCGGCAGAAGAGGCGCTCGAATGCCCGGCTGGCCGGCCGGCTGCTGCTGATGGCGGCCGGCAGCTTCGCCTTCGGCTACGCGCTCGTGCCGCTCTACGACGTGTTCTGCGAAGTCACCGGCATCGGCTCGCGCGACCGCCTGACGCAGGCTGCCGTGGTGGAGGCCTTCGGTCCGGACGTGTCGCGGACCGTGGTCGTGGAATTCGTCTCCTCGACGCCCGGCACCGGGGACTGGGAGTTTCACCCGAACGTGGCGAGCATGGAGGTTCACCCCGGCCAGCTGTACGAGACGACCTTCCACGCCCGCAACCTGACCGGCCGCGAGATCATCGGCCAGGCGGTGCCGAGCGTCTCGCCGGCCCGAGCCGCACGTTACTTCCAGAAGACGGAGTGCTTCTGCTTTACACCGCAGCACTTCGAGACCGACGAGGTCAAGGACATGCCGGTGCGCTTCATCGTGGGCCGGGACCTCCCGACGGGCGTCGACCGGCTGACGCTTTCCTACTCGTTCTTCGACAGCGGACGGTTCGCCCGGCAGGGCGCCGCCGACAACGGCTGACGAGACGACCGGCTCACGATCAGGCGACCACACCAACACCTACCGCAAGGGCGAATGCCTCCACGGGGAACTCACTGATGGCACACGCGGCTCACGCTCACGATCCGAACAAGTACTACATCCCGCACGGCAGCAACCTGCCGTTCTTCGGGTCGGTCTCGCTCTTCGTGCTGATGGCGGGAGCGGCACTCTTCCTCTCCGGCGTCGGCGGGGGCGGCTGGATCCTGCTGGTCGGGCTCGTGCTGCTGGCCGCACTGTTCTTCCTGTGGTTCGGCACGGTCATTTCCGAGAACCAGGCCGGCATCTACAACATGCAGGTCGACCGGTCGTTTCGCATGGGGATGATGTGGTTCATCTTCTCGGAGGTCATGTTCTTCGCGGCCTTCTTTGGTGCGCTGTTCTACGCCCGGCAGCTGTCCCTGCCCTGGCTGGGCGGCGACGGCGGCAAGGCCGTTACCAGCCTGCTGCACCCTGGCTTCGAGGCGACCTGGCCGTACGGCGCCAACGGGCCGGCGGCGCTCGGGCCCAACGAGGGCGGCGAGTTCGAGGTCATGCACGCCTGGGGACTGCCGGCGCTCAACACCGCGTTGCTGCTCACTTCCGGCGTGACCATCACCGTCGCCCACCATGCGCTGAAGGAGAACAAGCGCGGCATCCTGAACGTCTTCCTGGCGCTGACGTTCATCCTGGGCTTCATCTTCCTGGGCGTGCAAGCCTACGAGTACCATCACGCCTGGACGGAGCTCGGCCTGCAGCTCGGCACCGGTGTGTACGGCTCGACCTTCTTCATGCTGACGGGCTTCCACGGCCTGCACGTGACCGTCGGCGCCATCATGCTGCTCGTGATCTGGCTGCGCTGCCTGAAAGGCCACTTCACGCCCGAGCGCCACTTCGCCTTCGAGGGCGTGGCCTGGTACTGGCACTTCGTCGACGTCGTCTGGCTCGGCCTGTTCGTTTTCGTCTACTGGCTCTAGCTGCCCGACGGCTGACCTCGCTTCCCGGCAAGGGCCGCGGCAGGAATGCCGCGGCCCTCGTCGTTGGACGGTATCGGAGTTGTACCAGCCACGCAGGTACCCGGCGTGCTTGCTGCCCGGCGTGCCGTCTTGCTCGGGGTGTCCCCCGCTCGCTCCGGGTCGATCTGAGTCGCTCGCCGGGGGACACCCACCTCGCGTCCGGCACGCATGTGAGGTACTGCCTGCCGTTCCCGCCTCGCGGCCGAGGTGGCGCGGTGTCTGCGAGACCGAGCGAGTATCGGGGAGCGAATCGAGCGGACACCGCGCCGGATCCCGGCCGCGAGGCATGGTCATGGTCGGCGGAGGAAGGCGGGCCGGCCGCCACGCCAGGCTGTGCCGGTCCGGGTGAGATCCCCGGACAAGAGGCTTGCGCCGCAAGCGAGACGCGCGCGCCCGGTAGACTGGCGCCATGGCCGAGCGCAAGTTCATCGCCATCGCGGGCAACATCGGCGCCGGCAAGACCGAGCTGACCGAGTTCCTGTGCAGCCGCTACGGGCTCACGCCGTTCTACGAGCCCAACGACGAGAACCCTTACCTCGCCGACTTCTACGACGACATGAGGACCTGGGCCTTCCGGTCGCAGCTCTTCTTCCTGACGCACAAGTTCCGGCTGCACCTGGCGCTGCAGGACGAGCCCGGCACCGTCATCCAGGACCGCACGATCTACGAGGACGCCGAGATCTTCGCGCGCAACTTGTTCCGCCAGCGGCTGATCGACAAGCGCGATTTCGACACCTACTGGGAGCTATACCAGAGCATACGGCGCGCGCTGCGGCCGCCGGACCTGATGATCCAGCTGCGCTGCCCGGTGCGCACGCTGCGCCGGCGCATCCGGGCCCGCGGCCGTGCCTTCGAGCGGAACATCCCCGCACCCTATCTCCGCAGGCTGAACGGCTTGTACGAGGACTGGTTCGCGAGCTACAACCTGTCTCCGGCGCTGGTGCTCGAGACCGACAAGCTCGACTACCTGACCGACCTGGTCGACTATGTCGACCTGCTGGATCGCATCGAACAGTACCTTTAGGCGAGTCAAGCCATGTCCGACCACAAGCTGAAGACCCGGGACCCGGCCGCCACCGAGCCGCAGCAACTGAGCGTAGCCGCCGCGCGGCCCACGAAGGGATCCGTGACGGAGCACACCGTCTCGACGCCCGGCGGTCCGGTCTCCTTCCGTGCAACGGCCGACTGGGTAGTGCTGCGCAAGCTGGAAAAGCCCGTCGCCGAGATCTTCCACGTCTACTACGGAAGGCTCGCTGAAGGACCGGCTGGCGCCGCCGCCGTCGACCGTCCCGTGACGTTCGTCTTCAACGGCGGGCCCGGCGCGGCATCGGCCTACCTGCACGTCGGCGCACTCGGCCCGCGCCGTGTCGAGTTCGCTCCGGACGGCACGCTGTTGCCGCCGCCGGCGCGCCTCGTGGACAACGAGTCGACCTGGCTGGCCTTTACCGACCTGGTCTTCGTCGACCCGGTCGGCACGGGCTTCAGCCGCACGGTCGCCGCCGACGGCGCCTCCGTGCCGCCGCCGGCCGACAAGCCACCAGCGGCGAAGCACGCCACGGATGATCCGAAGGAGAAGGACAAGGAGAGCGACGAGTTCTTCAAGGTCAATCGCGACCTCGAGTCGATCTGCGAATTCATCTCGAAGTTTCTGTCGAAGCACAAGCTCTGGTCGCGCCCGGTGTTCATCGTCGGCGAGTCCTACGGCGGCTTTCGCGTGGGCAAGCTGGCGCGCAAGCTGCAGCAGGGATTCGGCGTCGGCTTGAATGGCGCGATCCTGATCTCGCCTGCGCTGGAGCTGTCGCTGCTCGACGGCTCCGACTACGACATCCTGATGTGGTCGGACGTGTTTCCGTCACAGGTCGCCGCTGCCGTCCACCACGGTCGTTCGCGTTCCCTGGCTGCCGGTCTCGAGCCCGGGGAGTTCCTGCCGGAGGTGGAGCGGTTCGCGTGCAACGAGCTGCTGCGGCTGCTGACCCTGGGCGAGGCGTTGCCCGACGAGGAAAGGCAGTCCATCGCCTCGAGGGCAGCCGCCTATCTCGGCCTGCCGGAAGCCTATGTGGCGCGGAAGGCCGCCCGCATCGCCCACACCCACTTCGCGCGCGAGCTGCTGCGGGGCGAGAAGAAAGTCGTCGGCCTGTACGACTCCACCATCACCGCCCACGACCCGTTCCCGGACCGCGACCTGTTCGAGGGCGCCGATCCTACGCTGTTCTCGCTCGATCGGGTCTTCAGTGGTGGCATCAACACGCTCGTCCGAGAGCAGCTGGCGGTGGAGACCGACCTGGACTATCACCTGCTGAGCCTCAAGGTGAACGAGTCCTGGAAGGTGGACGGCCGCAAGCATGCCTTCGAGTCGCAACTGGGAGCCACCGACGACCTGCGGTACGCCATGGCGCTGAACCCCCACATGAAGGTGATGATCACGCACGGCTACCACGACCTGGTGACTCCATACTTCTCCTCGAACCGGCTGGTCGGACTGATGAAGCTGGCTCCCGAGCTCCGGCAGAACCTGACGGTGCGCCACTTCAGCGGCGGCCACATGTTCTATGCATGGGAGAAGTCGCGAGCGGCGTTTCACTCCGCCGCCGCCGAGTTCTACCGCTCGGCCCTGTAGCCCCGCCGGAGTCGGCCGGCCACGAGCGCCGGCCACCGGCGGACGCTGGCTCAGGTGAGGCTGCGGGCGCCGCCGCTCGAGGCGACCTGGACGGCTTGTCCGGCGCTCAGCCGCTCGCCGCCGCGGACCACGACGCGGTCTCCGCCCGACAGACCCTCGAGCACCTCGACCCGCGCCGCATCGCCGTTGCCCAGTCGCACCGGCACGCGCTCGGCCACGTCGTCCTGGCCCACGCGGAACACGTGTGCGCCGTCCGCCCGGACGATCACCGCATCCCGCGGCACGATCACCGCTGACGCGGACGTTACCGACGGCAACTCCACCCGCACGGCCGACCCTATGGGCCAGCGGCCTCTGGAGAGTGCGATCCGGAGCTCCAGCATCCGCGAGCGCTCGTCGCCGACCGGCACCACGGCGCGGATCCTGCTGCCCTCGGTCGCCCCCGCGCCCATGACTCGCACCTCGTGGCCCGCCTTCAGGTGCATGGCCTCGGCCACCGGTGCCCGCGCCACGACCTCGACGCTGTCGGTGTCGGTCAGCCGCAGCACCTCGACGCCCGGCGCCACGAACTCGCCGAGCTGACGCAGGCGCTCCACCACGTGGCCCGGAAACGGCGCGCGCAAGGTGCCGCGCGCGATGTCGTGCCGCGTCCGGTCGCCTGCGACGTGGGCCTGCTCGAGCTCCTGCCGCGCCATCGCCAGCCGCGCGGCCGCCTCGTCGATCTGGCTGCGCGAGGCGATGCCCGCGCCGAGCGTCTCGAGCCGCTCGAGCTGCGTCTCGAGCAGCCCGACGTTGGCCGCCAGGCGCCGAACCTGAGCCTCATTTTCGCGCAGCTCGAGCTGCAGCGTCGTCGTGTCGACGCGCGCGAGTGCGGCGCCCCGGCTCACCGTGCTCCCAGGCTCGGCGACCCAGGTGAGCCGCCCGGCGATCTCGGCGGCGAGCCGCGCGTCGTTGCGGCTCACCACCGTGCCCGTCGCCGTCCTGGTGGCCTCCACGCTGCCGGCAACCGCCCGGGCGATCGTGACCGGCACCGGCGGCGGTGCGGCCTGCCCTTCGGCCAGGCCGACGGCACCGGCAAGCGAAACCATGGTTGCTGCGAGGCAGGCCACCGCGGCCCGTCTTGTCCTTACCGTACTCGTCATGCTGCCTCCCCGATGGCGCGCGCCGGCGCTGCTGCCGGTGCCCGCGCCTGCGCCGGTGCCGCCTCGCCGAGGCGCAGCAGCGCGGGCAACAGCACCAGCATGAAGACCGTGTTGACCACCATGCCGCCGGCGATCACCGTCGCCAGCCCGCGATAAAGCGCGGTGCCCGGTCCCGGCACCAGCACGAGCGGCATCAGGCCGAACAGCGTAGTGAGCGAGGTCGCGAGGATCGGTCGCGCGCGGTCCGCGAGCGCGACCCTCACGGCCTCGCGGCGGTCGAGACCCTCCCGTTCCCCGGCACGCGTCCGGTCCACGAGCAGGATCGCGTTGTTGACGACCAGGCCCATCAGGATGATGAAGCCCACCATGGTCAGCAGGTCGAGGGTCTGGTGGCCGAACAGGTCGAGCAGCCGGATGCCGGCCACGCCACCGAAGCCGGCGAGCGGCACGGTGAGCATGACGAGCAGGCTGTCGCGCGGCGAACGGAACAGCGCCGCCATCAGCAGGAACAGCACGACGAGCGCCAGCGCCAGGTTGCCGCGCATGTTCTCGAGCGCCGTCGCCAGGCTGCCCGCGTCCCCGGCATAGCGGATGCTGCCGTCCGCCGGCAGCAGCGCCTGCAGCTGCGGCCCGACCTCGAGCTGCAGTACGTCCATCGCCTGCTGCAGCGACATGCCGGGAGGCGGCAGGACGTTGAGGCCCACGGTCCGGCGCCCGTCGACCCGCCGCAGGCCGCCCGCTCCGACGGTGGCCTCGATGCGGACGAGTTCCCCGAGTGGCACCACCGCGCCAGACGGGGTCGCCACCGGCAGCGTGGCCAGCGCCTCGGGACTGTCCCAGGCTCCCCCCCGCAGGATCATGTCGAGCCGGCGCTCGCCGTCGAAGTGCTCCCCGACCCAGGCGCCGTCACCGAGCGCGCGGATCACCGTGCCGAGATCCGACCGCCGCCAGCCGAGCTCGCTGATCCGGCGGTCGTCCGGATAGAGCCGCAACTCCGGCTCGGACAGCTCGAGCGGCTGGAAGGACTGCACCTGCGCGCCTGGCAGTTGCTCGCGGATCACCTGCTGGGCGGTGCGGGCCGCCGGCAGCAGCGACTCGAAGTCGGAGGACTGCAGCCGGACCTCGATGTTGCGGCCGTCGCCGAAGCCGCCGAAGAGGTTGCCCTGCTGCGAGAAGACCTGCACGTCCGGAAAGCCGGCCGTGATCTCCTCGCGCACGATGCGCCCGAGCTCGTCGATCCGCGCGGGATCGGCCGGGCGCACGCCGATGGCCCCGCCGCCGGGAAATATCAGCACGTAGTAATTCTTGAGCGCCGGCTCGCGCTCGCCGCGGAGGTAGGGCTCGAGCCTGCCGACGATCGGGTCGACGACCTCACGCTCGATGGCCTCCACGTTCATGCCGGGCGGGAACTGGAAGAAGCCGTCGATGGCGTCCCGCTTGACGGGCGGCAGGTAGTCGAGCGGCGGCAGCAGCAGCCAGGCGAGCGCCACCGGGGCCGCGAGCAGGCCGGCAATGACCGCGGTCCTTCGCCCGTGCCCGTCGGTCGAGGCGACCAGTCGCGTCGCGAGGCGCTCCGTCCACGGACGTCGCTGCCGCGACCTGAGCCCCGGCCTGAGCCAGCGTGCCGCCGCCGCGGGAAGCACCGTCGCCGCCGTCACCAGGGACACGCCTACGGCGACCGCGATCGTCATGGCGAGGTCGGCGAACAACTGGCCTTCGACATTGCGCATGAAAAGCACCGGCAGGAAAACGATCACCGTGGTGACCGTCGAGGCGAGCAGCGCCGGCCACACCTGCGAGGCGCCTGCGAGCGCGGCCTCGCGGGGCGGCGCGCCCCGTTCACGCCGGGCGACGATGGCCTCGAGCATGACGATGGCCGCGTCGAGCGTCATGCCGACCGCGAAGGCGATGCCCGCGATGGAGATGACGTTGAGCGTCCTGCCGGTCGCGAGCAGCACGACGAGCGTGGCCAGCACGCACACGGGGATGGCCAGAGCGACGAGCAGCGTTGCCCGCACCTGCCGGAGGAACAGCCACAGCACGCCGACCGCGAGCAGCACGCCGAGCAGCAGGTTGCCGGTCACCATGCCGACGGCGCGGTTGATGAACACCGAGGGATCGAACGACTGCTCGATGCTGAGACCCATCGCCGCCAGTGGCCCCTGGCGCAGCGACGCCACCTCGTCCTTCACGGCGGCGAGCGTTCCGAGGACGTCGGCACCCGGTTCCTTGATGACCTGCACACCGATCGCCGGGTTGCCGTTCTGCACCGCCAGCGAATCCCGGTCGCCGCGGGTGACGTGGATCGAGGCCACGTCCTCGAGCCGCACGGGCCGGCCCTCGCGCCACTCGAGCACGAGACCACCCAGCTCGGCCGGATCGTAGCGTCCGGCGAAACGCAGCGTGTACTGTCGCCGGCCCAGCTCTGCGAAGCCCGCCGACACGTCGTCCGCCGCACCGGCCAGCGCAACGACCGACGGGATCTGGACGCCGAGTTCCGCCATCCGGTACGGATCGAACTCGATCCGCAGCTCGTCCGGCGCACCGGCTCGGAAGTTGACGGCCCCGACGCCGGGAATCGCCTCGAGCCGTCCGCGCAGGAGCTCCTCGACGTCGCGGCGATAGCTCTCCACCGGGCCCGGCGTACCGGGGCGTAGCTGGACGAAGAACCAGGAGAGCGTCTCGTTGGGACCGCCGCCGCCGTTGTCACCGAGCGAGATGGCCGGCGCTTCCGCGTCCCGCGGCAGCGGCGGCAGCTGGTTCATCCGGCCGACGACGTCGACCAGCGTACGGGGCATGTCGGTGCCGACAGCGAATCGAAGGTTCACGTAGGCGCCGCCGGGACCGGCGAAGGCGTTCAGTTCCTCGAGGCCCGGCAGCCCGCGAAGGGCGCGTTCCTGAGGCTCGATCAGCTGTGCTTCGACCTCGGCGGGCGCGGCCGCCCGCCACGCGGTGAAGATCGAGATCACCGGCTCGTCGATGTCCGGAAACAGCTGCACCGGCATCCGCGAGAGACTGACGACGCCCAGCACGAACACCAGGCCCACGGCCAGCGCCACCGCCAGCGGATTCTGCAGGGATGCCTGGGTCAGTTTCATCCGGAGGCCACCGGGAATGGCGTGGAGACCGATACGGCCCATTCTAGGCGTCACGCGGGCGCCAGCCGCACGGCCTGCCGCGGTCACGTCTCGGCTCGTCGCATCCCTCCGGCGACCGCCCGGGCAAGGCAGACCGGGCCGTGAGCGCGTAGAATCCGGGGATGAATCCCGATCCTTTCCTCGAGCCGGCGAGCGGCTTGCAGACGCTTCCGCGCGGTGCCCGCCTCGTCGCATCCGGGCTCGACATCGAGCGCGCGCTTGCGCGCCTCGCCGCCGAGATCGCGGCCGATCTGGCGGGCACGCGGCCCGTCGTCGTCACGATCATGAACGGAGGCCTGGTCTTCGCAGGCAGGCTGCTCACGCAGCTTCCCTTCCCGCTCGAGTGCGACTACATCCACGTGAGGCGCTACGGCCGCTCCACCCACGGAGGCGAGCTCGAGTGGATTGCCGGGCCTCACGTGGACGTACGCGATCGCGTCGTGTTGTTGCTCGACGACATCCTCGACGAGGGACGCACGCTGGCCGTGGTGAAGCAGGCCCTGGAAGCGCGGGGTGCGCGGGCGGTCCGGATCGCCGCGTTCGCGCTCAAGCAGCGCCCGGAGCCGCCGGCGGTCGCGGCCGACTACGTGGGGATCGCGGTCCCCGACCTGTTCGTGTTCGGCTTCGGCATGGACGTGGACGGCGAGTTCCGCAACCTTCCGGCGGTCTACGCACTGCCGCCGGAAGGGCCCGGCGGTGCCGTCGAGGCCTGAGCCGATGCGGCGTCAGGGGCGCAGGCCGTGCGGCTGTATCCAGCCCGCGGCGTAGGCGATGAACAGCAGGATGAAGAGCGCCACCGACAGGCTGATCCGGACCGTCAGCGCGCGGACCATGCTCTTGGTCTCGCCCTTGCGGTCGTGCACGAGGTGGAAAAGCGCCACGCCGAGGCTGGCGACTATGCCGATGAGCACGATGGCGACGAGCAGCTTGAAGGGTTCCACGGTCCGGCTCCGCGCGCGGGAGCAAGGCATCGCTTGCGCGCGACGCCCGGAAGTATAACGTGGCCTGGTCGCTCTCAGGCCGGCGCTTCGCGCCGCGGCTCGTCTGGACGCTGCTCGCGCTGGCCGGCATCGCGCTGTTCGTCTCGCTGGGGCGCTGGCAGCTCGACCGGGCGGAGCAGAAGCGTGCGCTGTTCGAGGGGTTCTCCGCGGGTGATGCGCCGGCACTCGAGCTGCCGGCGTCGTTCGACCCCGTCGAACGCTATCGTCGCATCCGCGCCAGCGGACGTTTCGATCCACTCCACCAGTTCCTGCTCGACAACATGACGCACGAGGGCGTGGCGGGATTCCAGGTGCTCACGCCGCTGGTCCTGGCGGACGGTCGCGTAGTGCTCGTGAATCGCGGGTTCCTCCCCTCGTCCGGCCGTCGCGACGAACTGCCCGTGCTGCCGGTCGGCGACGACGCGCGCGAGGTGAAGGGCAGGGCGGATTTCCTGCCGCGCGCCGCGTTCGAGCTCGAAGCGCCAGCGGCGAGCGGCTGGCCCCGGCTGGTGAGCTTTCCCCGCATCGAGGACGTCCGTGCCGCGCTCGGCGCGGAAGTGTTTCCGCAGATCCTGCTGCTCGACCCGGACGAGCCGGACGGGTTGCTGCGCGACTGGCGCCCGCCCGGCTTGCGCCCCGACCAGCACCTCGGCTACGCCGTACAGTGGTTCGGGCTCGCCGCGACCGTGCTGGCGACGTGGGCAGTGCTCAGCTTCAGGAGAGAGGACGACCGCAGATGAGTACCGCCGACGTGCGACGTCGCTCGCGGTCCGGCCTGATCGGTCTCGCCGCGCTGTTCCTCGTGCCGCTCGCGCTCTCGTTCTACCTCTATTACGGGACCGGCTGGCGGCCCGCGGGCGGGGCGCAGCACGGTGAGCTGATCGACCCTGCGCGGCCCTTGCCCCGGGTCGAGCTCACGACGCCGTCCGGGGCGGCCACGGACCCCGATTTCCTGCGCCGGGACTGGCACCTCGTCTACGTGGGCAGCGGCGAATGTCCTGCCGCGTGTCGCGACTCGCTGGCCAAGTCTCGCCAGGTGCGACTCGCCCTCGACAAGGACGTCAACCGCGTCTCCCGCGTGTTCCTGTACTCGGGCGGGCTGGCCGCCGGCGAGTACCTGGCGGCCGAGCACCCCGACCTGGCGTCGGCGAGCATCGACGGTCCCGGCGGGGAGGCACTGCTGGCCGCCTTCCCGGCCGGACTCGCCCCACGCTCGTCCGGCCGGCTCTACCTGGTCGACCCGCTCGGCAACCTGCTGATGAGCTATCCCCCCGATGCACCGCCGCGGGCGCTGCTCGACGACCTGGAGCGGCTCCTCAGGCTTTCCCACATCGGCTGAACGGCGGCTTGCCGCCGACCGCCCGGAGAAGAACCCGATGCAACGCACCCGCAAGCTGACCTGGTTTCGCTGGATTGCGCGCGTGGCCACCATCCTCTGTGCCGTCGTGGTGGTCGTCGGCGCCTGGGTGCGCCTGACCGACGCGGGCCTCGGCTGCCCGGACTGGCCGGGCTGCTACGGCCACGTGCACCCGGCGCAGCTGACCGGACAGGTGGACTCGATCAACGCGGCGTTCCCCGACCGTCCCTTCGATTACCGGAAGGCCCTCAACGAGATGGTCCACCGGTACATCGCCACGACGCTCGGGCTGCTCATCATCGTCCTCGCGGCGCTGTCCGTCGCCAACCGGCGCGACCCGGTTCAGCCGCGCGTGCTGCCCTGGATCCTGCTCGCAACGGTCGTCGTCCAGGGCCTGCTCGGCATGTGGACGGTCACGTTGCTGCTGAAGCCGCTCATCGTCACGCTGCACCTGCTCGGCGGCCTGACGACGCTGTCGATGCTGTGGTGGCTGTCGCTCGAGCCGGAGCGACGCGAGGTCAAGGCCGCGGAGCGCAAGGTCCGGCGTCTCGCGCTGGTGGCCATGGGCTTCGTCGTGCTGCAGGTGGCCCTCGGCGGGTGGACCAGCACCAACTACGCCGCCGCCGCCTGCACCGACTTTCCGCGCTGCCAGGAAACCTGGTGGCCCCGGATGGACTTCGCGGACGCGTTCGTCCTGTGGCGCGGCCTGGGCATCGACTACGAGGGCGGGGTGCTCGATGCTCCTGCCCGCGTGGCGATCCACTACACGCATCGGCTCGGCGCCTACGTCGTCACCGTGCTGCTCGTCACCCTCGGCATCGCGGCGCTGCGCCGTGGGCAGACCGTCCCGACCCGCCTGGCCGCCGCAGGCATCCTGGCAGCCTTGATGGTCCAGCTGCTGGTGGGCATGAACCTCATCTGGCAGGGCTGGCCGCTGTGGCTCGGCACGGCGCACAACGCCGGCGCCGCGCTGGTCGTCCTGGCCATGGTCGCCCTGCTCAGGTCCCTGACCCCTCACAGCCCGTCCGGGCCGCGAAGGTCAAAGCCCTAGGACGACCGGCGCGGCGGCGACGGCCAGTGCGGCCAGGACGCTGATCAACGAACGCTTGAACAGGAACATGGCGGCTCTCCTCGGTTTGCGGCGCCCGGACGGTCGGGGCCGCTTCCTGACTACTGCGTAATCCGGTCCTGGACAGGCTCACGCACTCCTCGGGATACAGGCTGAACCACATCACTATTCAGATAAACAGGACTTTCTTGAAATTATTGTTTGTTTTTAGTGAATAATCGTCGCTGTGAACCAGCTGGCAGCCATGAGGAGCTTCGCCCGGGTGGCCGATCTCGGCTCCTTTTCGAAGGCGGCCGACGCCCTCGGCCTCTCGCGCGCCATGGTCAGCACGCAGGTCGCGGCGCTCGAGAAACGCTACGGAGTGCGGCTCCTGAACCGGACCACGCGCAGGGTTGCGCTGACCAGCGAAGGGGAGCGCTATCTGGCCCATTGCCGGCGCGTGCTCCGTGCGCTCCAGGCCGCGGAAGACGAGCTGAGCCACGCGCGGGAGCGACCGCAAGGCCGCCTTCGGGTGGACGTGCCCGGACCCTTCGGGCGCCACCTGCTCATCCCTGCGCTGCCACGATTCCTGGCCCGGTACCCGGAACTGTCGGTCGACATCCGCATCAACGATCGCCTCGTCGATCTCGTGACCGAGCAGGTGGACGTGGCCGTACGCGGTGGCAGCGTCTCGGATCCCAACCTCGTCGCCCGGCGTGCCGTCGGCAGTCGCTGGATCACCTGCGCCGCGCCCGACTACCTCGATCGTCATGGCTGGCCTGCCACGCCGGCCGACCTCACGCATCATCGGCTCATCGGCTACCTGGCCCCGGGCAGCGCCTGGCCGAGGCCGTGGATGTTCGAGGACGGCGGCCGACAGCAGGAGCTCGTCGCCGACTTCCGCGTGACTTCCGACAGCCCGGAGGCGCTGCTGCTGGCCGCACTGAACGGCGCCGGGATCATCCAGACCATGGACCTGCTCGCCGCCCAGGCGCTCGAGCGCCGGGAGCTGGTCGTCATCCTGCCCGGCACCTCCGTCCGCGGCCCGCCGATTTCCGTGGTCTATCCCCAGGCCGGACACCGGCTGGCCAAGGTCCGGGTCTTCACCGAGTTCACCGTCGACCTGCTGCAGCGCTGGCAGCGGCGTGTGGCCCGGGTGACCGGCCTGCCCGACACGACCTGACGCCGTGCTGTGCTAGCATTCCGGCCCCGCTGGGCACCACCACCATCCGGGAAACCGACCTTGAGCGCCACCGAACAGAGCCTCCGCCGACAGACGCTGCCCGCCGCCCAGGCCCGCGACTACCTGGCGCTGACCAAGCCGAAGGTCGTGTCGCTGATCGTGTTCACGGCCGTGGTCGGCATGTTCCTCGCCGTGCCCGGCCTGCCGCCCCTCGGCGCCGTGCTGTGGGGGACACTGGGCATCGCGCTGGCGTCCGCATCCGCGGCTGCGATCAACCACGTGCTCGACGCACGCATCGACGCCGAAATGGCGCGCACTCGCCACCGGCCCCTGCCGCAGGGCACTGTGGTCGAGTCGCATGCCCTCGCCTTCGCGTTCGTACTGGGCGCGGCCTCGATGCTCGTCCTCGCGCTCCTCGTCAACGGCCTGACGGCCGTGCTGACCTTCTTCTCGCTCATCGGCTACGCTGTGCTCTACACGGTCTGGCTCAAGCGCGCCACGCCGCAGAACATCGTCATCGGCGGCGCAGCCGGCGCCGCGCCCCCGGTCCTCGGCTGGACGACGGTCACCGGCTCCCTGCATCCCGACGCGCTGCTGCTGTTCCTCGTCATCTTCGCCTGGACGCCGCCTCACTTCTGGGCGCTGGCCATCGCCCGTCGCGACGAGTACGCCCGCGTCGGTATCCCCATGCTGCCGGTCACTCACGGCATCGGATACACGAAGCTCTACATCTGGTACTACACGGTGCTGCTCGCCGTCGTGACCGTGCTGCCGTGGCTCTCCGGCATGGCCGGGCTCCTCTACCTCGCGTGCGCAAGCGCACTGAACGGCATCTTCCTGTGGTACGCCTGGACGCTGCGCCGCACCGACCGTGCCGACCTGCCGATGCGCACCTTCAAGTACTCGATCCGGTACCTCGCCTGGCTGTTCGCCGCCCTGCTCGTGGACCACTACCTCCCGCTCAGCTTCTGAGCAGGCGGCGCCCCGCCCCGCATGGCGACCCTCGCCAACCGGATCCGCAGGCTCCGTCGGGACACCTCCGACAAGATCCTCTTCGCGAGCGCCGAGGCCCGGCCGGGCCGCGTGCTGGCCAGCCGGGCCCTGATCGTCCTGTCGCTGTTCGCCCTCGTCACCGGTGTGCTCTGGCTGGACCGGGACGGGATCCGCGACCAGATCGACGGCGAGCTGTCATTCGTGGACCTGGTCTATTTCGTGGTCGTGAGCCTGACCACGGTCGGCTACGGCGACATCGTCCCGGTCACCGAGCGTGCCCGCCTCATTGATGCCATCATCATCACGCCCGCCCGGCTGTTCGTCTGGCTGGTGTTCGTGGGCACGGCGTTCGAACTGTTCTTCCACAAGGGGCTGGAGCGCATCAGGATGGCGCGGCTCAGGCAGCAACTGCAGGACCACGTGATCGTCTGCGGCTATGGGCACAGCGGCCGCACCGCGGCGGCGGAGCTCGTCCGGCGCGGCAAGCCGCCGGACGAGGTCGTGATCGTCGACCTAGACGAGGCGCTGCTGCAGGAGGCCGCGACCCGCGGTCACGTCGGCCTCAAGGGAGATGCCACCATGGAGCGCTCGCTGCGCGACGCGGGCGTCGAACGGGCGGGGGCCGTCATCCTGGCGACCGGGCGCGACGACACCAACGCCCTCGGCGCCCTGACCGTCCGGCAGCTCAACCCGAAGGTGCGGGTCATCGCCAACGTGCGCGAGGAGGAGAACGCCCCGCTGCTGCGCCAGGCCGGCGCGGACGTCACGGTCTCGCCCGCCCAGATCTCGGGTTTCCTGCTGGCCGACTCCGTCGGCAACCGCCACGTCAACGAGTTCGTGCTGGACGTGCTGAGCTCGGGCGGCCGGCTGCTCATGGTGGAGCGACCGGCGCGGCCCGAAGAAGCAGGCCGGCCGGTCGGTGTCGTCGGCAAGGCCATGATCCTCAGGCTGTATCGCGGCGGCAAGCCCGTCGGGTTCTGGGAAGCAGAGGGCCAGGCGATCCAGCCAGGCGATACGGTCCTGGCGCTCGAGGTGGAAGTGCCTGCGGAGTCGCCTCCGGCATGAACCCGATGGTCCTGTTGCAGATCGACTGGCACGCCGTCAGCGTGCTGGGCGTGGCGGTCCTCACTTTCTGGCTGTTCGCCAGCGAGCGACTGCCCGTGCAGACCACGGCACTGCTCGCCGTCCTGGCGCTGATGCTGATCTTCGGCATCTTCCCGTACGACGCCCGCGGCAGGGAACTCGGGCCTGAAGTATTCCTGGCCGGGTTCGGCCACAGCGCGCTCATCACCATCTGCTGCCTGATGGTTCTCGGCCGGGGGCTCGTCGCCACCGGCGCACTCGAGCCTGTCGCGCGGCTGCTCGCGCGGTTGTGGAAGTTCACACCGCAGTTCGCCTTCCTGCTGACGCTCGTCTTCGTCATGGGCGTGAGCAGCGTGATGAACAACACGCCGCTCGTGGTGCTCATCATGCCCGTGCTGCTGTCGGTCGCGGCCCGTACCTCGACCGCGGCATCCAACACGCTGCTGCCGATGAACTACGCGGGCCTGATCGGCGGCATGGCGACCACGATCGGTACGTCGACCAACCTGCTGGTCGTGGGGATCGCCGCGGACCTCGGCGTGGCCGCCTTCGGGCTCTTCGACTTCACGCGGATCGTGGCGATCGCGGCCGCCGTGGCGCTGCCCTACCTGTGGCTGGTGGCGCCGCGGCTGCTGCCCCGTAACGACACCGGACCGAGAAGCGAGTCGGCGCTCACATTCGATGCCGTGCTCGACGTCCGCAAGGGGAGCTTCGCGGACGGTCGCGAGCTGCGCACGGTGCTGAAGCGCGCAGGCAGCCTGCGCGTTCGCCGCATCCTGCGTGCGGGCAACGAGCTGATGCGATTGCCGACGCAGACGCTCAAGGCCGGCGACCGGCTCGTCGTCTCCGACGTCGCTGAACAGCTACGCGAACATGCCGCCGTGCTGGGTGCGGCGCTGCGCGCGACCGAGCCGCGCGATCCTGGCGATCCGGCGACCCAGACGCTGTCCCAGGCGCTGCTGACACAGGAGTCGGAATACACGGGCACGCCGACCGGCGTCGCACGTTTCGTCAACGACCACCGCGTCGCCGTCATCGGGATCCACCGGCCGGGCCGCGAGGACGCGCTCGACCCGGCGAATACCCCTCCGAAGCCAGGCGACGTGCTGCTGGTCCAGGGGCCCCATAGCCGGATCGAGGCGCTCAAGGGGTCGCCCGGCCTGCTGGTGCTCGACACGCGCATGGCACTGCCGCATACGCGCAAGGCCCCGGTGGCCCTGCTCATCATGGCCGGCGTGATCGCCCTTGCTGCCACCAAGCTGCTGCCGATGGTCCTCGCCGCCGCCCTGGGCGTCGCCTTCATGCTGCTGACGGGCTGCATCCGCTGGCAGGAGGCGACCGATGCGCTCGCCTCGAACGTCATCATGATCGTGGTGGCGAGCCTCGCGCTCGGCGAGGCGCTCTCGGCTACCGGCACGATCGCCGCCGCCGGCAACGGGCTCGCCGTGCTCGGCGGTTTCGTGCACCCGGTGGTGATCCTCGCCGCGCTGATGCTGTTCATGGCCTTCGTCACCAACTTCGTCTCCAACAACGCGGCGGCGATCATCGGCACGCCGGTCGCGGTCGCGATGGCGACGACGCTCGGCGTCGATCCGCGGCCGTTCGTGCTCGCCGTCCTGTTCGGATGCAACCTGAGCTATGCGACACCGATGGGCTACCAGACCAACCTGCTGGTCATGGCCGCGGCGGGCTATCGCTTCAACGACTTCGTCAGGGCCGGCCTGCCGCTCCTGATCGGCATGTGGGCGGCGCTGACCTACCTGCTGTCGCGGGCGTACGGCTTGTTGTGAACGGCGAGCGGTGAGCGGGAAGGTATCCAATCCAGCCTTCCGGCTGCTCGCTGTTCACTGATCAACGCTCACTGATCCCTCCAACAGCCCCGTCCCCTACGAATGGATTCGTCTTCCGTTCCTGCCCGAAGGTGGACATCGGGCCGTGTCCCGGCACGAAGCGCACGTCGTCGCCGAGCGTGAAGAGGTTTCCCCGGATCGAGCGGATCAGCGTCGCGTAGTCGCCACGTGGGAAATCGGTCCTCCCGATCGAGCCCTGGAACAGCACGTCTCCCACGAAGGCCAGCCGCGAATCCGGCTCGAAGAACACGACGTGACCGGGCGTGTGCCCCGGGCAGTGCAGGACCTCCAGCGTGACCTCTCCGACGCTCACGGTGTCGCCCTGCTCGAGCCACCGGGTGGGCTCGAAGCCCTCGGACGCCGCGACACCGAACATGGCTGCCTGCTGCGGCAGCTGCTCGATCCAGAAGCGGTCGTCGCGGTGCGGCCCCTCGATCGGCAACGAGAAGCGTCGTGCGAGTTCCGCAGTCGCACCGGCGTGGTCGATGTGGGCGTGCGTGAGCAGGATCTTTTCGAGCGTGACGCCGTGCTCCTCGACCTGACCGAGGATCCGGTCCAGGTCGCCGCCGGGATCGATGACGGCCCCCTTGCCCGTCCGGTCGCACCAGATCACGGAGCAGTTCTGTACGAAGGGCGTGACGGGAACGACGACGGCTTTCAGGGTCATCGGAAGGGTCCGCTGGCAGGTGAGGCGGGCAGCAGTCTAGCGTTCCCGCGCCTCGCGTGCCGGCACCTCGTCGGCGAGGCGGCGCAGCGTACCGCCGACCCGCCGGGCCGTGCCAGCCAGCGCGAGGCCTCGCATGACCCAGCCCGCTACCGGGTGGCGCCGGAAGATGACTAGCCCGACCACCGCAACGCCGATGACCACGGGGCTCCTCGCGAGGCGCTGCCCGAGCGCCACGGCCCGGTCGATGGTGCGCAACGCGTTGCCGATGACCGCTGCGTCGAGCCTGAGTTCCTCCCGCTGCACGGCGCTCTGCGCGCGGAGCAGCTCGCGCCGCGCCTTGAGCTCGGCGACCCGCGAACTCAAGGCTCCTCCCTCGCGGTTCCCTGCAACGCCTCGCGGTCGCGACGAATCTCGTCGATGGTGGACGCCAGCAGCTTCGGTCGGGAGCGAGCCTTGGCGCGCACGACGAGCAGAGCGACGACGGTGACCAGCACGAACAGGCCCGCGGTGAGCGACGCTGCGAGCAACCGGTGCTCCTCCCAGTAGGCGACCACGACCACGAAGGCGAGCATCAGCACCGTGATGCCGCCGAAGAAGATCACCACGAAGGTCCACAGCAGGATCTCCGCCACGCGGTGGAGCTCCTCCTCGATCTCCGTGGTGAGCAGCTCGAGCCGCGTGTGCGCGATCGCGAGCGCGGTGGCGAGGACGTCGCGCACCGAGGCGAACAGCCCGCTCGCGCGACGCGGGCCGCGGCCCCCGTCGTCCCCCGCATCTGCCGTCATTCGCGTCAACGGCGGCCCGACAGCAGGCCGAGGATGAAGCCGATCCCCGCCGCCATGCCGATCGCGCCCCAGGGATTCTCGTGGACGTAGCGGTCGGTGGTGCGAGCCGCCTCGCGGGCCCTGAGCCGCAGCTCGCCCTCGAGTTCCGCCAGCCGTTCCCGCGCCTGCCGGACCGACTCCTCGGCCCGGGCGCGCGCCTGCTCGGCGCGCTCGCCGGCATGTCCCGCAGTGGCCTTCAGCAGCGCCTCGGCGTCCTCGACCACGACCCTCAGGTCTTCCATGAGTTGCGCCGTATCCGGCTTCTGGGTCGTCATGCTGACCTCCTCGTTCATCGCAGCCACGCCGCCGCGCCGCAGAAAACGGAGCGCACGGCACCTCTCGGCCCATCGTACGCGGACCCGCCGGCATGGCAATAGCGCGCTTCGCAGGGTGGTTTGCGCGCCCCGCCAATCGACGCATACTTGGGACCACCCGACGCCGTCGGCGGATCAGGAGCGGGGATGGAATGCGCTGGGAAGGCCGTAGACAGAGTACAAACGTCGAGGACCGCCGCGGGCAGAGGCTGCGCCGCGGCGGGGCCATTTCGGGAGTCGGCCTGCTGGCCGTCGTGGTCCTCGGCCTGTTCTTCGGCGTGGATCCGCGGGTCCTGCTGACCGGCGTCCAGGTCGTCAACACCGTTGCACCGACGGTGAGCGAGCAGGGCCCCTACGAGGAGGCTCCTGCCGAGGCGGAACGCCGCGAGTTCATCAGCGTGGTGCTCGCGGATACCGAGGACGTGTGGCGGGCATTGTTCCAGTCCCTCGGCGGCCAGTATCGCGAACCCCGCCTCGTGCTGTTCTCGGGCGCCGTCGACTCCGGCTGTGGCTTTGCCCAAGCGGCCATGGGGCCGTTCTACTGCCCGCCGGACGAGCGCGTGTTCCTCGACCTGTCTTTCTTCGACGAGCTCGCCGGGCGGATGGGCGCCGGCGGCGACTTCGCGCAGGCCTACGTGCTCGCCCACGAGGTCGGGCACCACGTGCAGAACCTGCTCGGCACGTCGGACCAGGTGCAGCAGATGCGCCAGAGGGTCGGCGAAGCGCAGAGTAATGAGCTGTCCGTGCGCCTCGAGCTGCAGGCCGATTGCTACGCCGGCGTGTGGGCGCACCACGCCGAGCGGATGCAGCAGATCCTCGAGGCCGGCGACGTCGACGAGGCACTCGGCGCCGCGAGCGCGGTCGGGGACGACCGGCTGCAGAGGCAGGCCCAGGGCTACGTCGTGCCGGACTCCTTCACGCACGGGACGTCGGAGCAGCGCATGCAATGGTTCCGTGCGGGCTTCGACTCGGGGGATCTCGCCGCCTGCGACACGTTCTCGCACCGGGGGGCGTAAGCTGCCGGGATGACGAATGACAGGTCAGGAGCCGACGCGGCCCCCGGCATCACCGTCTACTGGCAGCCGGGCTGCACCAGCTGCCTGCGGACGAAAGAGCTTCTCACGGCCCACGGGATTGCCTTCCGCTCGGTCAACGTGCGTACCGACGCGGGTGCACTTGCGGAGCTCGACCGGCTCGGCGCCAGGACGATCCCGGTCGTGTCCCGCGGCAGCGAGTACGTCCTCGCACAGGACATCGACGAGCTCGCCCGCTTCGTCGGAATCGAGGTCCGGCGCGAGCGGCTCGCTCCGGATGAGCTCGCGGCACGGCTGCAGGCCCTGCTCGCAGCCGCGGAGACGCTCCTCGCTGCGATGCCTCGCGAGCGGTTCGCGGAGAAGCTGCCGCAGCGCGAGCGCACCTGGCTCGACCTCGGCTTCCACGTGTCTATGATCGTCCAGGGGCTGATCACCGCGGGCACGGGTGGCGAGCTGGCCTACGAGATCTACGAGCGGCGGGCACCCGCTTCGTGGAGCGATGCCCAGCCGGCCGTCGCCTTCAGCCGCGCGACGCAGCAGGCCCTCGACTCGTGGTGGACGCGGGCGCGGCGCAATCCGGGTCTTCGCGTGCGCACCTACTTCGGCGAGGTCCCGCTCGCCGCTCTGCTCGAGCGCTCGGCCTGGCACGTCGCGCAGCACTGCCGGCAGCTCGATCACCTGGTGCACGGTGACCGATGCGCCGCGCCTTCCGCCGGAGCTGCTCGACGGGCTTCCGCTGCCAGAGGCAGTGTGGGACGCAGAGGTCGTGCCGGAATGACGTAGGCATCTTCAAGAAGGGGACAGTCCCCTTCGGGGACAGTCCCCGGCGTCTTCGGTCAAGCCCTCGGCGGTCGGGCGGGGACGGTCCGGAATGACGTAGGCATCTTCAAGGCGGTCGATGGGGACTGTCCCCGCAGGGGACTGTCCCCTCCTCGACCGCCCCCTCGGCCGCCCACGAAAAAGGGAGCGAGGGGTCGACCCTCGCTCCCTGTAGTCGAGCGCTTTCTTGCCGGCGCCCTAGAACTTGTACCAGACGCTGAACGACACCTGGTT
>LJNS01000054.1 GCA_001303245.1 Gammaproteobacteria bacterium SG8_30
GCTCGGTCTCGCGGACACCCGCGCCACCTCGGCCGCGAGGCGGGAACGCCCGGCAGCACCTCACAGGCGTGCCGGACGCGACGGGGTGTCCCCCAGCGAGCGACTAAGATCGACCCGGAGCGAGCGGGGGACACCCCCGAGCAAGACGGCACGCCTTGCCCGCCTGCAGCTCGGCAGGCAGCTCCGCCATCGAGATGCGCTGTTGACCGGACGGGATCAGGCGCGCCAGTCGGCGCGATAGGACATTCCTAGGGACATGATCCGCTCGAGCAGCTGCGGATACTCGATGCCGGCGTAGAGCGCGGCGCGCCCGTAGTCCTCGTACTCCTCGAGGTTCGGGTTGCAGTTCGCCTCGAGCACGAAGACCGACCCGTCCGGCCGCATGCGGAGCGCGGGGACCCCCTCGGGCAGGTCCTCGGCCGGGTCGGTCACGATGCCGTGGCGCTCCTGGTAGGACCGGTCCCACTTCACCTTGCGCGTGGCGATGCCGATCGAGGTCTCGGCCATCGAGCCGAAGTGCAGTTCCCAGGGCGGGAAGGTCATGATGCGGTCGTTGCCGAGCAGGCCCATGTACAGCTCGCGGCCGTCGATGAACTCCTCGACCAGCGCATCGGAACGAGTCTGTTCGTGTATGAAGTCGATGCGCTCGCGCAGACGGGCCTCGTCGTCGACGACCGAGGCCTGCGCGATGCCGAAAGAGGCATCTTCGGTGGCGGACTTGACGAACAAGGGGTAGCGCAGGCGACGTGGGATGTGCGGCTTGCGGCCGCGGCGGAACACCGCGAACTGCGGCGTCGGGATGCGGTGATAAGACAGGATCTGCTTGGACAGCACCTTGTCGCGGGACAGCATCATTCCACGCGGGTTGCAGCCCGTGTAAGGCTGGCGCATCAGCTCGAGGAAGGCGACGACGTGCTGGTCGTAGGTGACGATCCCGCCGAACTCCTCCAGCAGGTTGAAGCAGACGTGTGGCTTCCACCCGGTGATCTCGTTGCGCAGTTCCGTCAGGCTGTCGCCGATTCCGAGCGGCCTGACGTCGTGGCCGAGCTCCCTGAGCGAGCTGATCACGTCGAACTCGGTGCGGAACTCGTCCGCCTCCTGGTCGGAGAGATGCTCGATGCTCTCCGGCGGGACCAGCGTCTCGTGGACGAGCACCAGTACGCGGCGTCTTCTCATAGGGCTATCCAGGGCCCCACTCCCGTGCGGGCCTTGCGTGTCAATGCAACCAGCAGCCGCTCGACGCGGCGCAGCGCCTTGCGCTTCTCGCCGCGCACGAGGAGCCGCAACCTCCGCGAGCGCTCGGTCAGGTGATCGAGCATTTCCTGCACGAGGTACTCACTGGCGCCGAGCCGCTCCGCGACGCGTCGCCGGAGCCTGGGCGCGTTCTCGCGAAGGAAGCGGCTGGCGCGCACCTGTCCCGCGCGTGTGCGCCGGGCCGTGAAGACGCGGCGCAGGATCTGGTCGATCTTCTCGACGTCGTCGCTGCGGTAGTGTCGCACCATCGCGGCGTAGTGCTGGCGCAGCGTGCGTCGGGCGATCTTGATCGGCTCGACGTGGTGCCGCGCGCGCACGAGCGGCCGCCGGCCGCACAGTTCTTGCATCGTCCGGTCCACGTAGTCGAGCTTGCGCAGAGCGGGCCATCCGGCGTACTGCCTTCGCCAGCGGGCCTTCGGCCCCAGCCAGACCGCGAAAGTCTCCGCGAAATCCTCGGTGGGATGGCTCTGCGCGTACCAGCTGTCGAGGTGCTGCACGAAGCGTTTGCTGCCCGGCCTCGGCCGGTAGTGCCGGGGATAACGCCTCGACGCCGGACCGAAGGTCTCGCGCCAGGCCTTGCGACGACGCAGCCGGTAGGCCGTGTCGACTGCATGGCCCGCTTCGTGCCGGAGGATGCGCATCAGCGAGTCGGCGTTGCCCCCCTCCACTTCCTCCATGAAGCGCCGCTCGAGGCGCTTCAGTCGCGGATGCAGCAGGTAGAAGGGAATCGCGATGCCCGGCACGCCGTCGGGCGAGAACCACTCCTGAGCGATCCAGTAGTGCGGCTTGAAGCCGATGCCCCGGCGTTCGAGCTCAGCATACAGCCTGCGCAGCGGCCGTTCGACGGGAGAGCCGTCGATGCGCAGGCCGAGGTCGCAGAGGCGCAGGTCAAGCAGCTCTTCGTCGGAAAGCCGCGACCACCACAGGCGCCGGCGAGGTCGCGCGGTGGGCGTGGCCTTGCGACGCGCGGTCTTTCCGGATCGGGCGCTCATGCCGGCGATAGCTTAGCGGCGGCCCGTGGGCCGGGCCAGCGCGTTCAGCCGGACTGGATTCGCCGGAGGGCGCGCTCCAGCAGGCGATCCGCGAAGCCGGTGAGGAGGGTCCCGTGCGCGAGTGCCGCGCGCCAGGGAGGCGGGATCGCCGCAGCCCCGTAGTACGCCCCGGCAAGCTGGCCGACCATGGCCCCGGTCGCGTCGGCGTCGCCGCCGAGGTTCACCGCAGTCAGCACGGCGCCGCGGAACGAGTCGGCCCGGCCGAAGCTCCAGAGCGCGGCCTCCAGCGCCTCGATCGCCTGGCCGCCGCCGAAGATCCGCGGCGGTTCCTTCTCCGCCCACGAACCGCGCGCGACCACCTCGACTTCGCCCTTCAGCCGGCAGCGACTCCAGTAGCCGTGAACGGGTGCGAACATCGGCTTGAGCAGTTCCGCGCGCGGCGCGCCCTGAAGGGCGCCGACGATCAGGGCCGCGAAAAACCGCACCGCGTCGAGGGTCAGCGGCGCCTGGTGCGTGATCCGCGCGGCATCCACCGCAGCCTCGATCGCTTCCTCCGGGTCCGGCAGGAACAGCGCCACCGCAGCCCCGACGCGCGCGAGCGGCTCCTTGCCGGCCCGGGCGGGGTCGTGCGAACCAGTCATCGGCTTGCGCGACCAGCGCGAGTGTGCGAGCGCCCGGGCCGTCTCCGCGCTGATGCCGAGGCATTGCCCGGTGCTCGAGAGATGGCCTTCGCGCTGCCAGCGCAGGTAACGCTCGATCTGGTCGCTGGTGACCGAGCGGTCGAGCTCGACGAGGCTTTCGGCGAGGCACAGGGCCATCGCCGTCTTGTCCGTCCACGCGCCCGCCGGCAGGTCGAAAGGCCCGCCGCCGGTCATGTCGCCCACGGGCGCGAACGAGCCGGCGCGCCGGTGCACGGCCGGCTGGCCGCAGGCATCGCCCGCGGCGAGGCCCAGCAGCAGCCCGCGATAGCGTTCCCGAAGCGTGGCGGCCTCCGCCTCTTCGGCGACGACCTCCGCCGGCGCCGCCGACTCGCGCCAGCCTCGCACGTAGTCGGCCTGCGCGGCGGTCTCCGGCACCGTCGGCCACGAAAGCGACCGGGGGCTCGATGTCCACAGCTCGTTCAGCCGGCGCAGCGCGGCCTCGCCGGCGAATCCCCGGCGGGCGAGCCAGCAGCCGACGACCAGGTTGGTCCGCCCGATGCCGGCACGGCAGTGCAGGTAGACGCGCCGGCCCTCGGCGAGCGCAGCGTCGATCTCGTCCAGGATCTCGGCCGTGTGCTCGGGACGCTCGGGCAAGGCGTGATCGCGGATCGGCTTGCGCAGATAGACCACGGACTGCCGGCCGTAGGGGCCGGGCAGCCAGCGCTCGTAGGACTCGAGCTCGCCCGGCGCCGTCAGGTCGACGAAGCAGTCGATGCCGGCCTCCAGCAGCCGGCGTATCCGGGCGCGCGCCACGTCCTCGTTCCGCCCGCCCGGATACTCGCCGGCGAGGAAGCGTCCGGGCTCGACCCAGTACGCGTTCTCGAAGGGAGCGGGCGGCGCGCCGCCCTCAGGCATCGGACGCGCCTCCGCCGCTCGCGGCGGCACGATGCGGCACGACGGAAGAGTGCGCCCCGGGGATGGTCGTGAACGACACCTCGTGGGGGCAAGTCTCCGCCGAACGGTCGGCACGCAACGCCGCAAAGTCGAATGCCTGCGGGTCTGCGAGCTGCGACACCGCCACGTTGCACAGGGCGGTGAAGATCGAGTCGACGCGGCCGGGATGCTCGCGCTCCCAGGCCGCCAGCATGGCGGCGACGGCCTCCCGCTGCAGGTTCGGCTGCGAGCCGCACAGGCGGCAGGGAATGATCGGGAAGCGCCGCGCCCGCGCATAGCGCTCGATCTCGCGCTCGGGCACGTAGCAGAGGGGCCGGATCACGACGTTGCGGCCGTCCTCCGACTTAAGCTTCGGCGGCATCGCCTTCAGTCGCCCGCCGTGAAACAGGTTGAGGAACAGGGTCTCCACGATGTCGTCACGATGGTGACCGAGCGCGATCTTGTCGATGCCGTTCTCGCGCGCGTAGCGATACAGCGCGCCGCGGCGAAGGCGGCTGCACAGCCCGCACTGCGTACGGCCCTCCGGCACGACACGCCGCACGACGCGATAGGTGTCCTGCTCGATGACGTGAAGGGGAACGCCCAGCCCCTCCAGGTAGTCGGGAAGCACGTGCGCGGGAAACCCTGGCTGCTTCTGGTCGAGATTGACGGCGATGAGCTCGAATCCGACCGGCGCCGATCGCTGCAGCGACAGCAGCAGGTCGAGCAGCGTGTAGGAGTCCTTGCCGCCCGACAGGCAGACCATCACCCGGTCGCCTTCCTCGATCATGGCGTAGTCGGCGATGGCCTTGCCCACGAGTCCGCGCAGCCTGGCCTGCAGGCGCTTGAAGCTGGCGGAGGAGCGGATCGGCGAGGCGGCTGGCATCGTTTGCGGTTGCATGCGGTCGGAGCCGTGGATTCTACACGCGCCTGATAGTCCGTCGGCACGCACCGGGCTCACCCGTCGAGCAGGTACTTGCGCTCGAGGTAGCGCAGGTAGGGCCCGGCGTGGAGCGGCTTGCCCGTGGCATGCTTCACGAGGTCCGGCACCTCCATCTTCGCGCCGAGCGCGTGTACGTTCTCGCGCAGCCAGCCGATCACGCTGCCGAACTCCCCGCGGATGATCTCCTGGCTCACGCCGACCTGCTCCTCGCGAAGGCCCTCCCATAGCTGCGCGGCCACCACGGCGCCGATGCCGTAGGACGGAAAGTACCCGAAGGAGCCCTGGGCCCAGTGGATGTCCTGCAGGCAGCCGTCGTTGTCGCTCGCGGGGCAGATGCCCAGCCGCCGGTCCATGAGCTCGTTCCACGCCTCGGGGAGGTTGCGCACGGGCAGTTCCCCCGACAGCAGCCTCTGCTCGAGCTCGTAGCGGACGATGATGTGCGCCTGGTAGGTCAGCTCGTCGGCATCCATGCGGATCGGGCCCCGTACGACCGTGTTCAGCCGGCGGTAGAGGTTCTCCTCCGACCAGCCCGGGCCGTCCACCCCGTAGTGCTTCAGCAGCAGCGGTCGCAGGTAGGCGACGAACTCGCGGCTGCGACCGATGATCATCTCGAGGAGGAGGGACTGGCTCTCCTCCAGCGCCATGCCCCGATCCTGCCCCACCGGCTGGTCGCGCCACTCCTTCGGAAGACCCAGGTCGTAGAGCGCCTGCCCCGTCTCGTGCAGGGCGCCGAGCAGGCCCGAGAAGGGGTCCCGGGGGTCGAAACGGGTCGTCACGCGGATGTCGCCGGGCACGCCTTCGGTGAAGGCGCGGCCGGCCTCGTCGAAGCGCCCGCGGTCGAACGGGAAACCGACCGCGCGCATCACCTCGACGCACAGGGCGCGCTGCCTGGCCGGTGTGAACCGGCCCTCGACGGTGATGGCGGGACCTTCGAGCTGCCGGTCGAGCGCCTCGTTCACGAGCGTCGGCAGCCTTCGCGACAAGGTCGCGAACAGCTCCGTGATCTCGCGGGACCGCAACCCCGGCGTGAACTCGTCGGCCAGCGCATCGTACGGATCCAGACCGAGGTGCTGTCCCAGCATCGCCGCCCGGTTCCGGGTGAGCTTGACCACCTCGTCGAGCTGCGGAGCGAGCACCGAGAAGTCGTTGCGCTCGCGCGCGTCGAGCCACAGCGCCTCGGCCCTGGCGGTCTCCCGAGCGAGGCGCGCGACCAGCGAAGGCGGCGTCGCGATGGCGTGGTCGCGCTCGCGGCGCATCTCCCGGAGGTTGGCCTGCTGCCAGTCGGCCAGTCCCTGGCGGCTCGCCTCGGCCCGCTCGATCAGTCGCGTCAACCGCGGGGAACTGAGCAGGGCGTGACACTCGGTCTCGAGCGCCGCCAGCTGATCGCCGCGGACGTCGGCGCTGGCCCGCGGCATGGTGACCGCCGCGTCCCAGCGGAGCACCGCGAGCGCCCCGCGGAACGCGTGCAGGCGGCGGAATTCCTGTTCCAGTTGTACGTAAGGCGTCAGTGCGGGCACGGAAGCGCTTCCTGTGACCCGCGGCGCCGGCAAGGCACGCGCGTCGTGCGCCACCGGCGCGCGACGGACGCGGCAGGTCGAGGCAATGACCGGGCTCAGCTGAGCCCGGCGCGACCGATTGCCGTCGGGCAGGTCACGCCGGAAGTCTACCAGCCCCGCCGGCAGGCACGCCTCGAGTCGGCAAAAACCGGAACTGGTTCAGGGATTTGAGGCCGCCACGCCCGCTCAGGCGCGCTCGCCGCCCGGACCGATGTCGGCCCCCTCCGGCCCGACCCGCGGCGCCGTGCTCCGCAGCCGGGCGATGAGGCTGCGAAGGTGCTGGGGCGAGCGATGCTCGCCGGCCACCAGCGAGTAGACGGCCGGCACCACGAACAGCGTCAGCAGCACCGCGATGGTCGTGCCGTAGAAGACCACGACGCCGATCGGCTCGCGCTGCTCGGAGCCCGCGCCCCTGGCCAGCAGGAAGGGAATGGCGCCGAAGGCCGTGCACAGGCTCGTCATGAGCACGGGGCGCAGCCGGATCGCAGCGGCCTTGACCACGGCGTCGATCTTGTCGAGGCCCTGGTCGCGCAGCTGGTTGGCGAACTCCACGATCAGCACGCCGTTCTTCGCCGCGATGCCGATCAGCAGGATCATCGCGATCTGGCTGAAGATGTTGAGCGACATGTTGAACAGCCACAGTCCGGCCAGCGCGCCGAGCACCGCCAGCGGCACCGTCGTCATGATCACGAGCGGGTGGCGGAAACTCTCGAACTGCGCGGCCAGCACCAGGAAGACAACCGCCAGCGCGAAGCCGAAAGTGGTCCACAGCTGGCCCCGCGAACGCAGGTACTCGCGCGACTCGCCGTCGAAGGACAGCCGCGCGCTCGGCGGCAGCTCGTCGCGCACCAGCTGCTGGAAGAAGCCGACCGCCTCGCCCATGGAGTAGCCCGGCGCCAGGTCGGCGCTGATGGTGACCGCGCGCAGCCTGTCAAAGCGGTTCAGCTCGACGGCGCCGGCCGTTTCCTCCAGACGGACCAGGTTACCGAGCGGCACGAGCTCGCCGCTGCGATCGGACCTGACGTACAGGTTCTGCAGGTCGGTGGGCGTGGCGCGGTCCTGCGCCTCGCCCTGGAGGATGACGTTGTACTCGCGGCCGCGGTCCACGTAGGTGGTCACGATGCGCGAGCCGAGCACCGTCTCCAGCGTACGGCCCACCGTCTGCAGCGACACGCCGAGCTCCGCCGCGCGGTCGCGGTCCACCGAGACGCGGATCTGCGGCTTGCGCTCGCGGTAGTCGGTGTCCACCGCGACGAGCCCCGGATTCTCGTCCGCCTTCCTTACCAGCAGGTCGCTCCACTGCGCCAGCGTCGCGTAGTCCGGGCCGCCGACGACCGCCCGCACCGCCTGGCCGAATCCCCTAGAGGCCAGTCCCTGCGGCGTGAACACGAAGCCGCGGGCGCCGGGCAGCGAGCCGACCTTGGCGCGCAGCTCCTGTGCGAGCTGCCGGTTGCTCATGTCGCGCTCGCCCCAGGGCGCGAGCACCAGGAAGCCGCGGACCGCGTTGACCTCGCCGCTGCCGATGCTGCTGCCTACGCGCATGTTCATGCGCTTGACGACACCGCTCTCCAGGTACGGGTAGATGATGTCCTCGAAGGCCCGCAGCTGCCGCTCGGTGTACTCGAGGCTCGCACCTTCGGGCGCATCCAGTCCGAGGAACAGCACGCCTCGGTCCTCCGCCGGCGCGAACTCGGTCGGCAGCGTCCGCAAGGCGAGGCCAGCGCCGGCGACCAGGAGCGCGGCCGCACCGACCACCAGCCACGGACGGCGCATCAGCGCGCCGAGCCTGCGCTCGTACCAGGCGCCGAGCCGGCGGAAGAAGTGGTCCACCCGGGCGGCGAAGCCCGAGCGCTGCTCGCCGGCCTTGAACATCCGCGATGCCATCGCCGGAGTCAGCGTCAGCGCGACCAGCGACGAGAACAGGACGGCCGCCGCCAGGGTCAGGCCGAATTCGCGGAACAGGCGACCGATCGCGCCCGGCAGGAAGGAGATGGGAACGAACACGGCCACGAGCACGAGCGTCGTCGCGATGACCGCGAAGCCGATCTCGCGGCTGCCGTCCAGGGCGGCGATCAGCGGCGGCTGGCCGTGCTCGATGCGGCGGAAGATGTTCTCGAGAACGACGATGGCGTCGTCCACGACCAGGCCGATGGCCAGCACCATGCCGAGCAGCGTCAGCACGTTGATGGAGTAGCCCATCGCGGCCATGAAGGTCAGCGTCGCGATGATCGAGACCGGGATCGTGGCGGCGGGAATCGCCGTGGCCCGTACGTTGCCGAGGAACAGGTAGATGACCGTCAGCACCAGCGTCAGCGCGATGCCCAGCGCGATGCCCACTTCCCTGAGCGAGGCCTCGATGAACACCGAGCGGTCGAAGTTCGTGTCGAGAACCATGCCTTCCGGCAGGCCGGGCCTGAGACGCCTGACGGTCTCGTGCACGCCGTGCGCGACCTGCAGCGTGTTCGCCTTGGACACCTGCGCGATCCCGAGGCTGATGCCGGAAACGCCGTCGGAGCGGGAGATCGTGCGCTCGTTCTCCGCGCCCAGGCGCACGTCGGCCACCTCGCCGAGGCGCACGAGGTAGCCATCCGCGCCCCGGCCGATCACCAGCGCACGGAAGTCCTCGACTCGCTTGAGGCCCGTGTCGGTCCTGAGCGCAAACTCGCGCTCCACCGACTCCAGCCTTCCGGCCGGCAGCTCGACGTTCTCGCGTCGCAGCGCGCCCTCGATGTCGGCGACGGTCATGCGGCGCGCGGCCAGCGCCTGCCGGTCGATCCAGATCCGCACGGCGAAGCGGCGCGCGCCGCCGATGCGGATCTGGGCGACGCCTGGCGAGGCGGACAGCTGGTCGACCAGCACCCGCTCGGCGTAGTCGGTCAATTCCAGCGAGGACAGGCGGTCGCTGGTCAGGTTGAGCCACATGACGGGCTGGGCATCGGCATCCGTCTTGGCAATGTCGGGCGCGTCGGCCTCCGGCGGCAGGTCGTCGGCCACGCGGGCCACGCGGTCGCGGATGTCGTTCGTGGCGGCGTCGAGGTCACGCTCCGGGTTGAACTCGATGGTGATGTCGGAGCGCTCGTCACGCGAGGTCGAGCGGATCTTGTCGATGCCCTCGAGGCCCGCGATGCGGTCCTCGATCAGCTGCGTGATCTTCTCCTCGACGATGTTGGCGCCGGCGCCGCGGTAGCTGGTGTCGATCGAGACGACCGGCGCGTCGACGTCCGGGTACTCGCGCACGGGCAGCCGCGACAGCGACACCAGACCGAGGATCACCAGCAGCAGGCTGATGACCGTGGCGAACACCGGTCGGTGGATCGAGATCTCGGACAGCTTCACGGGCTGGATCCTACCGGGATCATCCGGAGGCCGCGGCCGGCGCGGGGGCCGGCCCGGACTCCGACACGGAACTGCCGTCGCGGATCTTCTGCGATCCCTCGACGACGACCCGCTCGCCCGCGCTGACCCCGCGCAGCAGCTCCACCCGTCCCGGCTGGCGCCGGCCGATCATGACCTCGCGCCTCTCGGCCGTGCCCTCGGCGACCACGAACACGAACACGCTGCCGCGCTCGGGTACGACTGCCGACTCCGGCACGACGAGCGCCGGCGAGGGCTCGCGCGACAGGCGCACGGCCAGGAACATGCCTGGCTTGAGCAGACGCTCGTCGTTGGGCATCCGCGCGCGGACGGTGACCGAACGGGACACCGGGTCGACCCGCGAGTCGATCGAGTCGACCATGCCGCGGAAGGTCCTGCCCGGGTAGGCGATGCTGGTCGCCTCGACCTCGAGTCCGGGCTCGAGGACGGAGATGAAGGACTCGGGCACGTCGAAGTCGAGCTTCATCACGCTGATGTCGTCGAGCGTCGTGATGACGCTGCCGGGGTTCACCAGGCTGCCCACGCTGACCCGCCGCAGGCCCACGGTGCCGCCGAAGGGCGCCCGGATCACGGTGTCGGCGACCCGGGACTCGGCCGCCGCGACCCGGGCCTCGTTGGCGCGCAGCGTCGCCTCGATCTGCTCGAGCTGGGACTCGGAGAGTGCCTGCCGAGCGAACAGGTCCTGGCTGCGGGTCCAGGTGGACTGGCTCTCCTTGAGGGCCGCCCGTGCGGCGGCGAGGTCGGCCCGGGCCTGCGCCCCGTCGAGCTCGATCAGCACCTCGCCGCGAGCCACCTGCTGCCCTTCCTGGAATCGCACCGCCGTCACGATGTTGCCCGCCTTGGAGGTGACCTCGACGGCCTCGTTGGCCCGCGCGGTGCCGAGCGCCTCGATCTCGACCGCCATGGGCGTCTCCTCGACCGGGACGGTGACCACCGGGACGGCACGGCTGCTGAGCGCCGCGCCGCCCGGCGCAGCCGCCGCCGGGTGGCCGGTCGATCCGGAGGTCGTCTCGGGCCTGCGGCTGACGTAGACCCAGGCGAGTGCCGCGATGACGGCCGCGACGATGGCGATGGACAGAAGGCGCTGCATGGTGTTTCCGGCCGCCTTGGGCCGGCGGCGAAGCTATCCAGTATTGCATCGGCGGGCAATTGCCCGCCACAGGATCCCGGTTCGGGTCGACCGTACGAACGGTTTCGCAGCCGTCAGAAGTACAGGCGCATGATCAGCTCCGCCACGCAGGCGGGCTTGGCCTCGTTCTCGATCTCCATGGCGCAGTTCTCGGTGAGCTGCAGCCCGCCCTTGACCTCCTCGACCTGCACCAGCGTGCACCGGGCGCGCACGCGCGAGCCGACCCGCACCGCGTTCGGGAAGCGCAGCTTGTTGACGCCGTAGTTGATGACCTGCCTGACGCCGGGAAAGATCGGCGTCGCCTCCTCCACCAGGCCCCGCAGCATCGGGTAGAGCGAGAGGGTCAGGTAGCCGTGCGCGATGGGCCCGCCGTAGGGCGACTCGCGCGCTGCGCGCTCGTGGTCCGTGTGGATCCACTGGTGATCGCCGGTGGCGTGCGCGAAGGCCTGCACGCGCTCCGGCGTCACCTCGATCCACGGACTCTCGTGAATCTCCTGCCCGACCTTATCCTTCAGGGTGGCGAGCGCCTGTTCCCGCGACATGTCGTTCTTCCTCCGCTGTCCCGTCCCGCAGGCCGCGGATGGTAACCCGCGACGCGCTCAGGCGCGCGCCGCGAGCCAGTCCGCGATCGCCTGGGGCACCTGCTTCGCCCTGCCGCTCACGTAGATCCCGATGTGCCCACCCTTGAAAGCGAAGGTGCTGTAGTCGTCCGTGCCGAGGAGGCCCTCGAGCGGGATCGACGCGGACGGCGGGACCAGGTGGTCCTGCGTGGCGTAGACGTTGAACACCGGGCAGCGGATGCTCTTGAGGTCCACGCGCTTGCCGCGGAGCTCGAGCGTGCCTTTCATCAGGCGGTTCTCCTGGAACATCCACTTGATGAACTGGCGGAAGGTCTCGCCCGCCTGGTCCGGGCTGTCGAAGATCCACTTCTCCATGCGGATGAAGTTCTCGAGTTGCTTCGGATCGTCGATGATGTCGGCGAGCGCGACGTACTTCTGGCTGGTCAGCCGGAACGGCATCAGCGACAGGAAGGTGACGTTGAGCAGGTCGCCCGAGACGTTGCCCATGGTATCGACCATCTTGTCGGCGTCTATGTCGCGGGCCCACTTCGACAGCAGGTTCTCCGGCGTCTGGAAGTCGACCGGCGTGACCATGACCATGAGGTTGCCGATCTTCTCCGGGTGCAGGGCCGTGTAGCACAGACTGAAGGTCCCGCCCTGGCAGATCCCGAGCAGGTTGATCCGGTCCGAGCCCGTGGCCTTGCGGACCTGGTCGACGCAGCGATCGAGGTAGCCGTTGACGTAGTCGTCGATCTCGAGGAACCGGTCCGCCCCGTCGGGGTAGCCCCAGTCGATCAGGTACACGTCCAGTCCACGCTCGAGCAGCCCGCGCACCAGGGAACGGTCTTCCTGGAGGTCGACCATGTAGGGCCGGTTCACGAGCGCGTAGCACAGCAGGATGGGTGCCCGGCCCGCGCTCTCCGCGAGGGGCCGGTAGCGATAGAGCGTGAGCTTGTCCTCGCTGTAGACGGGATCCTTGTCCGAGCAGCCGACCTGCACTTCGCCCACCCGGGTCACGGCGTCGATGCCCCGGCCGAGCTTGCGGCTGAATTCCAGGACCTCGTTGAGGGCGTCCTGCCCGGCGATGTTGAACGGGTTCACGGCGCACGCCCCTTCTTCAGCTGCTCGATCTCCTCCTCCATCTCGCGGACCCGGTTCTTCAGCGTGCCGATACGCTTGATGAGCGAGTTGATCTCGGAGCGCGTCGGCAGGTCGAGCGAGCGCGCCCACTCCTCCACCTGCTTCTGCTGCTCCGCGCGCAACTCCATGAGGGCGTCGTTCAGCTCTGCCTGCGCCTTGGCGAAGTCGGCTCCGTGCGCCGCCGCGGCGAACGCCTCCTCGCCGGACTCGACCCAGAGGTCGTACATGGCGCGGAAGCTGCCGATGGGAGCGTCGCCCGAGGCGTGCTTGACCACGCGGCGGGAAAGGCGGTCGACCGCGTCTCCGGAGACCCGCGCGAGCAGCTCGCCGAATTTCGCCAGTGCCTGCTGGTAGCGGAGGGCCGCGCGCCCGAGCTGCTCCATCGCCTCCTGCTTCTCGCGGGTCAGCCCGAGTGGCGGCAGGCCGGGAATGGATGGCTGCCGTCCCGCCCCGCCCATCGCGCTGGTCGCGGCTTCGCCCATGCGCTGCCAGGCGGACATCAGGTCGGCGCCGAGCGGCGCGCCGTAGAGCTTGGCGAAGCCCTCCGTGAAGCTGTGCCTGAGTTTCTCGAGTTCCTGCTGGAGGCGCTGTGCGTCGGTCGGCGCCCCGGCCGGCGCAGCGGCCTGCACGAGCTTCCAGAACTCGCGCGCCACGCCCAGGTAGCCCTCGCCGAACTCGAGCATCTTGCGCGAGACGTCGGATGACGAATCGGGCACGGAGCCCCCGAAGAACTGCATGAATTGCGCCGGACCCGGCATGGTCGGTACCGCAGGAGCCTGCCCGGAGAGCATCTTCTGCCAGAAGTCCTGCTGCATGGAGACCCAGGCGTCGAGCCAGGGCGGATTCGAATTATGTTCACTCATGATGAGCCCCCTCCTCCTTCCCTATCTGTACTGCGTCGCAAAATCGCGATTCGAGCCAGTAAGCGTTGCCTTCGCCCGCCCTAGCTTCTCCCAAATTCGTTAGTCGTTGTTTTTCCTAATCTAAGTCGGCGTTCATCCTAAGCGAAATGGCACCCGGCGCAGCCTCGGAAAATTCTTGTTGCAACGCACAAAACCCCCCGCTATACTGCGACGCAAGATGAAGAGAAGCTCGTCCACCTCGAAGCGACCCAGGAAACCCGCTCCGCGGAAACGAGCGCCACGCAAGACCCGCACCAAGCAACTCGTCGAGGAACGCAACATGACCAATCCCGCTTTCGATTTCAATGCGATCATCGAATCGTCCAAGAAGGCCTTCGAGCCCGCCCTGAAGTTCAATGCGCTGGCCGTCCAGGGCTTCGAGCGCGTCGCGCGCCAGCAGTATGCCTTCGCCGGCGAGCTGCTCGAGATCGCGATCAAGCAGATGCAGCTGCCGAGCCAGGCCAAGGACGTCAACGATCTCACCGCCAAGCAGATCGAGCTGACGACCCAGCTGGTCGAGAAGACCACGCAGCGGTCCCAGGACATGATCAAGCTGGCCACCGAGCAGCAGGCCGAGCTCACCAAGTGGTACGACCAGGCCGCGGCCGACTACGCCGCCGCCGCCAAGAAGGCCGCCTGAGCCAGACCGGATTTCGATCCCCCCTCGGGACGGTGTGCCTCCGGGCCACCGTCCTTTTTTCTGCCCGGCACAACAGGGGGACGGTGGGCCTTTCTGCGGTGCATTAACGCACTGCACGATGTTCCGGTAGACTGGGCCCCATGCCCAAGGAACGCCTGATCAAGAAGTACGCCAACCGGCGGCTCTACGACGCGTCGATCAGCAAGCACGTCACCCTGGCCGACATCCGCCAGCTGATCGTGGACGGCGAGAAGATCCGCGTCATAGAGGACAAGACCAACGAGGACATCACCCGGCTCATCCTGCTCCAGGTGATCGCCGAGCAGGAGCAGTTCGGCCAGCCCATCCTGTCGACCCACCTGCTCGAGTCGATCATCCGCTTCTACGGCGGGCCGATGCAGGAATTCATGTCGCGCTACCTCGAGACCAGCGTCGACGCCTTCATGAAGCAGCAGGAGTCGATGCAGAAGCAGGTGTCGCAAATGCTGAGCTCGGCGCCGCCGCCCATGAACGCCATGGCGGACCTGGCGCGGCAGAACATGGAAATGTGGTCGCGCATGCAGGACAGCATGCTGCGCATGTTCGCCGGCCAGCGCGGTGGCCAGCCGCCCACGGCTCCCGCCGCGGAACCCGAGCCGGACGAGGACTTGACCGGGGACAGCGACTCGGGCGGAGAGCCCAAGGGTCAGGCCTGAGCCTGCGCGACCGGACGGACTTCTCGGGCGCGCCGGTCGCGGGGAGACGCCGCTAGAATCGCGGCATGAAGAAGAAGTACAAGGTCTGCTTCGTCACGGCCGAACTCGCACCGCTGGCCAAGGCCGGCGGGCTCGCCGACGTGTCCGGCGCGCTCACGCGGCTCCTGCATGCGCACGCGGCTCCTGCATGCGGAAGGCCACGACGTTCGCACGTTCCTGCCGCTGTACCGGGACATCGACCGTCGTGGGCTCGCCATCGAGCCCGTCGACGGGCTCGACCGTGCGTCGCTGCAGTTCGGGGCGCACCGCTACGAGTACCGGGTGCTGCGCGCGCGCCGCGACGGCGGCGCGCCGGAGATCATGCTCGTCGACTGCCCTGCGCTCTACGATCGCCCGGGCCTCTACGGCTCGGCCGACGACGAGCACCTCCGGTTCCTGCTGCTGTCCCGAGCCGCGCTCGACACCTGCGAAAGGACGTCTTTCGCGCCGGACGTCGTCCACTGTCACGATTGGCACACGGCGCTCGTGCCGCTCTACCTCAAGACCGTGTACGCGTCCTCGCCCACCCTGGCGAAGTCGCGTTCCGTGCTGACCATCCACAACCTCGGCTACCAGGGCGTGCTGTCCGCCTCGGCCTCTGCCGACCTCGGGCTCGGCGCGGCAACGGCGCGGCTCGATCGCGAGGAACTCGAGGCCGGGCGGATCAACCTGCTGAGGCAGGGGCTCATCGATGCGGACCTCGTCAGCACGGTGAGCCCGACCTATGCGCGAGAGATCACCACGCCCGAGCAGGGCATGGGGCTCGACCAGGTGCTCCGGGAACGGCCGGGCAGCGTCGTCGGCATCCTGAACGGCATCGACGTCGACGAGTGGAATCCGGCCTCGGACGCCTACCTGCCGCATCACTACGGTCCCGGCGACCTGGCCGGCAAGCGCGCCATGCGGCAGGCGCTGTGCGACCGGCTCGGCCTCGACGCCCGGGCCGACCGGCCTGTCGTGGGAATGGTGTCGCGACTCACCTGGCAGAAGGGGATCGACCTGCTGTTCGACGTGCTGCCCGGCGAGCTCTCTGCGGGGCGCATCACCCTCGCCACGCTCGGCAGCGGCGATCCCACCTTCGAGGAGTTCTTCACGGGCCTGGCGCGCGCGCACCCGGGCCTCGCCGCCTTCCGCCAGACCCAGGACGAGGAGCTGGCCCACTGGATCGAGGCGGGGGCGGATGCCTTCCTGATGCCGTCGCGCTACGAGCCCTGCGGACTCAACCAGATGTACAGCCTGCGCTACGGCACCGTGCCGGTCGTCCGTAGCACGGGCGGCCTGGCGGACTCCGTGACGCCGTTCGACCCGGCCACCGGCCAGGGCACCGGCATCCTGTTCAACGACGCGGACGTGAGTGCCGTGCGCTGGGCGCTCGATCGGATGCGCGGGCTGTACGAGGACCGGGTCTCCTGGCAGCGCATGGTCGCCAACGGCATGGCCGTCGATCTTTCCTGGCGCGGCCGCTTCGAGCAGTACCTCGACCTGTACGCTCGGGCAGCCGCGGCGAGGCGCTGATCCGGGCGCGGAGTCAGCCCGCTTCGGCCTTCGCGGAACCGCCGCGCAGCTCGCGCAGGGGAATGCTACCCCTTTCCTCGAACGGCACCGACCGCAGCAGGCCCAGGCTCGTGCTCAGCTTGCCGCTGATGCGATAGTCGATGGAATCCCTCGGGCCCTCGCGACCCTTGCCGGCGTTGATGATCCGGAGAATCGCCGTGGCGGCGTTGGCCGTGACCATCATGTCGAACTCGGCCTCGCCGAATGCGGGCACGTCGAAGGCGCGCGAGGTGACCCCTTCCGCGAATTCCTCGCCGTCCAGCTCGAAGTTGACGTGAATACCCCTCACGGGAAGCGTGATGTCGTTGGGGTTCTGCACGCGCAGGCGCACGCGCAGCCGCTGCTCGAACAGGCTCGCCTCGGCGAGCTCGAGCCCGACGAGCGACAGGCTCGGCGTCTCGAGCTTCGGGATCAGCGACGAGCAGCCCGCACCGAGCAGGCCGCACAGCGTCAGCGTGATGAGGCCGGTGGTACGCGGCTTGAACCCGGAGCCTGGAGCCAGAGATCGCATGCCATCCTCCTTGTGGCGGCGCCCAAAGTATAAGGTGCTGGGACCGGCCCCCCTGCTGCAGCCTGTCTCAATGTTGCGACTCGACCGGGGACGACGGAGCCGGCGAGTCGGACTCCGGCCCGGTGGCCCCGGCAATGCCGCCGGACGTCCGCTCGGACAGCGTCGCCGGGACCGGCTCCCCGAGCACGTGGTAGAGGTTGCTGAGATGGCGCCGGAACA
>LJNS01000055.1 GCA_001303245.1 Gammaproteobacteria bacterium SG8_30
GCATCCAGCGCTGGATGCGGTCGTGCAGCGGACTCGAGCGCGGGAAGTGCGCGAGCAGGTATTCCATCTGGTCGGCAAGCACGCGCCGGCCCTTGAGGAAGATGTACTCGGCGTAGGTCGGCGTGAAGGGCACCGCTAGCAACTGCATCCCGGCCTGCTCCGGCGTACGCGAGGCCTTGGCGTTGTTGCAGCGCCTGCAGGCAGCGACGACGTTGTTCCAGACGTCGCGGCCGCCCTGGTAGAAGGGCCTGACGTGATCGCGCGAGAGCTGCGACGGCGGAAAGCGCCCGCCGCAGTACATGCACAGGAATGCGTCCCGCTTGAACAGGGTCTCGTTGTTGAGCGGCGGCACGTTGAACAGGGTCTCGTTGTTGAGCGGCGGCACGTAATCACCGCGCGCGCTGCCGGGGTTCGACGAATGCCCCACCGTCGCGATCATCGAGTTGACCTCGATGACCGTCTGCAGTCCGGTGCGGGCGTTGATCCCGCCGCGCAACGCGTAGACCGTGCTCCCGAACGCGTACGAGACCTGTCCGAGGCAGTACAGCCTGACCGCCTCGCGATAGTCCACCCACTCGACGGGCATGCCCGAGGCGTCCGTGCGCAGCACCTGCTGCGACAGATTCTGGTGCCCGACCGGCCTGACCTCGATGCGGTCGAGCCAGTCCTGGTCGGGGACGGTTGCGTTGGGCGACTTCGAGACCACGTCCGGACGTTACCTGACCCGCGCCTGCCGTGGCGCGCTGCAACAATACGGCAGGGATATGCTATGTTTCAACGCGCTTGGTGCAGCGCAAGAATCCTGCGCCGGTGGGTTGTGTGCGCCGCGAGAAGTGCGCCGGCTGCGAGATCCCAGGACCCCGGAGGACCCCGATGCCCACGACGATCGGCGTGCCGCGCGAGACCTACGCCGGCGAGAAGCGTGTCGCCACCGTGCCGGAGGTGGTCGAGAAGCTCGTCAAGCTCGGCTTCGACGTCTGCGTGGAGACAGGCGCCGGTGATGCGGCCAACTTCTCGGACGACGCCTATCAGGCCGCCGGCGCCCGCATCGCCGGGAGCGCGTCCGGCCTCTATGACGCCGCCGAGGTGGTGCTCAAGGTGCGCGCGCCGACGACCGACGAGCTCGCGCTGATGAAGCCGGGTACCACGCTCATCAGCTTCATCTGGCCGGCGCAGAACCCGGAGCTCATGCAGGTGCTGGCCGAGCGCAAGTTGACCGTGCTCGCCATGGACGCCCTGCCGCGGCAACTCTCGCGCGCCCAGAAGATGGACTCGCTCACGTCCATGGCCAGCATCAGCGGCTACCGCGCCGTGATCGAGGCGGCCAACGCCTTCGGCCGCTTCTTCAACGGCCAGGTCACCGCCGCAGGCAAGATTCCGCCGGCCAGGGTGTTCATCGCCGGTGCCGGCGTGGCTGGCCTCTCCGCCATCGGCACGGCCGCCAATCTTGGCGCCATCGTGCGCGCGAACGACACGCGCGCCGAGGTCGCCGACCAGGTCACCTCGCTCGGCGGCGAGTTCGTCAAGGTCGACTACGAGGAGGAAGGCTCCGGCGGCGGCGGCTACGCCAAGGTGATGAGCGAGGGCTTCCAGCAGGCCCAGCGCGAGATGTACGCCCGCGAGGCCAAGGATGCCGACATCATCATCACGACCGCGCTCATTCCGGGCAAGCCGGCTCCGCGGCTCATCACCGCCGAGATGGTCAGGAGCATGAAGCCGGGCAGCGTCATCGTGGACATGGCCGCCGAGCAGGGCGGCAACTGCGAGCTGACCGAGCCCGGAGAGGCCGTGGTGAAGCACGGCGTCACGATCATCGGCTACACCGACCTCGCCAGCCGGCTCGCCAAGCAGGCTTCCACGCTCTACGCCACGAACCTGCTCAGGCTGACCGAGGATCTGTGCAAGACCAAGGACGGCACGATCGACGTCAACTTCGAGGATGACGCGATCCGCGGCCTGACCGTGGTCAAGGAAGGCGAAGTCACCTGGCCTGCGCCGCCGCCGAAGTTGCCCGCGGCGCCGCAGGCCAAGCCGGCTGCGGCGGCCCCCGCCCCCGCCAAGAAGGCGGCACACGGCCATGGCGGCGCGGAGCCGGCCTCCGCCAAGGGCCTGGCCGTGCTATTCGGCGTGGGCGCGCTGCTGTTCTGGCTGGTCGGCGCCTTTGCCCCCGCGTCGTTCCTGTCGCACTTCACCGTGTTCGTCCTGGCCTGCTTCGTCGGCTACATGGTGATCTGGAACGTCACGCCGTCCTTGCACACGCCGCTCATGAGCGTGACCAACGCGATCTCGAGCATCATTGCCATCGGCGCGCTCGTCCAGATCGCGCCGCCGCTCGGCGCAGGTGCCGAAGGCCGGCCGGGAACGCTGATCCTGGCCCTGGCGGTCGTGGCGCTCGCGCTCACCGCGATCAACATGTTCGGCGGCTTCGCGGTCACGCGCCGCATGCTCGCGATGTTCCGGAAGTAAGGGGAGCGCAGGCATGTCCGCCAACCTGGTCGCGGTCGCCTACATCGGCGCCACCATCCTGTTCATCCTGAGCCTCGGCGGCCTCTCGAATCCCGAGACCTCGCGACGCGGCAACGTCTACGGCATCGTCGGCATGACGATCGCCGTGCTGGCCACCGTGCTCGGGCCGCGCGTCACGCCGGCAGCCTACCCGTGGATCGTGGGCGCGCTGGTCGCCGGCGGCGCCGTCGGCCTGTATGCCGCCCGCAAGGTCGCCGCCTGCCTGGTGGGATTCGCGAGCTACGTCGATACATCCATCGCCTACACGGGCGCCGAGAAGACCATCCACGAGATCGAGATCTACCTCGGCATCGCCATCGGCGCCGTCACCTTCTCGGGCTCGGTGATCGCCTTCGGCAAGCTGTCGGGCAAGATCGGCGGCAAGCCGCTGCTGCTGCCCGCGCGGCACTGGCTCAACTTCGCCGGCCTGCTCGTCGTGATCTGGTTCGGCGCGAAGTTCCTGCAGGCGCACGACGTCCAGGCCGGCATGCTGCCGCTGATCGTGATGACCGCGATCGCGCTTGCCTTCGGCGTGCACATGGTCATGGCGATCGGCGGCGCCGACATGCCGGTCGTCGTCTCCATGCTCAACAGCTACTCAGGCTGGGCCGCGGCCGCCACCGGGTTCATGCTCTCCAACGATCTGCTCATCGTGACCGGCGCGCTGGTCGGCTCCTCGGGCGCGATCCTCTCCTACATCATGTGCCGCGCGATGAACCGCAAGTTCCTCGCGGTCATTGCCGGCGGCTTCGGCACGGGCGGCGGCGCACCGGCCGTGGCCGGCGGCGAGCTCGCGGGCGAGGTGACCTCGATCAGCGCGGTCGAGACGGCCGAGATGCTGCGCTCGGCGGAGAACGTCATCATCGTGCCGGGCTACGGCATGGCGGTCGCGCAGGCGCAGCACACCGTCTTCGAGATCACGAAGCTGCTGCGAGAGAAAGGCGTCAACGTCCGCTTCGGCATCCACCCGGTCGCGGGGCGCATGCCCGGCCACATGAACGTGCTGCTCGCCGAAGCGAAAGTACCCTACGACATCGTGCTCGAGATGGACGAGATCAACGAGGACTTCCCGGACACGGACGTGTCGATGGTGATCGGCGCCAACGACATCGTGAACCCGTCGGCCCAGGACGACCCGTCGAGCCCGATTGCCGGCATGCCCGTGCTAGAGGTGTGGAAGGCCAAGACCTCGATCGTGATGAAGCGCTCGATGGCCTCCGGCTACGCCGGCGTCGACAACCCGCTGTTCTACAAGGACAACAACCGGATGCTGTTCGGCGACGCCAAGGAGATGCTCGGCGAGGTGCTCACCGCGCTGAAGGGGTGATCTGCCGGTGCAACGGGTGGGTACGCCGTCGACCTCCCGTACGCCAGACCCCGTGACCGGTCGGCCGATTCGCAAGAGGCAGCGACGGCCGGCCCGCCCGTCATGCGGGCCCAAGCGCCCGCGGTGAGGCTTCAGCGCAGCGGCCGCGGCGTCGCGAAGCTGCCGGGCGCGCCCGGCAGCTGCCGCATGACCTGGCAGCCGTCCTCGCCGGCAAAGGCGACCAGGTCCACGGCACCGTCGCCGTCGAGATCGCCCGCGGCGATCCGGCTGACGGCCACGGGCACGTCGTGCGAGGTCGTCGGTGCATACAGCCCGCCGCCAGCCTGCGTGAACAGGTTGACGCGGGCTTCCACCGTCGAGGGCGAGCCCACCGGGAAGAATCCCGCAACCGCCGCATCCGGCCTTCCGTCGCGGTCGAGGTCCGCGAACACCGCGTCGTCCAGTCCGCGCACCCCGTCGAGCCGCGTGTTGGCCGGCGCGAGAAACGATCCCGGCGGCAGTACCTGTCGGACGACGGTCAGTGTCGCGCTGTAGTCGCTGCTGAACGGCGTGAGGTAGGCGTGCAGGTCGTCTGCGCCGTCGCCGTCGTGGTCCGCGACGGCGAGGCGCGCCACGTTCAAACCCACATGGGAGCCCAGGACGACCGGGGCGCCGAACTCACCCTCCGGCGTTTGCGGCAGGTAGGCCAGCACGATCTCCGGCGGCTGTACGGAGGTCCCACCCGTCTGTACCGATGCCACGAGGTCGGCACGGCCGTCGCCGTTCAGGTCGCCGGCTGCCACGTGCGCCGTTCGCCCCGGCATGGCCAGGCTGATCGCCGGCTCGAACTCGCCGGGCCGCGACCCGTCCTGCAGCAGCAACACGACCCGGGACTCGCCAGCCCGTGCGTCGGCAAGCGCGACGTCGACGGCGCCGTCGCCGTCCAGATCCGCCACCGCGGCGTCGTAGGCCTTGAAACCGTCGGCGAGCAGCGAAGCGGCGCCGAAATGTCCCCGGTTGTCCCGCGCCTGCCGCAAGACCCAGGCGTTGAACTCCTCGACGTCGGTGACGAGCAAGTCGTCTGCGCCGTCGCCGTCGAGGTCGGCCACGACGAGACGCCACGGGTAGGTCCCGACGACGTAAACGTCCGGTGCGGCGAAAGCCCCTGCGACGGCCTGCCGGTAGACGAGCAGCCGGCCTTCCTTCTGCGACGCGCTGCGTGACAGCTGTTCCAGGGTCAGCACGTCGTTCCGGCCGTCACCGTCGACGTCCCGGACGACGACGTCCGTCGCGACGGTCAAAGGATAGAGCCAGGAATCGTCGCCTTCCCCGCCACCCCCTCCGCCGCAGCTCAGGACGGCTGCGGCGACGAGCAGGGGCAAGAGGCCTCGCGCGCCACACACCGCCGCACCGGCGCAGCCGGAGGCGACATGGTCGAACGGCATAGCCGGTCCTCCAGCACCAGCCATCGGCAGCGATTGCTGCCGGCACGCTGTGCCTACGGATCCCCGACCTGCGGGGATCCTTCCGCATGATCCACGGTCACCTCGTGGCGACGCGCGTCTTGAACTCGGCCATCGCCCGTCGTGCCGCCTCGCTGGCGCACTGCTGGTGACGAGGCTCGGCGAACGGATACTCACGCTGGATCTCGCGGCAGGCGAGATCGGCCGCCTTTTCGACGCGCCGCTTCACCTCGTCCCGGCCCGCCTGGGTCGAAACGTCGAGGTCTTCGTAGGTGACGCGATAGCTCGCACGAAGCAGGTATTCCGGAACGATGCCCGGGGTCTTGACTTCAGTCTTCTCGACCCGCTTGGCCTCGACCGTGATGCCTTCCATCTCCTGGGAAACCGCGCCACCGGTGAACAGAGCGGCAGCAATCAAGAGTGCTGCCCCTTTCGAGAGTCTCCTTCTCATGGCACTCCTCCTCACCCCGGCACGGTGTCCCACGCACCTCCTCCCGGCACGTGTTCCGTGCCCTGTTGCACAAGCATGATCCCGAATCCGAGCGCCGCAATCCGGAAAACATGAACGCCGATCCACACCGGTCGGACGCGCGCTCGAACCGTCGCCGGCGGTGTCCACGATAGGTACTAGTCCGCTTGTGGCAAGCGAACAGCAGGCCTCGTCTCGCGTCCCCTGCTGTCGGGTCCGGTCACCCTCGAGCCGTGGCGGCTCACGCCAGGTGCTTGCCGAGGAACTCGAGCGTCCGCGACCAGGCGAGCGTCGCGGCCGCCTCGTCGTAGCGCGCCGCGTTGGTGTCGTTGTTGAAGGCGTGGTTCGCGCCCTCGTAAATGTAGAGCTCGTAGTCCGTTCCCGACGCCTTCATCGCCGCGACGAACGGCTCGATGCCGGCGTTGATGCGCTCGTCGAGGCCCGCGTAGTGCAGGAGCAGCGGCGCCCTGATCTTCGGCACGTCCTCGGCGGCCGGTTGCGAACCGTAGTAGACCACCGCGGCGGCGAGCCGCGGGGAGTGCACGGCGAGCTGGCCCGACATCGCCCCACCCCAGCAGAACCCGACGCAGCCCACCTTGCCGGTCGAGCTCTCGTGCTGGGCGAGCCAATCCACCGCCGCGCGGAAATCTGCGAGCGCCGCCTCGCGCGGCAGCGTGTAGATGAGCTCGCGCGCCTTGTCGGGATCGTCGGGCGTCCCGCCGAGGCGCGACAGGCCGTCGGGCGCCAACGCCAGGAAGCCCGCGACGGCGAGCCGCCGCGCGACATCCTCGATGTGGGGATTGAGCCCGCGGTTCTCGTGGATGACGACGACCGCCGGGCGCCGCACCAGCTCCGGCGGGGCCGGCTGGGCGAGGTATCCCTGCACGGGGCCGTCGCCCCCAGGGAATTCCACCCGCGCCGTGCGCAGGCGCTGGTCGTCCGCGGCGACGGTCGCCGCGTGCGCGTAGTCGTTCTCGAGCAGGGCGAGCGTCGCCGACGCGGCGGCCACACCGCCGGTCAGGCGTGCGAGGCGCTGCAGGAACTCGCGCCGGCCCATGGTCGAGTGGGTGAACCGGTCGTAGAGATCGATGACCCGCCTGTCCATGGATACGCCTCCGTGTTCGCGCCGGGCATCGGCGCGCCCCGAGGATAGACGACGTGGCAGGACGGCGCTCAGAAGCCGGCGCGGAGGAACAGCCTGGGACCCTGCGTCTTGTAGCGGAAGGTCCCCGAGTCGCCGGGGTCGTTGCTCTCGACGTCGACGTCGAACGACGAATAACCGAGGCCGACGGAAATGTTCCGGTCGAACTGGAAGACTACGCCTGCGTCGAGCTGGCTCAGCCGACCGCTGCTGCCGCTCGCGTTGACCTTGACGTACTGGTAGCGGGCCTCTGCATACCAGTCGCGCCACACCCGCGCCGCGACTTCCACCCCCACCTGCGGCGCGGGCACGGAGCGCTCCTCCGTCTCGCTCACGGCGCGCGCCGGCACGCCGGCCTTGGCATACGCGCCGATGCTGGTCACCCCGAGCGAGAAGGCCGCCTCGGCACGCGGCATGCGCAGGAAGGAATAGGCATAGGCGACGGACCAGGTCCGCAGGCGCAGGTGACTCTCGACCTCCTCGCCCGCGACGTAGATTTCGTCGCCGACGCGGATGTCCTCCTCCAGCGCCTGCCGGGCACGTCGGTCGGAAGCCAGGTAATTCAGGCCGGCGCGGATGCGGTGGCGCGGCCGCGGCCGCAGGATGACTCCAACCCAGCCCGTCATCTCGCCCGAATCAAGGCCGAGGTCGCCCTCGGCATCGAGCACCGTGCCCGGCGTCCCGTCCGACGCATCGAGCCGGACGCGCGTGTCCGTCGAGCCGTAGCCGATGCTCGCCTCGAGGGTGATGGTGTGGTCGAACACGGGGTCGGGGGCCGGCTCCGATCCCGGCCGTCCCTGAGCCTGCGCCTGTGCCGCCGCCGACGCCGCGATCGCCAGCAGGCCTGCCGTGAGAAGTCCTGGAGCCACGCCTCTCCCGTCGAATCCCTATCGCCGGGCGCACTCTATCGCACGTACCCCTCGGCATGCCCGCGGCGCGGTGTCGGCCGTCGCCGACACCCGCCCGGACTACCCGGTCACGCCGGCTGCGCGGTACGCGGCGAGCACCTCGTCGCTGAAACACGCGAACACGACGCTCGAAATGGATGTCCCTCGTTCGAGCGCAGCCTTGACCGAATCGACGGCGATCCGGGTGGCGTCTGAGAGGGGATAGCCGAAGATGCCGGCGCTGATCGCCGGGAACGCCACGCTGCGCAGCCCGTGCTCCGCCGCGAGCCGCATCGACGTCCGGTAGGCGGATGACAGCAGCTCCGGCTCACCGCTGGCCCCGCCCCGCCAGACGGGTCCGACGGCATGGATGACGTACTGGGCCGGCAGTCGGTATCCGGGCGTGATGCGCGCCTCGCCCGCTGGACAAGGTGCGCATTCCCGGCAGGCTCGCGCGAGCTCGGGACCGGCGGCGCGATGAATGGCGCCGCAGACGCCGCCGCCGGGCGCCAGCGACTCGTTGGCCGCATTCACGATCGCGTCGACGTCGAGCGTCGTGATGTCCGCGATCGTGGCCGACATCGTCACGGGCAGGCCGGCGCGGGCATCGTCAGGCGGTCCGACTGACGCAACGTCCGACCGCCAGCGGCGATGACTACCTGCCGTCCCCGTCGGCCCGCAGTCCCACGGGGGATGCGTCCTTGAGGCCCGCCAGTCCGCCCACGAGGATCGACGACCAGCGCTTCATCAACCGCTCGAACTCCGCGCGGTTGGTCACGCGATTCGTGATCATCAGCGTGTTGCCGTAATCCGTGGTCTTGCGCCGGTCCACGGCCCGGCCCAGCAGCATGTTGGTCTCGGCGTCGCGCACCTCGAGTGCGAGCGTCGCCTCGCCCGCCTGGACCGTGTAGGTCCGGCTGCGGCCAGCCGTCATCTTGTCCGGTGCCGCGATGTCCACGTTGAGCAGCACGGGCGTCAGGCGCAGCACGTCCGGGCCCGGCTCGATGACGATGTCCCAGCCGGCCTTGGCGAAGTCGGCGGCCAGGATCTCCTCGAAGCCCTCGCTCATTGCCGACTGGATCTCCTCCATGTCGGAAGACGTGATGCGCGCGCTCACGGACGAGACGCTGCGATTCTGGTCGCGCAGCCAGTTCTTGCGGAAGGACACCTGCGGCGGGTCGATGATGACCTTGCCGTAGGGCCGGAAGTCGGCACCCGGCAACAGGTAAGCCGCATCCACGTTCTTGGCCTTCACCTGGGTCAGGCCGTCCCAGGTCTCCTCATCGGCGGCCGTGGCGGGTGGCGCCATCATCGTTGCGAGCACCGCTGCCAGGGCGAGTGCCGTCATCGACTTGAACAACATCTTGGGAACTCCTCTTCTGCAGCCCGTGTTCAACCGGGCACCGACAGGCTGGTGAATATTATGACCGTGGCGCGGATTCCGGGTTCGCGGACGGGCGAGGCTCGCCGGCGCCTGCCGTGGCGTGGGCTCAGGCGGCTGCGACGAACAGGCCCACCACGCTGCCGATCCCGACTAGCCAGAGCAGCGAGCGGAGCGCGGCGAGGTTCGCGACGTAGGCGCCGAAGTGAGCGATCCGCGCCATGACGAAGACGAGCGCCAGCACGTCGACCGTGGCCTGAGCGGCGCCTGCCAGGTGCGCCACGATCACGCCGGCCGCGAACAGCGGGAAGGCCTCGAAACCGTTGTGCTGGGCGGCGTTCGCCCGTGCCCGCCACCCGGTCTGCCGGGCCAGCCAGCCACGCGGGTCGCGGTTGTCGTAGGGTGCGCCGAGCTTGGCGGTGAGCGTGGCCGCGTACGGCAGCAGGCCTGCCGCGAGGATGCACCAGAAGGCGACCGTCATGGATTTCCCCTGCGCCAGGCCGGACCGACGGAGGCGAATTCTAGCAGCGCGGGCGTGGCCTCTCGGGTCGCCTCAGTGACCGCCGCCGCCCCGCCCCGGGCCGGGACCGGGTGCGCGCTGCGGCATCGGGTCTCGCATCATCCGCTCGCGCCGCTCGTCGTCCATCTGCCGCCAGCGCTCGCGCATCTGCTCGCGCTCTTCCGGCGACATGCCCTGCCAGCGGCGTCGCAGCTCCTGGCGCTTCTCGGGAGGCAGGGACTGGAACCGATGGTAGGCCTCGCGCAGTCGCTCCCTGTGTTCCGGCGGCAGGTCGCGGAAGCGTTGCCAGCGCTCGCGGATCTGCTGCTTCTGCTCGGGCGGAAGCTCACGCCAGTGCTGCCAGCGCTCGCGGGCGCGGGCCTGCTGCTCCGGCGTCATCTTCGACCAGCGCTCGGCGCCGCGGGCCATCGCCTGCTGCCGGCCCGGCGGCATGCTTTCCCACTCCTGGCGAAAGTGCCCGAGCATCTGCTGCTGCTCCGCAGACAGCGAGTCCCAGGCGACACCCGGCGCTTCGTCCTGCGCGACCGCCACCGGGGCCATGGCCGAGAGCCAGGCCGCGAGCAGGATGGCGCGAAACCGTTCAACCGTTGTCATCTTGCCGCCCCTCTTTGCGCCGATCCGCCTCCTCGATCGCCCGGTCCAGGTCCGCGGTCATCAGCGCGTCGCTCAGGTCCTCGTCCGCACCCGCCTCCTCGGCCAGAAACTCCAGGAAGGCGAGCTCCAGCGGCGGTGCAACCGGCGGTTCTTCGCCCCGGGCTTGCCAACCGATCCCGGCGAGTGCCGCCATTGAGCCGACCGGACCGAGTACGCGCAGCCAGAACCGCACGATCTCAGCCCACCCCGTCGCCGGAGGCCGCGACACTCGCGGCCCACGCGTAGAACTCCGGCTCCTCGCCGAGCATGTCGAGATCCTCGCCTGCCGAGATCAGCTCGAGGTCCTCGACGCCCGTCGCGATCACTACGCCCGGCAACTCCGGCTGCCCGGGCCCGCCGGGACCGAGCCACAGCGCCACCGCCAGCACGACCGCGGCCGCCATCGCCGCCGCGGGTCCCCAGGAGACGAGGCGCGCGTCCGGGCGCTCGAGCGCCGCCAGCGCCACGTGCCTTGCCTGTGTCAGCCGCGACTGCGTTGCCGCGTCGATGCGCTCGACGCTCGCGTCGAAGGCGGCCCGTGCCCGGTTCTCGATGTCGTCCAAGCGATCGTCCCGCATGACCTCAACTCCCGAGTCTGTCCTTCAGGGCATGCACGGCCCGGAAGTAATGTGTCTTCACGCTGCCCTCCGAGCAACCCATCGCCACGGCGGTGCCGGCCACGTCGAGGCCTTCCAGCGCGCGCAGCGTGAATGCCTCGCGCTGCCGGTCCGGCAGCGCAGCAAGTCCCGCCTCGAGCAGTTCCATCGCCTGTTCGCCCTCCAGCAGGTCTGCGGGGCTTCCCGCAGGATCGGGCGCGGAGGCGACCGGGTCGGGCACGTCGTCTTCCGCCGCAAGCCGCGCGGGCCACCAGGCCATGACCCGGCGCCGCACGCGCTGCCGACGAATGAAGTCGCGGATGCCGTTGTTGAGGATGCGATAAAAGAGCGGCCTCCACTCTTCCGCGGGCCGCTGCCCGTAGCTGCGCGCCAGCCGGATCATCGCCTCCTGGACGATGTCGAGCGCGTCGTCGTCGTCGCGCACCGCCATGCGTGCGATGCGGAAGGCCCGGCGCTCCACACCTGCCAGGAAACGATCGAGCGCCCGGGACTGGTCCACCGGCCGCGCCTCCTCGAGTGTCGACTCCTCGCGCCAGCCGACCGCCGGCAGGGCACATCCAAGACTAGCAGAGGCCATCGTCCGCAAACTCCGCCGGCCGCCGCACGGCGGCCTTCCCGGGTGTTATAACGTCCGGCGTCCCGCCGGGTTGACCAGGCCCCGAGCGGCGGCCCCCGGCAGGCGACATCGACGACCTTGGCCTCCAATTCCGCTCAGACACCCGCGATCCTCAAGGTCGTGCTGGATACACGGCTGCGGCAGGCGTTCGACTACCTGCCTCCGGCGGGGTACGCGGGGCCTTCCGTCGCGCCCGGCATGCGGGTACGGGTTCCGCTGGGTCATCGCCGCGCGATCGGGTTCGTCGCCGCCCTCGCCCGAACGAGCGACCTGCCGCGCGCCAGGCTCAAGGCAGCCCTCGAGGTGCTGGACGAGGCGCCCCTGTGGGATGCCCCTACCTTCGGCCTGCTCACCTGGGCAGCCTCCTACTACCATCATCCGCTGGGCGAGGTCCTCGCGGCGGCCGTGCCGGCCGGGATCCGCGCCGGGGCCGCGGCAGTCTCCGAGATCACCGTCTGGCAGCTCACCGAGGCGGGCTTCGCCTGCCGTCCGGGCCGGCTCGGCCGGCGCCAGGCCGAGCTGTTCGAGCGTCTGCGGGACGCGCCGCTCGCGGCGCACGAGATCGGCTCGCTCGGTCTCACCGAGGCGTTGCGGGGCCTGGCGCGCCGCGGCCTGGTCGAGTCGTTCGGCCAGCCGGAACCCCCGCCACCGTCCGGACCGGCTGCCCAGCCGGCTCCCCGCCTCACCGATGCGCAGCAGACAGCCTGCAGCGCCGTGGCCGGGTCCCTCGGACGCTTCGAGTGCTGGCTCCTCCGGGGCGTGACCGGCAGCGGCAAGACCGAGGTCTACCTCGACCTCATCCAGCGCGTGCTGGCACGGGGGGGCAGCGCGCTGGTGCTCGTTCCGGAGATCGCGCTCACGCCGCAGCTCGTCTCGCGCTTCCGCAACCGCCTGCCCGTCCCCGTCGTGGCGCTGCATTCGTCGATGACCGATGCCGAGCGGCTGCGCGCGTGGCGCGCCGCGCGAACCGGTGCGGCGCCGGTGGTGATCGGCACGCGCTCGGCGGCGTTCACCCCGCTTCCGGCCCCCGGCATCGTCGTCGTCGACGAGGAGCACGATCCTTCCTACAAGCAGCAGGAGGGATTCCGCTACTCGGCCCGCGACCTCGCCGTGCTCCGTGCGCAGCGGCTCGGCATCCCGGTCGTGCTCGGCTCGGCCACGCCGTCGCTCGAGAGCCTCGCCAACGTGGAGTCCGGCCGCTATCGCCGCCTGGACCTCCCCGAGCGGGCGGGGCGGGCCGGCAAGCCGCGGGTCGCCGTCGTCGACCTGCGCCATCACGCTGCGCGCGATGGCCTGGCACAGCCGGTGCTTGCAGCCATCGAGCGGCACCTCGCCGACCGGGGCCAGGTGCTCGTGTACCTGAACCGTCGGGGCTACGCGCCCACCCTCTACTGCACCGTCTGCGGCTGGATCGCTCCGTGCTCGTCCTGCGATGCGCGCCTGACGGTGCACCTGAAGAGGGCGCGGCTCGTCTGCCACCACTGCGGCGCCGACGAGCCGATGCCCTTCGGGTGCCCCAAGTGCGGCGGGGAAGTGCGCCCCGTCGGCCAGGGAACGGAGCGGGTCGCGGAGGCTCTGGCCGAGGTGTTCCCCCACGCACCGCTCGTCCGCATCGATCGGGACGTCATCCGCCGGCGCGGCGACATCGAGAAGGCCCTCGCCAGGGTCGCAAGCGGGGAGGCACGTATCCTGCTCGGTACCCAGATGCTGACCAAGGGCCACGACTATCCCGACGTCACGCTGGTCGCCATCCTGAATGCCGACCAGGGGTTGTTCGGCGCGGATTTCCGCGCGAGCGAGCGCCTGGCGCAGCAGATCGTGCAGGTCGCGGGCAGGGCCGGCCGTGGCGATCGCCCCGGCGAGGTGCTGATCCAGTCGGCCTTCCCGGAAAACCCCCTGCTCACCAGCCTGGTGAGCGAAGGCTACGAGGGCTTCGCGCTGCGCGCCCTCGCGGAGCGCCGGGCAGCAGGCTGGCCCCCGTACTCCCGGCTCGCCCTGCTGCGCGCCGACGGGCCGGACCGCGGCGAGGTGTTCGACTTTCTCGCGCGCGCCCTGGAGGCTCGAGCCGGCCTGTCCCCGGACGACGTGCAGCTGCTCGGCCCGGCCCCCGCGGCCATGGAGCGCCGTGCCGGCCGCTGCCGGGCCCAGCTGCTGGTCGAGAGCGCGACGCGGCCAGCCCTGCAGTCCTTCCTCGACCGCTGGCTGCCCCGGGTCGAGTCGCTCCGGGCGCCCCGGCGGCTGCGATGGTCCATGGACGTCGACCCCATCGAGGTGGACTGAGCGGCGCCCCCGCTCACTCGCCGGGAGGGCCCCAACCCGGGCCGTGGCCGCCGCCGCCTTCGCGCATGCGCTCTGCCCGGCGCGCCAGCATGGCGGCCTGCAGCTCCTCGCGTGTCACGAGTCCGTCGGCATCGGCGTCGATCTCGGCGAAGTGCTCGGCCATGCGGGGCATCCCCTGCTGCGCCTCGGCCAGGTCCAGGGCTCCGTCCCCGTTCGTGTCCGCGCTGCGGTAGCGTTCCTCGGCACGGGCCCGGCGCTCCTCCCGCGTCGCTGCGTGGCGGGCCTGCATCTGGGCGTGCATCTCCTCACGCGTGATGCGCCCGTCCTCGTCCGCGTCGAGATTCGCGAAATCGCGCGCGATGCGAGGCGCGCCGGCCTCGGCCTCGGCCTTGCTGATCGCACCGTCGCCGTCGGTGTCGACCTTGGCCCAGTGCTCTTCGCGCCCCTGGCCCGGCGGGCCGTCGGCCGCCAGCGCGCCGGAAGCGGCTACCAGCGCAAGCGCCACGGTGCCGGCCAGCAGGAAGGAATGTCGGTGACTCATCATGGCTTCTCCAGTCTCGGTTGTGTCCCGCAGGATGAATCAACGCAGCAGTCCGACGGGCGTTGACCCGGCCGGACTGCACTGGACTCGAACTGGCAACACCGAACGGAGCCGGCTCGGGCCTGGCCGCAACGCTTTCGGGTAGACTTGCGCGCCTGAAATCATCCGGCCCCTCCGTCCCGTGAAACACCTGATCGAACAGCTCGTGGGCTCGGCGTTGGCGGCCCTGCCGCCGGGCACGCTGCCGGGCGACCGTCCCGCGGGCGTCCCCGTCGTCGAGCGTACCCGCGATGCGGCACACGGCGACTTCGCCTGCAACGCCGCGCTGCAACTAGCCAAGGCGGCGCGCACGAGTCCGCGCAAGCTGGCGGACGCGATCGTGGCTGCGCTGCCGCCGAGCGACCTCGTCTCGCGGGTCGAGATCGCCGGCCCGGGATTCATCAACTTCTTCCTGGCCCCGGCCGCCTACCAGACCGAGATCGCCCGCGTGCTCGACGCGGGGAAGGCGTACGGTCGGACCGCTTCCGGCAGCAGCCGTCGGGCCATCGTCGAGTTCGTCTCCGCCAACCCGACGGGCCCCCTGCACGTCGGCCACGGCCGCCACGCAGCATTCGGCGCCACGCTCGCCAACCTCCTGGAGGCGGCCGGCTACGGCGTGCACCGCGAATACTACGTCAACGACGCCGGACGGCAGATGGACATCCTCGCAGCGAGCGTCTGGCTCAGGTACCTCGAGTTGTGCGGGGAGGAATTCGCGTTCCCGTCGAACGGCTATCGCGGTGACTACGTCCGGCGCATCGCCGCCGACCTCGAGGCGGCGGAGGGCGGGCGATTGCGCCGCGCCACCCACGAGGTGTTCGAGGCGCTTCCGCCCGACGAGCCGGCAGGCGGCGACAAGGACGACCACATCGACGCGGTCGTTCACCGCATGCGCTCGCTGCTCGGGGATGCGGACTTCCGCCGCGTCTTCGACCTCGGGCTCGGCGACATCCTCGGCGACATCCGCCAGGACCTCGAGGAATTCGGCGTCACATACCATCGCTGGTACTCGGAACGCAGCCTGGCCGACGAGGGCGCGATCGACCGCGCCCTCGCGCTGCTGCGCGAACAGGGACACGTGTACGAGCAGGACGGTGCCCAGTGGTTCCGCGCGACCGCATTCGGCGACGAGAAGGACCGCGTCGTCGTCCGGGAGAACGGCCAGAAGACCTACTTCGCCTCCGACATCGCCTATCACCTGGAGAAGCGAGAGCGTGGTTTCGACCTGCTGCTCGACGTCCTCGGCGCGGATCACCACGGCTACGTCGCGCGCGTGCGCGCCGGCCTCGAGGCCATGGGCCAGCCGGGTGACAGCCTCGAGGTCCGCCTCGTGCAGTTCGTGACGCTGTTCCGCGGCGGCGAGAAGGTGCAGATGTCGACGCGGTCCGGGGAGTTCATCACCTTGCGCGAGCTGCGCCGGGAGGTCGGTCGCGACGCGGCGCGACTGTTCTACGTCATGCGCTCGAACGACCAGCACCTGGACTTCGACCTGGAGCTGGCGAAGTCGCGCAGCAACGACAATCCCGTCTATTACGTGCAGTACGCCCACGCGCGCGTCTCGAGCGTGCTCCGGCAGCTGGCGGACCGCGGCCTCGCCTTCGACCGCGAGGCAGGCGTGGCGGCGCTCGGCCTCCTCGACGACCCGCACGAGCAGTCGCTGATGCGGACGCTGACGCGCTGGCCGGAGCTCGTGGACCTGGCGGCCGCGCAGCGGGCACCGCACATGGTCGTGCACTACCTGCGCGAGCTGGCGACGGCCTTCCACGCCTACTACAACGCGCTGCCGTTCATCGTCGATGACGGAGCCGTCCGCAATGCGCGCCTGGCGCTCGTCCTCGCCGCGCAACAGGTCGTCCGCAACGGCCTCGAGATACTCGGGGTCTCGGCACCGGAGACGATGTAGTGTCGACGCGCGACTACAAGCGGCGGCGCGGCCGCCAGGAGCCCTTCTCCGGCTGGACCGGGCTGGCGCTGGGCCTGATCGCAGGCCTCGCCGTCGGCCTCGTGATCTATCTCGCCGACCGGCCGGGCGACGAGCCTCCAGCAGAACCGCGCCCGGCGCCGGCCTCGAGTCGCGAGTCCGAGGTGCCGGCCGAGCCGGAGACCCGCTACGACTTCTACGAGATGCTGCCCAACTTCGAGGTCGTCGTCCCGGAGCGCGACCGCGACGTCAAGCACGACGCGCCCGCGCCCGTCGAGAAGGAAGGCGCCTACGTGCTGCAGGTCGGGTCCTACCGGGATTTCAACGAGGCCGACCGTGTCCGCGCGCAGCTGGCGCTGCAGGGCATCGAGTCCCGGGTCCAGCGCGTCTCGGTGGACAACGACACCTGGCACCGGGTCCGCGTCGGGCCGATCTCCGACCTCGGCGAGCTGAACCGCGTCCGCGAGCGGCTGCGCGAGGCCGAGATGGACGTGCTGGTGATCCGCGTCGGCGGCTGACGCTGGCCGCCGCATTCCGCTACTGCAGATTCTGCGCCTAGATCCACCGAGCGGCCGTTTCTGGTTCCCGACGCACGCGACATCGCGCGGGCGCTCCCGGCGTGCCGTCTTGCTCGGGGGTGTCCCCCGCTCGCTCCGGGTCGATCCTAGTCGCTCGCCAGGGCACACCCCCTCACGTCCGGCACGCCTGAAGCGCACCGCCGAACTTTGCCGCCTCGCGGCCGAGGTGGCGCGGGTGTCCGCGAGACCGAGCGAGTATCGGGGAGCGAATCGAGCGGACACCGCGCCGGATCCCGGCCGCGAGGCCGGGCAGTTCCAGCCGGGCGGGACGGCGCAGCCGACGCTACGCCCGGGACGAAATCAGTCGTCGCTGATCTGGCGGAAGTCGACGCCGAGCGAGCGGAGCTTGCGGTAAAGGTGCGTGCGCTCCATGCCGACGCGCTTGGCCAGCTGCCCGACCTTGCCGTTGCACAGCATGAGCTGCTGCAGCAGGTAGGCGCGCTCGAAGTGCTCCCGGGCCTCGCGTAGCGGCAGCGCGAGCAGGTCCTGCTTGACCAGCGGCTCGTCCGCCGGCTGCTGGACCGCGAGCTCCCGCTCGATCTCCTCGAGCGTGATCTCCTCGCCGCCGCCGACGAGCAGCAGGCGCTGGACCAGGTTGCGCAGCTCCCGCACGTTACCCGGCCAGGGATAGTTGCGCAGCCGGTTCTGCGCCGCGACGCTGAAGCGGCGGAAGCCGAGCTTCTCCTCGTCCACCAGCCGGTCCACGTAGTGGCGCAGGAGGTCGGGCACGTCCTCGGCGTAGTCGCGCAGCGGCGGCACGCGCAGCGTGATGACGTTGAGGTGCCCTACCAGGTCCCGGCGCACCGACTCGCCGGGATCGGACTCGATGCCGGGCCGGGCGGTCGCCACCATGCGCATGCGCAGCGGCTGTCGCTCGCTGCCACCGACGCGCGTGTAGCCGCCGTCCTCGAGATCCGCGACCAGCATGCGCTGCACCGCCGGCGTCAGGTCCTCGAGGCCGGTCAGGAGAAGCGTTCCCCCGTCCGCCTCGTCGTAGAAGCCGCGCTCCGTCACGGCGCCGTCGTGCTCCCGGCCGCGCAGCCGCTGCGCCGAGGTATCGTCGTCCAGTCCCGCGCAGGTCACGCTGACGAACGGCTCGGACGCCTTGGGGCCGATGGCCTGCATGTAGCGCGCGAAGGCTTCGCGGCCCGTGCCGACCTCGCCGATGAACAGCACCGGCGCATCGTGCACGGCCACCTGCTGCACCTGCTCGCGCAGCTGTTGCATCAGGCGGCTGCGGCCGACCGGAGCGACCAGCGGCGGGATGAGAGTCCGCTGCGCCTGCTTGCGGCGCCTGCCGGCCTCCAGCGCGTGTTCGACGGTGCGCAGCAGTTTCGCGAGCGAGAGCGGCTTCTCGGCGAAGTCCACCGCTCCGAGGCGGGTCGCCTCGACGGCAGTCTCGACCGTGCCGTGCCCGGAGAGCATCACGACCGGGAAACGCAGCTGGTGCGATTCGGACCACTCGCGCAGCAGCGAGATGCCGTCCGTGTCCGGCATCCAGATGTCCAGCAGCACGAGGTCGGGCTCCTGCCGGGCGACTGCGGCCCGGGCCGCAGTCGCGTCCGCCGCGACGGACACGTCGTAGCCCTCGTCGCCGAGTATCTCCCTGAGCGTGTCGCGGATGTCGGCCTCGTCGTCGACGACGAGGATGCGCTGTGCACTCATGCGTGCTCTCTCCTGGGTTCCTGGTTCCTGGTCACCCGTGGGACAGGGGCCCCCCGGGCGGCCTCGTCGGCCGGCAGCCACACCCTCACCAACGCGCCGCCGTCGGGCTCGTTCTCGGCCTCGATGCGCCCGCCGTGCTCCTCGACGATCTTGCGGACGATCGCGAGCCCGAGCCCGGTGCCCTTCGGCTTGCTGGTGACATAGGGATCGAAGACCTGGCCCATGAATTCACGTTGGAACCCCGGGCCGTTGTCGTGAACGGCGAGCTCGACGAAGCCGGCGCCCGGTCCCGGGTGCCGGGCGGTGTGGACGGTGACGACCGGATCGGGCTCGCCCTCGAGCGCCTCGAGCGAGTTCGTCAGCAGGTTGTTGAGTACCTGGCGGATGCGGCCGCGGTCCGCCTCGATCGGGGCGCCGCCCTCGGCCAGCGTGAGCGCAAAGCGGACCCGCGCGTCCTGGGCGTGGTACAGGTCCGCCGCCTCGCGCACGAGCGCGTTCAGGTCGAAGAAATCGAGCTCCATCGTCGGGGCACGCGCGTACTCGCTGAACGCGTTCACCATCTGCTTCATGGACTCGACCTGCTGCACGATGGTGTTGGTGGCACGTTCGAGCAGATCGGCGTCGCGATCGGGCAGCCCGCCCAGGAGCCGGCGGCGTACGCGTTCGGCCGAGAGCTGGATCGGCGTCAGCGGATTCTTGATCTCGTGGGCGAGGCGCCTCGCCACCTCGCCCCACGCGGCTTCGCGCTGTGCGTGCAGCAGTTCGGTGATGTCGTCGAAGACGAGCACCAGTCCGGCGGTCTCCTCGCCCTCGCCGGGCAACGCCGTACAGGCGCACATCAGCTCACGACGTCCGGTCTCGTGGCGCAGGATCACCTGCTCGCGCCACTCCGTCTGCCCGGCCTCCACGTGCGGCCGGATCACGGCCAGCAACTGCGCGACCAGCGGCTCCCTCTCTGCCAGGGCAGGCAGTCCCTCGCCCGCGGCGGCCTGAAGGTCGGTGCCCAGGATTGCGCCCGCCGCATGGTTGGCGACCCGGATGGTGAGGTCCGACTGCAGGGAGATCACGCCCGTGGAGAGGCGGGCGAGAATCACGGCAAGGCTCGCGCGCTCGTTCTCGACAGCCTGCCGGCTCGCGTCCGCCTCGGCCCGCGCCTTGGCCAGGCGCTTCGTCATGTCGTTGAAGGACGTAACGAGGTAGCCGATCTCGTCGCGCGAGGCGCGCTGCACGCGCGTCTCGAAATCGCCCTTGCCGACGGCCCGCGTCGCACCGATCAGGTCCTGCACGGGCTGCACCAGCCGGTCGGAGAAGAAGAACGCCCCGTAGACCGCCGCCAGCAGCGCCATCAGCAGCACGAGCGACAGGGTCAGCACGAAACTAACCTTGAGGGGCTCGCGCAGGTAGGAAAGTCGACCGTATTGCTGATAGGCGCCCTGCACGGCCTCCGCCAGGTCAGCCAGGCGCTGCGGCACCGGATAGACCGCCATCAGCACCCGTGTGCCCTGCAGGCTGGACGCCCCGCCCATGCGGACGGCGGCGCGGATCACGTAGCCGCCCGTCGCCACGGGATCGAGGCTCACATAGCGTTCGCCCCGACGCGCCTGCATCAGCACCTCGTCGGGCGGCAGCGGCGGGAGCGAGTCGACGAGGCTCGCCGTGCTGTAGGCCTCGATCCGGCCTGGACCGACCACCGCCAGCTCCTCGGCACCCGCCAGGCGGCGGTGTTCGTCGAGCGCCGAGAACAGCTGCATCGACCGCTGCTGCGCGAGGTCCTCGGCGATGCGCTCGGTGCGATCCGTGAACTCGCGCATCCGCAGGTCGAGCGCGGCCCGGGACAGGCCGAGCGCGTCGGACAGTCCCTGGCGGACCTCGACGTGGAACCAGCTGTCGATGCCGCGGGTCAGGAACAGCACCGAGAACGTGAAGACGAGCAGGAGCGGCGCCAGCACGAGGACGCTCAGCATCGCCACCGCCTGCGAGCGCAGCCGCGAGCCGGGCACCAGCGCGCGCCGGTCGCGCACCAGCTCGACGAGCCGCCCGGTGAGCAGCGCCACCAGCACGAGCACGCCGGCGGCGTTCACCATCAGAATCCAGGGCTGCAGCTTGCCGAACTCCTGGGAGTCGCGCGTGGTTACCGCGAGCAGCGCAAGCGCCACGACCCAGGCCACGATCCCCGCGCCGACGGCGACCGGGACCCAGCGGCGGATCATGGGCGGACGCTCCACGTGTACCAGTCCGTGGAGCGGCTCCACTCGCGCCAGAAGATGAGGAGCTTGACGGCGCCGGGCAACCCACCGATCTCTACGGAGGCGCGAAGGCTCACCTCGTGCCGCACACCCGAGGCAAGCAGCGGCTCGTCGATCAACGGCAGGCCGCGCACATTCGAGAGGTAGTCGAGGGCCTCGGCCAGCGCCGGGTAGGTCGACTGGGCGCGGCTGTTCAGGTTGGTGACGACGTAGCGGCCGGAGAGCGCGTCATACGCGAGGCGCCAGCGCTGCTCCAGGCCGGCCACCTCGGTGTCCGGCAGGAAGCGACGTTCCTTGGTGATCAGGATCTCGAGGAGGAGGGTGAGCGGAATCCCCTCGGACAGGGCCTCCTCGGCGGCCGCCGACAGGCCGAGCTCGACGATGGCGTTGAGCTGCCAGACACCGCCGACGGGCTCCACGAAGGCGTTGCGTATGGAGAAGCGGTCCTGCTGCGCGACGGCGGCACAGGCAAGCAGCAGGCCGACCGCGAGCGCGGCCATGCGCTTGAGACCGACGTGAAGCACCTGCGTGGCTTGCACTCCCCCGACCCTCAGGCCCGCTTGTCCAGGCAGGCATAATAGAAACCGTCCGTGTCGGCCGCGCCCGTCGGCAGCGCGAGACCCGGCCCGCGACCACACTCGGGAAGCGGGGCAGGCAGGAAAAGCCTAGCAGATTCCGTCATCTCCACCGCCTCCGGCCGGGCGGCCAGGAACGCCTCGACGACCGCCGCGTTCTCGGCGCGCAACACCGAGCAGCTGGCGTACACCAGGCGCCCGCCCGGAACCAGCATCGGCCAGGCCGCCTCGAGCAGGGCTTGCTGTCTTGCGGCGAATGCAGGAATGTCCGCCGGCCGACGCAGCAGCTTGATGTCCGGATGGCGTCGGATCACGCCCGTGCCCGAGCAGGGCACATCGAGCAGGATCCGGTCGAAGGGTTTGCCGTCCCACCAGCCGGCCGGCTCGGTCGCATCGCCCACCTTCACGCTTGCGGCGAGCCGGAGGCGGGCAAGGTTGTCCCTTATCCGCGTGGCACGGCCCGGGTCGATGTCCACGGCGACCAGCTCGGCCAGCCCGGGCTGCAGCTCGAGCACGTGGCAGGCCTTGCCTCCCGGGGCGGCACAGGCATCCAGCACGCGCATGCCGGCATCCAGGGCGAGCAGGCGGGGCGCAAGCTGGGCGGCGGCATCCTGCACCGACACGTCGCCTTCCGCGAAGCCGGGCAGGATCCGGACGTCGACGGGCTGGGCCAGCCTGAGCGCCTCGGGCGCGAACGCGCACGGGCTGGCGTCGAGGCCCGCCTCGGCGAGCCGCGCCCGGTAGGCGCTCGCATCCACCCGGCGCGCGTTGACCCGAACCCACATCGGGGGATGCAGGTTGTCCGACTCGAGGATCGCTTCGGCCCGCTCGTTCCAGTCCCGTCGAATGGCCTCGATCAGCCACCAAGGGTGCGCATGGCGGGCCTGCGGATCGCGATGGGCGCGCTGCACCAGGAGGTCGCGCTCGCGCTGGAACCGTCGCAGCACGGCGTTGACGAGGCCGCTCGCGCGTGGACGACCCAGTACGCGTACCGCTTCCACCGTCTCGGCAACGGCCGCGTGCGCCGGAGTGCGCCCGTGCGCCAGCTGGTACAACCCGACGAGCAGCAGGCACCGGACCGGGGGATCGAGCCGCTCGGGCGGGCGGTCGGTGAGCAGCGCGAGGCACGCATCGAGCTCGAAGAACCACCGGATCGTGCCGTAGGCCAGGGACTGCAGCGTCGCACGTTCCCGGCCGGCGGCAGGCTCCGCGTCGAGCCCTTCCTCCAGATTGCGACCGTCGCGCAGGACGGCCATCGCGACGCGCGCCGCGGCGGCGCGCAGCCCTGCCGCGTCCGTCCGGCTCAAGCGCGCGACTCCGCGCCCAGCACCTTGTCCGCCAGGGCGCGGCCGCGGACGAACTCCTCTGCCGACACGGGCCGTTTGCCGGGCAGCTGCACGCGTTCTAGTGCGAGCGCATCGCGCCCGGTCGCAACGACGAGAGCCCGGGAAGTCGCCTCCAGGATCTCGCCCGGAACCGCCGGGCGGGCGGGCGCCGGAGCCACGCGCGACTGCCACACGCGCAACTGCGCACCGTCGAGGCGCGTCTCGGCGACGGGCCACGGATCGAATGCGCGCACCATTCGCTCGATCTCGACGGCGGGACGCGACCAGTCGATGCGCGACTCGTCCTTGGTGATCTTCCGGGCGTAGGTCGCAGCCGCGTCGTCCTGCGGCTCGAAGACCGCCTGCCCCGACTCCAGCAGGTCTAGCGCCCCAACGATCATGTCGGCGCCGAGCGTAGCGAGCTTGTCGTGCAGGCTGCCGCCCGTGTCCGCCGCCTCGATCCTGACCGCCCGCCGGGACAGCACCGGCCCGGTGTCGAGTCCCGCTTCCATGCGCATGAGGGTGATGCCGCTCTCCGCATCCCCGGCGAGGATCGCCCGCTGGATCGGCGCGGCGCCGCGCCAGCGCGGCAGCAGCGAGGCGTGGATGTTCAGGCACCCGAGGCGGGGGATGTCGAGCACGACCTGCGGCAGCAGCAGACCGTAGGCGACTACCACCAGCACGTCGGGCCGATAGCGTGCGAGCAGCGCGACCGCCTCCGGGTCCTTGAACGTCGCGGGTTGCTCGACGGGCAGGCCACGGTCGATCGCCGCCTGCTTCACCGGGCTCGGCTCGACCCGCAAGCCCCGGCCGGAACGGCGGTCCGGTTGCGTGAAGACCGCGCGCACGCGATGCCGGCTCGCCGCGATCGTCTCGAGCGCCGGGACCGAGAAGGCCGGCGTGCCGGCGAAGACGATGTTGAGCCCCGCCGGCATCGGCGAACCGGCTTCAGATAGCCGGGACCCCCGAGCGCTCCGGGACGCGTTCGGTCCCGCGCAGCTTGCGGTCCTTCTCGAGCTTCTTGCGGATGCGCTGGCGCTTGAGCTCCGACAGGTAGTCGACGAAGAGCTTGCCCTCGAGGTGATCCATCTCGTGCTGGATGCAAACGGCGAGCAGGCCCTCGGCGTCGATCTCGAACGGCTCGCCGTGGCGGTCGAGCGCCCGCACGCGGATGCGCTGCGCACGTTCGACGTCATCGAAGATGCCCGGCACGGAGAGGCATCCTTCCTGGGTCGTGCAGACCTCCTCGCGCGCGACGATCTCGGGATTGATGAGCGCCAGCGGCTGGCCCTGGTCCTCCGACACGTCGAGAACCAGCAGCCGCTTGTGAACGTTGACCTGCGTCGCGGCGAGCCCGATGCCCTGCGAGGCATACATGGTCTCGAGCATGTCGTCGATCAGCTGGCGCAGCGCGTCGTCCACCTCGTCGACGGGCTGTGCGACGGTTCGCAGTCGCGGATCGGGATACTCCAGTATTGTGAGGCGGGTCATGCGAATAGGGCCTGTAGTTCGTATAACTGATTCAGGAATGCTGCTAAAGTTCTGCCGGCGAGTGAACTTAATATCGGCGAGCTGCCCGGAGCAGGATGCCCCCCGGTCGCCCGCTGAAGTCCGCCGCGAGCCCGGAAGTATACGGGCGTAGCGGTCGACCCGGCAGTGAGGGAGCTGTTGATGGCGCCGTCCACCGTTTTCAAGTCCCGCGGCCTCAGCGGATGGCCGCTCGCGGCGGCTTCTGCCGCTCTGGTCTTCGTATTCGGCCTGGCGGTCCCGGCCGGACCGGCCGCGGGCCAGTCCGGCGGCATCGACCGCAGCGTCATCCCGATCGCCCCCGATGCGCCGGAGCGCTATGTCGTGGTGCCGGGCGACACGCTGTGGGACATTTCCGCGCGGTTCCTGCGCGATCCCTGGTACTGGCCGGAGATCTGGTACGTCAACCCGCAGGTCGAGAACCCGCACCTCATCTATCCCGGGGACGTGCTGGTCCTGACATGGGTCGACGGCCAGCCCCGCGTGATGCTGGAGCGCGGCGGCGCCACGCGGCTGTCACCGCGGGTCCGCGAGAAGCCGCTGTCGGAGGCCATCCGCGCCATCCCATGGGAGATCGTCGAGGCCTTCATGTCGAAACCGACCGTGCTGTCGAAGGAGCAGGTCGAGAGCGCGCCGTACGTCGTGACCGGCCGGGACCAGCGCACCATCACTGCGGCCGGCGACCACGTGTACATGCGTCGCATGAACGACGCGGTGGTCGACCAGAGCTGGCTGCTCTACGACGTCGAGGAAGAGATGCGCGATCCCGACGACGGTGACGTCCTCGGCTACAAGGGCATCTACACCGCGACGGGCCGGGTCATTCGCACCGGCGATCCGGCAACCGTCCAGATACTGCGATCCGCGCGCGAGACCTCCGATGGCGATATCGGCTTGCCGGACAAGGTCGAAGTCAACATGGACTTCATCCCGCGGCCGCCGGCGGGCGACGTCGACGGGACCATCATGGACGTGGTCGACATGAAGCTCGCCTTCGCCGAATACACCGTCGTCGTGATCAACCGCGGCGCGGCACAGGGGCTCGAGCCGGGCAACGTGCTCTCGATCTGGCGCGAAGGCGAGATGGTCAAGGACGAGACCCCGCACCGCGAGAGCAGCAAGGTCCGCCTGCCGGACGAGCTCGTCGGCCGCTTCATGGTCTTCAAGGCCTTCGACCGCCTGAGCTTCGGGCTGGTGCTCGAGGCGACCAACGAGCTCAAGCTCGGCTACAAGGTCCGCCGACCGGAGTGATTCCGCACGAACGCACGCGATAGGCGCACGCCGGCCGCCAGGCCGGCGTGTTTTCTTATGCAGCGTGCCACCGGCAGAACAGGATAGCCGCACGCGGGCCTGGCTCGAACTCGCCATGTCGCCCGGTCTCGACGCCGCCTGCGTCGTCGAGCTGCTCGCGCGCCTCGGCAGCCTCGAGGCGTGCCTCGAGGCGTCGCCGGCGGACCTCGAGGCCGCCGGCCTCCCCGCGCGGACGGTCGGGGGGCTGCCCCGGCCACGGTGGAGCGCCGTGGCCGCGGGCCTGAAGTGGCTCGAGCAGCAGGGCCACGAGCTCGTTCCCGTCTCCGACCCGCGCTATCCCGTCGCACTGCGCGCCATCCCCGGGGCCCCGGTCGCCCTGTTCGTCCGCGGCGACCCGCAGACCCTGAGCCTGCCGCAGCTGGCAATCGTCGGCAGCCGCCGTCCGACGCCGGCCGGCCGCGAGGCCGCCTTCGACTTCGCGCTGCGCCTCGTCTCTCACGGCCTCGTCATCACCAGTGGCCTGGCCGCAGGAATCGACGCCGCGGCACACCGCGGCGCGCTGACCGGGGGTGGCCGGACGGTGGCCGTGTGCGGTACCGGGCTCGACCAGGTGTACCCGGCCGTCAACGCCGGCCTGGCGGCGGACATCGCGGCACGAGGTGCGCTCGTGTCCGAGTTCCCGCCCGGTACGCCGCCGCGCCGCGCTCACTTCCCGCGCCGCAACCGGCTCATCAGCGGGCTCGCGCTCGGCGTACTCGTGGTCGAGGCCGCCTTCCGCTCCGGGTCGCTGATCACCGCCCGCCTGGCGGCCGAACAGGGACGCGAAGTGTTCGCCGTGCCCGGCTCGATCCACAATCCGATCGCGCGCGGGTGTCACCGCCTGATCCGCGACGGCGCACGGCTCGTGGAGTCCCCGGAAGAGGTCCTGGAGGGCTTGCAGCCCGACCTGTTCCGCTGCGTTCCGCAGCCCCGCCCCGACCCCCGTCCCGCGGGCCCCGCGAACTCCGGGACGTTGGACAGGGACTGCAAAATCCTGTTGAATGCCTGCGGCTTCGGGCCGGTGGACCCGGACAGCCTGGTCGCCAGGACCGGCTTCCCGCCGTCTACCGTCGCCTCGATGCTGCTCATGCTCGAGCTCCGCGGCGAGGTCGAGTCGTGCCCCGGCGGGAAATTCTGCCGGCTACCCGCGAGGCGGAGATGAAGGAAAGCGTTCTCGACATCCTGATCCACCTGTTCGAGAACTTCCTGGACGCGCAGGACGAGCCCGAGCCCAGCCGGGACGCGCTCAAGCAGGAGCTCGAGCACGCCGGCTACCCGGAGCGCGAGGTCGAGCGTGCCCTCGAGTGGCTCGAGGGGCTGGCGGACGATCAGGGCCGCGCGGTGGCGGAGACTTCGCATCGTGCCATGCGGGTGTTCAGCGTGCACGAGACGGCCCGTTTCGATGCCGGGGTACGGGGCTATCTCATGCACCTCGAGAACATCGGCATCCTGTCGGCCTCGCAGCGCGAGGTCGTCATCGACCGCCTGCTGGCGCTCGAAGCCGACGACATCGACATCGAGCAGGTCAAGTGGGTGGTGCTGATGGTGCTTTTCAGCCAGCCGGGACAGGAGCAGGCTTACGAGCGCATGGAGGACCTGGTCTTCGAGGAGCGCCCGGACGCGATGCACTGAGCGCACGGAAAAGCGCTCCCGCCAACGCAGCCGCGGCCGGTCCGCGGCTTTGGCGTCTTAAAGGGACGGCCTGCGACCGCTGCAGGCCTGCGAATGAGGTAACAGACCGCAGATGGCAACGAATCTGGTGATCGTGGAGTCGCCGGCCAAGGCGAAGACCATCAAGAAGTACCTGGGCAAGGACTTCGAGGTCCTCGCCTCCTATGGCCACGTGCGCGACCTCGTGGAGAAGGAGGGCGCGGTCGATCCCGAGCACGGCTTCGCGATGAAGTACGCGCTGATCGACAAGAACAAGCCGCGCGTCGACGCCATCGAGCGCGCGGCCCGCAAGGCTGCGCACCTGTACCTCGCGACCGACCCGGACCGGGAAGGCGAGGCGATCTCCTGGCACCTCGCCGAGATCCTCAAGGACCGCGGCGTGCTCGACGGTCGTGGCCTGCACCGCGTGCGCTTCTACGAGGTGACGAAGAACGCCATACGCGAGGCGTTGGAGCAGCCCGAGGACCTGAACGAGAGCCTGGTGAACGCACAACAGGCCCGGCGTGCGCTCGATTACCTGGTCGGCTTCAACCTGTCGCCCCTCTTGTGGCGCAAGATCAAGCCCGGCCTGTCCGCCGGGCGCGTGCAGAGCGTGGCGCTGCGGCTGATCTGCGAGCGCGAGGAGGAGATCGGCAAGTTCGTCCGGCAGGAGTACTGGACGGTCGAGGCCCAGGGCCAGAAAGACACCGGGCGGTTCCCGGCCCGCCTCGTCGAGTACCGCGGCGAGAAGGTCGAGGCCGACACGCAGAAGGGCCGCTTCTCCATCACCGGCGAGGCCCAGGCACGGCAAGTCGAGCGCACGCTCCACGAGGCGGCGGGCGGCCTGCTGACGGTCGCCGCCGTCGACCGGAAGCCCAAGCGCCGGAATCCGGCCGCGCCGTTCACGACCTCGACGCTCCAGCAGGAAGCCGCGCGCAAGCTCGGCTTCACCGCCCGGCGCACCATGCAGGCGGCACAGCGGCTTTACGAGGCCGGCTTCATCACCTACATGCGTACCGACTCGGTTTCCCTCTCCGGCGACGCCGTGGGCGACATCCGTTCCACGATCCAGGCCGTCTACGGCGACAAGGCGCTTTCCGCCAGCGTCAACGTCTACCGCACCAAGTCCAAGAACGCACAGGAGGCCCACGAGGCGATCCGGCCGACGGCGGCGGCGCTGACGCCGCAGCGGGCGGAGGCGGAGATCGACGATGCCGAGCAGCGCCGCCTCTACGCGCTCATCTGGCGCCGCGCGGTGGCCTGCCAGATGGCCCCGGCCGTGTTCGACACGGTGGCGGTGGATCTCGTTGCCGGGACGGAGGCGGGCGTGGGCGGCACCGCGCGTCACGTCTTCCGGGCCAATGGCCAGACGCTCGTAGAGAAGGGTTTCCTTGCCGTCTACCACGAGGACCACGACGAGGGCGACGTCTTCGAGAGCGAGGACGAGACCCGGTTGCCGCCACTCGAGGCCGGCGAGGTCGTGGCACTGGCCGAGCTCCGCCCGGAGCAGCACTTCACGCAGCCGCCGCCCCGCTTCACCGAGGCGAGCCTGGTGAAGGCGCTCGAGAACTTCGGCATCGGCCGCCCGTCGACCTATGCCGCGATCATCGAGACGCTGCGTTACCGCAAGTACGTCGAGATGAGCGGCCGGGCGTTCCTGCCGACGGACGTCGGCAAGATCGTGAGCCGTTTCCTCGTCCGGTATTTCAGGAACTACGTGGACTACGGCTTCACTGCCCGCATGGAGGACCTGCTCGACGAGATCAGCAACGGCGAGCGCCAGTGGCGGCCGGAGCTCGAGCGCTTCTGGAAGCCCTTCAGCGAGCGCGTCGAGGAGATCGGCACAAGCGTGAGCCGGGAGGAAGTCGCGGAGGCGCGCCTCGTCGGCACCGACCCGTCGACCGGCAAGCCGGTCACCGTGCGCATGGGCCAGTACGGACCGTTCGTGCAGCTCGGCTCGCGCGACGACGAGGAGAAACCGAGATTCGCGAGCCTCATGCCGGGCCAGCGCATGGACGAGGTGACGCTCGAGGACGCGCTCAGGCTGCTGTCGCTGCCACGCGCGCTGGGCGACACGCCCGACGGCGAGTCGGTGAGCGTCGGCCGCGGGCAGTACGGTCCCTACGTCAAGTACGGGAGCAAGTACGCCTCCATCAAGGACGACGACCCCTTTACGCTCTCGCTCGAACGGGCGCTCGAGATCATCGAGGAAAAGAGGAAGGCCGACGCGGCACGGAACATCCTGGCCTTCGAGGACGAGGGGATCTACGTACTCGACGGCCGCTTCGGGCCGTACGTCACCGACCGGCGGAAGAACGCCAAGGTTCCCAAGCCGCCCGTTCCGAAGGACGCGGACCCGGAGACGAAGGCTGCGCTGTGGCGGGCAGCGGCGGCGAAGCTCACCCTGGAGGAGTGCCGCGAGCTGCTGGCCGCAGCGCCCGAGACCAAGGGCCGTTTCGGCCGCCGCGGTGCTGCGGCGGCCAAGAAGAAAGCAGCCGTGCCGGCAGAGCCGGCCGCGTCCAAGAAGACTGCCAAGAAGAGTCGGGCGACGACCGCCAAGCGCAAGGCGCCCGCCAAGAGGAAGGCGGCCACGAGATGAGCGCGTCCGCCGATCGCACGGCGGTCCAGCGCTACCTGCAGGGGCTCCAGGACCGGATCTGCACTGCGCTCGAAGCGACCGACGGCGAGGGCCGGTTCCGCCGCGACGCCTGGGAGCGGGCCGGGGGTGGTGGCGGAGAGAGCCGCGTGCTGCGCGGCGGCGCGTTGCTCGAGCAGGGCGGGGTCAACTTCTCACACGTGATGGGCAGCCGCATGCCGCCCTCGGCGACGCAGCATCGCCCGGAGCTGGCGGGGGCCTCGTTCGAGGCCATGGGCCTGTCCCTGGTCCTGCACCCGCACAACCCGCACGTGCCGACCACGCACATGAACGTGCGGTTCTTCGTGGCCGACCCGGCCGACGGCGAGCCGGTGTGGTGGTTCGGCGGAGGTTTCGACCTCACGCCGTACTATGCGGAAGACGAGGACGTGCTGCACTGGCACCGTACGGCCCGGGCCGCCTGCCCGGACGAGGCGACCTACGCCGCGCACAAGAAGTGGTGTGACGAGTATTTCTTCCTGAAGCATCGCGGCGAGACGCGCGGCGTCGGGGGCCTGTTCTTCGACGACCTCAACGCCTGGAGCTTCGAGCGCTGCTTCGACTACCAGCAGCGCGTCGGCGACGCCTTCCTCGAGGCCTACCTGCCTATCGTCCAGAGGCGCAGGGCCGCTCCCTACGGCGAGCGCGAGCGCAACTTCCAGCTCTACCGCCGTGGCCGCTACGTCGAGTTCAACCTCGTCTACGACCGGGGAACGCTGTTCGGCCTGCAGTCCGGGGGACGCACGGAGTCGATCCTGATGTCGCTGCCGCCGCTCGTCCGCTGGGAGTACGACTGGCACCCGGAACCGGGCTCGCGGGAGGAACGGCTGTATCGCGACTACCTCCGCCCGCGCGACTGGCTGACCGAGCTGGCCTGACCCGACCATCCGATCCACCCCGAAGGCGACTTCATCGAGCCGGGGGATACCGACCTCGCGTCCGGCACGCCTGCAAGATACTGCCGGACGTTCCCGCCTCGCGGCCGCGGTGGCGCGCGTGTCCGTGAGACCGAGCGAGTATCGGGGAGCGAATCGAACGGACACCGCGCCGGATCCCGGCCGCGAGGCGCGGCAAGTCCCGAGCAAGACGACACGCCGGGCACGCTCTCGTGCAAGACTCTCGTGCCAGGATCCTCGGGGCAACGCGGAACGTGAACTACAGGCACGCCTTCCACGCTGGC
>LJNS01000056.1 GCA_001303245.1 Gammaproteobacteria bacterium SG8_30
ATCGCAACTTCATCCGGGTCGACTGGCCGGCCGTGCCCATGGACGAGATCGTCGACATCGTCGCGCGGGATCCGGGATCGAGCCCCTTCCACCGCATGTGCATCTCGATGATCACGCACCCGCGGTCGGACGAGGACACCGTGACTGTGCTCAAGAAGTGGACTTCCCGCATCGACCCCGCCGACATCCCGGTGTCCATCCTCTCCAACCCCACCACCATGACGCGCACGGACGTCGAGCGCCTCCGGGACCTCGGCGCGGACATCTTCACCGTCGCACTCGATGCAGCGACGCCCGCGGTCTTCGACCGCACGCGCGGCAAGGGCGTGCAGTCGCCGCACAAGTGGGACAAGTACTGGGAGATCCTGCTCGACGCGCGCGACGTGTTCGGCCCGCAGAAGTTCGAGACCGAGCGCGAGGTCCTCGAACTCGTCCAGCGGCTCGTGGACCTGGGCGGCCACAGCCACCTGTTCTGCTTCTTCCCGGAGCAGGGGTCCCTCATGGACCACCTGCCGGCCACGCCGCGGGACCAGTGGCGGCGGGTACAGCTCGCGCGCTACCTGATCGACTACGCCGGCGTGCGGGTCGACCAGATGCAGTTCGACGGGCACGGCCGCGTGGTCGGCTATGGGCTGCCGCGCGCGGAGCTCGACGCCGTCATCGACGACGGCGTCGCCTTCCGTACGTCCGGTTGCCCGGGCAAGTTCCGCGAGGACGTCTCGGCCTGCGATCGCCCCTACGGCGACTCGCCGCCCTCCAACATCGCGAGCTACCCCTTCCAGCCCAACCGGAAGGACCTGCGCAAGATCCGCCGGCAGCTCGGCATCCCGGTCGTGCAGGGCTGATCAGCCCGCTTTGGCGCGCGCCTTCTCGAGCAGGGCCGTCGCTTCCGCGCGCCGTCCGCGGTCTGCCAGTTCGCGTCCCGGACGATCCGGGGCTCGCAGCGCGCGCTCGAAGTGGACGACGGCCTGCTGGTAGTCACCCTCGTCCAGCAGGAACTCGCCCCAGAAGTAGTTCGGGTCGATGCCTTCCGGGTTGAGCTCGAGCGCCCGGGCGAAGAGCTTGCGGGCCTTGTCGTCGCTGCCGAAGCCCAGCGGGAACCCGGGTACCTTGTGGTACAGGGTCCCGAGACTCGTGTAGGCGGAGCCGTTCAGTGCGGCGGGGTCGAGCTCGAGCGCCGCCTCGAGGTTGCTGCGCGCCTCCTTGGCGAGGCCGAGCGCACCCAGCCCGCCCTTCGCCCCGGCATAGCTGCTGAGGACGATGCCGTGCCATACGCGGGCCTCGGCCCGCTTCGGGTTGGACTGCACGAGTGCCTCCGTCCGCTTGGCGAGCGCCTCGAAGGCCGCCTCGCGGGCATCCCCCTCGGGTGTCTCGTAGTTGGCAACTGCCCAGGCCTGCTGGATCGCGAGCAGGGAATCGTCGAAGGGCTCGGCGATCGCAGGCGAAGCGGCCGCCAGGCCCGCCAGGGCCAGCAGGGGAACGAGCAGGGCGGAGATCTTTCGAATCATGACAGGCTACTCCTCGGATTCTGGACGATTGGGTTGGCCGCCGCGGGCCGCTGGCGGCCGCTGGCGGCGAAACGGAGGATCACGGGCAACTGCTTGCGCAGGGCGGCGTCGACGACTCCCGGCAGAGCGCCGTTCAGGCGGGCGAAGAGCTTCTCGGGCCAGCCGATGACTGCACGGCGGCGGCTTCCCTCGAGCATCTCGCACACGGCCACGGCCACCCGCTCCGGCGGATCGGTGGCCACACCGAGCTCGTCGTTCATCTGGTTCGCCGCCGCACCGTTCATGGCCGTCGCGGTGGCCCGCGGTGCCAGGTAGTGCACACGCAGCGGCGTGCCGTCGGCCTCGCGGGCCAGCGCCTCGGTGAAGCCCCGCAGTGCGAACTTGCCAGCGCAGTAGGTGGCGTAGCCCGGGTAGCCGATGGCGCCGAATACCGAACCCACGTTCAGCAGGTGCGCCTCGCTCAGCCGGACGAGCTGCGGCAACAGCGCCCGGCAGAGCTGCATCGGCGCGGTGACGTTGACTGCGATCGCGCGGTCGATCTGCTCGGGCGACTCGTGCAGGAACAGGCGAAGATCGCCGACGCCGGCGTTGTTGACGAGCGCGTTGATCCCGCCCCGCCAGTCGATCGCAAGCGCCGCCAGACGGTCGCGCTCGCAGGCGTCGGTCAGGTCCGCCGGCATGACGCCGTGACGGTCGCCGTCGGGGTCGAGCTCGCGGGCCAGCTGCTCGAGCGCCTCGCGATCGCGTCCGGTCAGCAGCACGGCAGCGCCGCGCGCCGAGAGTTCGCGGGCGGTCGCCCGCCCGATGCCTCCGGTCGCCCCGGTCAGCAGCACGCGCAGGTGGGCGAGGCTCATGCGATCCTCCTCAGTCCAGAGCGGTCGTCTTCCCGGGCGTCGAGCCCGCGGAACATCTCCCCGTACAGCCGGTAGACGCCCCGCGCACAGCGCAGGACCGCCATACGATCGGCCGCGTCCTCGAGACGGTTGACGATGCCGGCCAGGTGACCGACGTGCTCCTGGTCGAGGCTGCCGTGGCTGCGCAGGTAGGTGAAGGCGCGATTGGGCAGCGCCAGGGCAGACTGGATGCGGTCCGCCGCCTGCAGCGCGAGCGCGACGCTCGTCCCCTCGAGCACCAGCACCATGCCGAAGAATCCGACCGGGTTGCGGCGCGTGACCGTGTCGTAGGCGTAGGCGACCATGGCCTCCGTGGCGATCGACGGCTCCGAGGATGCGGCAGAGGCGGAAATGCCGCCGGCGGCGTCGATGTCGTTCAGGATCCACTGCTCGTGACCCGCCTCTTCCTCGAGGTAGTGCAGCACCTGCGGCTGCAGCCAGGCGTGGCGGTCTTCGAGTCGGCTGCCGACCGCCATCAGGAGCGGCACCGTGTGACGCACGTGGTGATAGGCCTGCGTGAGGAACGCGAGATAGGTCTCGCGCGTGATCTGGCCGGCCAGCGCCCTGTCGATGACCGGTGCGGCGAGCAGCCAGTCTCGGTCTGCCGCAGTGGCGGCGACCAGTTCTTCGTAGAAAGCCATGCGTTGCGATTCCTTGCTCAAGAAGCCGCGGCGTGCTGGCCCAGCGAGTCCAGCAGCGCGCCGTGGCGATCCAGTATCGCGGCCCGTCGGGGCCGCCCGTTGGCGGTCAGCAGGCCGCTCGCCGACGTCATCGGCTCGGGCAGCCGGGCCCAGCGCCGCACCCTCGCATACTCGGGAAGCCGGCGGTTCGCGGTGGCGAGGGCCGACTCCACGCTGACGCCCGGCCGGGCGAGCACGAGCGCAACCGGGAACGGCAGCGCCTCGCCGTGCACGAACGCCTGCTCGATGCCGGGCTCGGCCAGCAACTCGCGCTCGACCCACTCCGGCGACACGTTGCGGCCCAGGCTCGTGATGAACAGGTTGCGGTGACGGCCGCGCACGTGGACATAGCCGTCCTCGTCGATCTCGCCGAGGTCGCCGGTCGATAGCGGCTCGCCGGGACGACGCGGCGGCTCGCCGAGGTACCCGCGGTAGGCGATACCCTGCACGATGAGCTCGCCGTCCGGCGCCCGCGTCACGCGGCAGTGCGGCAGCGGACGGCCAGCGCTTCCGGGGCGCGCTGCACCCGGCACGTTGAGCGTGACGACCGAGGCGCACTCACTCAGACCGTAGCCCTCGAACACGGGCAGCCCCGCCGCCGCCGCACGCTCCAGCAGCTCGACGGACACGCTCGCCCCGCCTACTGCAATGAAGCGCAGGCTGGCCGGCGGGGCCCAGCCCCGGTCGACGGCGGCAACGAGCATCCGCAGGAGCTCCGGGACCAGGATCAGGCTGTTCGGCGCCCACGCCGAAATTGACGCGAGCATGCGCCCCGGGTCGGGGTCCCCATAGCTCAGGCCCGTCGTCGAGCTGGCGGGAACCACGCAGGTGGCGCCCCGCAGAAGGGGCACGTAGACGCCCGCCAGGTTCTCGAGGAGAGTCGACAACGGCAGCAGGCAGAGGTGGCGCTCGACGGCCGCCCCGGCCGTCGCCGCCGCGAGCGACCGGGCGACCGACTCGATGTCCGTGGCGGCCAGGCACACACCCTTCGGCGTGGCGGTGCTGCCGGACGTATAGGTCACCTTGGTCACGCCCTCGGGCAGGGCAGGCTGCACGATGGCCCTCCGGCGGCGCAGCAGGGCGAGACCCGAGCGCGGCGCGATGCCGGCCCGGTCGAAGTCGGGAAGCTGTGCGAGCAGCACCTCCGGACGGTCGGTCAGGCACGTGTCGAGGCCGGCATCGTCGACCGAATGGCGCAGCTGGGCCGGCGTGAACCACGGAGGCAACGGAACGGAGACGACGTTTCCCGCATGCAGCGCGAGGTCGGCGACCACCCACGCGCCACCGTTGTCTGCGACAAGCCCCACGCGTCCTGCGGCCGCACCCAGCAGCCAGGCACGCTCCTCGCGCACCGCGCCTGCGAGCGCAGCGTACGTCCAGCTCCGTTCGCCGTCCTCCAGTGCGACGCGCCCGGCCGGCGCGGCGCCAAGCGCCTCAAGTACTGAAGGCACGCCGGGCCTCCCGCGCCGCGGCGCGCCACAACCCGAGGCCGTCCGGCAGGTAGCCGGCGAAAACTCGCGGGTCGTTGTGGTAGTAGGCGCCCCAGTCATCCGCCGCGGCCGCCACGCGGCCCGCGTCGGCGCGCGCCAGCTCGACCAGCGGAGCCCCCATGGCGGTCAGGATCCCGTGCACGGCACTGGTGGCGGTGAACACGATCCACTCGTGCCCCGCCCGCAGCAGGTGGCGCGGCAGCAGGGCCACCATCCGCACCGCCGCGCGACAGTTGCCGCCGGCGAGGTGACCGACCTCGACGAGGCGGCTGCGCTCGACCGGGCCGCCGACCCGCGCCGCGAGCTCGAGCTCAACCGGCCTGTCGAGATAGTGCTCCAGGTATAGCGGGCCGGAGGCTGCCGGTCGGAATCCGGCCACGCAGCGCAGGCGTCCGCTGCCGTCGCGCAGTCCGAGCAGGGTGGGCATGAACGAGCGCACGGTCGCTCCGTGCCGGCGACCGAATGCCGCCTGCACGAAGGCCTCGAGCTCGGCGCGGTCGGGCGCGTCGGCATCGCTCTGGCAGAGGCGCGCGTGCGCGCCGGCAGCAGGGTCCTCGGCGGAGGCCTCGAATCTCGTCCGTGTCGTCGTGTCGGTCAAGCGACCCTCCGTCCGGGTATTGGCCACGTCCTCGTGGCCTTCCGCGGTTAGACGTAGCGACCGGACGGAATCAATCGCGCGGCCGGAAGTGTCTTCCTGGCCTGTAGAATCAGCGTGTTGCGTGGAGAGTCGTCGTGCGCGATTGATTCTGTCATCTCGCGGCGTCTAATCGGCATCGACGGGCACGGCACGGAAGGCTGACGGTGACGGAGGAACGCGAACTCGTACAGCGGATGCTCGCCGGCGACCAGGCGGCGTTCACCGAGTTCTTCGAGTCGCACTTCCCGCGGCTGTTCCGCTTCGCGCTGCCCCGCGTCAGCGGGGACGAGGACGCGGCCAAGGAGGTCGTGCAGCGCACGCTCATCAAGGTGATGCGCAAGCTGCACCAGTTCCGCGGCGATGCCACCCTCTTCACCTGGAGCTGCCAGATCTGCCGGCGGGAAATCGTCGACCACGCGCGGGCCACGCGGCGCTCCTCCTCGAACGTGGTGCTCTTCGAGGACAGCGCCGAGGTCCGCGCGGCGCTCGAGTCCATCGCGGCGCCGGCGAGCGAGGATCCGCTGGCCCGCTGCGACCGCGCAGAGCTCGCGCGGATGATCCGGGTGATCCTGGACCAGCTTCCGGCGCGCTACGGCGACGCGCTGGAGTGGAAGTACATGGAGGGCCGCTCCGTCGAGGAGATCGGAGAGCGGCTCGGCATCGGACACACGGCGGCGCAGTCGTTGCTGGCGCGCGCCCGGGTGGCCTTCCGGCAGGGCCTCGAGGGCGTGTTCGGCGCCTCGGCGCCGGACGTGATGGCCGCACTCGAACGCTAGGGAGCTTCGCTCATGAAGGACGTAACTCAGGCGGGCTTGGACGACTTGGCAATCGAGCGGATTCTGCGCGCGGCAGGGCCCAGGGTGCCGCCTCCCGCGGAGGCGATGGAGGAGGTGCGGGCCGCCGTGCGGGCCGAGTGGCGCGACGTGGTCGATTCGCGCAGGCGGACACGGCGCTTCGTGTCGCTCGCCGCCGCAGCCGGCCTGGCCGCGGCAGCGCTGACGACCGTGTGGATCACGGCGACCGGCCCGGAATCGGGCGCCGGCAGGCTGGTCGCGAGCGTGGCCAACGAGACGGGCGCCGTGGAGTGGCGCGCGAGCGGCGAGGCCGCCTGGCACACGCTCGACGCCGCGCATCCGGTGTCGCTGCATGAGGAGCTTCGCACGACCGCCTCGTCGCGGGTGGCGCTAGACGTCGAAGGCGGACCGGCACTGCGCCTCGACGAGCACACGAGCATCGCATTCACGGCCCCCGGCCGCATCACACTCCGGCGCGGTGCCGTCTACGTCGACTCCCGCGACGTCGGCGACTCCCTTGTCATCGACACGCCGTTCGGCGAGGTCACGCACCTCGGCACTCGCTACCAGGCGCGGCTCGAGGCGGGCGCGCTGCGCGTTGCCGTCAGGGACGGCACGGTCAAGGTCGACGCCCACGCGGGAGAGGAGCTCGTCGGAGCCGGCGAGCTGCTGACTCTGCCCGAGCGCGGCATCCCGACACGCCGCCCGCTGGCTGCCCATGCCCCGGAGTGGGACTGGGCGGTGAGCATTGCGCCGGCGCCCGGCATCGAGGGCATGTCGCTCGCGGCGTTCCTCGACTGGGCGGGCCACGAGACGGGGCGACGGGTCGAATTCGCTTCGCCGGAGGCCGAGCGTTCCGCGCGGGAGGTGATCCTGCACGGCTCGATCGAAGGCCTGGCGCCGCGCGCTGCGCTGACCGCCATCCTGTCGACCACCACCCTGCGTCACGAGCTCGCCGACGGAGGCATTCTGCTTTCGGAGGCCGCCGCACGCTGAGAGACCACGGGGCACCGGCAATGTGACGTCGCGCGGTGGCTGCGGCACGGATGCCTCGACTATGATCGCAGACACCTGCCGAGTGCCTGGACCGCGATCTGCCGTTGCTCCCGACCGTCCGTTCTGCCGCTCGTCGCGGCGCTGCGCTCCGCGTCGCCCTCGTGGCCCTCGCCGTATGGCCGCTGCTCGCCTGCCCCGTCGCGCAAGCCGACCCGCCCTATGCAGGCCGCCTCCTGACGGAGGTCCTGGAGGAGTTCCGGGCACGCGGCATCAATCTTCTCTACAGCAGCGACGCCGTTCCCGCCACGCTCGTGGTCGCGGGCGAGCCCGGCTCCGACGAGCCCCTCGAGGCGCTCGCCGAGATGCTCGCGGATCACGGCCTGTCGCTGTCCCCGGTCGCTGCCGGTACCTGGGCGGTCGTTCCCTCGGTGCGCGTCGCGGCGGGACGAGATGACGCCGCGGCCGCCTCCGCGCGCCCTCCGCGGGTCGCGCTCGACGAAATCGTCGTGGCCTCGAGCCGTTACACGCTCGCCGCAGACCTCCCGGATGCCACCGTCTTCCTGACCCAAGCCGAGCTCGAGGCGCTGCCGCGCCTAGCGGAGGAGTCGCTCAAGGCCGTGCAGCGTTTGCCAGGAGCGGCGGGCAACGGCGTATCGGGGCTGGCCCACGTCCGCGGTGGCGAGGAAAACGAGACGCTGATCCTGTTCGAGGGATTGCCGCTGCACGAGCCCTTCCACCTGCGCAACCTGCTGAGCCCGATGAGCCTCCTGAGCGCACGGATCGTCGACCGCCTCGAGGTGCACTCCGGCGGCTTCACCGCCCCCCTGGGCGACCGGATGAGCGCCGTCATCGACGCCTACGCCATACGTCCCGAACCCGACCGGTACCACGAGCTCGGCCTGAGCCTGTTTCACGCCAATGCCATGGCTGCGCACCGCTTCGGCGACGGACGCGGCCAGTGGCTGTTGTCGGCGCGACGCAGCAACCTCGACGAGCTGTCCGATCTCCTCGACGGCGACCTCGGAGAGCCGTCGTACTACGACGTCTACGGCAGCCTCGACTACGGGTTCTCGGAGAAGAGCCGGGGCCGGCTCGACCTGCTCCTGTCCGGAGACCGGTTCAACGTAGAGGACGCCGATGCCGGAGAGAGCTCGAGTGCGCGCTACGGCAACGTCTATCTCTGGGGAACGCTCGAGCACCGCTTCTCGGACTCGCTGCGCGCGAGCGCCATCGCCTCGTACACGAGCGTCACCACCGAGCGACGCGGCACGGTGGACGAGCCCGGACAGCGAGCGGGATCGGTCGACGACGAGCGCAGCTACCGCATCGCGGGAATCAAGCTCGACGCGACGCGAGAGAGCCAGCGCTGGCTTCACAGCCTGGGCGTCGATTTCCGCGAGATGTCGGCCGAGTACGACTACGAGAGCGTCGTCACCTTCGAGCCCGGTTTTCCGCTGCCCGGGGATCCCGGCTTCAGCCGCGCGTACAACGTGGACACGGAGCCCTCCGGCCGCCACCTCGCGCTCTACGCGTCGAGCCGGGTGCGCCTCACTGACGACCTGACCGCGGAGGCCGGCCTCCGCTGGGACCACCAGAGCTACAACACCGAGGCCGATGCCGACGACCAGTTCGGGCCGCGCCTGAACCTGCTCTACGAGATCGGTGACTCGACTCGCCTGCGTGCCAGCTGGGGCAGGCACCAGCAGTTCCAGGACATCAACGAGCTGCAGGTCGAGGACGGGGTGGACGCATACCAGGCCGCGCAGCGCGTCGATCATTCGATCGTCTCCATCGAGACCGAGCTCGTCCCCGGCCTGACGCTGCGCGCCGAGGCCTATCGCAAGCGTTACGCCAGCCTGCGGACACGCTACGAGAACCTGTTCGACCCGGTCGTGCTGCTGCCCGAGCTGAGCGCAGACCGCATCCGCATCGAGCCGGACTCGGCGACGGCCGACGGCGTCGAGCTGCTCCTCGCCCGTCGCACTGCCGAGCCTTGGAACGGCTGGCTCGGCTACACGTGGTCCCGGGTGGAAGATCGCATCGACGGCGAGGACGTTCCTCGCAGCTGGGACCAGACGCACGCGGTCACGGCGGGCCTGACCTGGACCCGCGGCCCATGGGACGCCTCGCTCGCCGGACTCTGGCACACCGGCTGGCCGACGACCTCGCTACGGCTCGATCCGACCGGCGGCGTGGTCGTCGGATCGCGCAACGCCGAGCGCCTCGGCGACTTCGCCTCGCTCGACCTGCGAATCAACCGGCGCTGGCAACTCCCCCGCGGCGAACTCTCGGGGTTCCTGGAGATCACCAACCTGCTCGATCGACGCAATCCCTGCTGCGTGCAATGGTCCGTGGAGCAGACGCCCGAGGGAACACGGCTGGAGCGCAGGGTCGAGCACTGGCTGCCGCGCATCCCGTCGATCGGCGTGCTGTGGACCTTCTGACGAGCCCGGAACCGTCGCCGGAGGCGCGAGGGGCCCGCCGACCAACACGGCATAATGTCCCGCCATGAGCGACCGGGCACCGCTACCGCACGGCCGGCCTGCGGGCGGGTTCCGCGTCATCGACGCGGGCCGCCGGGAGGGCCGATTCAACATCGCCCTCGACGCGGCCATGATCGAGCTGCACCAGTCGGGGCGCATTCCGGACACCATCCGCTTCATTCATTTTCCGCCGACGGCGCTGGTCGGACGGCACCAGGTGCTCGGCCGCGAGCTCGACCTCGACTACTGCCGGCGGCAGGGCATCGGCACGGCCCGACGCGTGACCGGCGGCGGCGCGATCTACATGGACGAGGGCCAGCTCGGCTGGGCGCTGGTGTTCCACCGCCGCACCCTGGGTCTTGCAGGCCTGGGCGAGGTGGCGCGGACGATCTGCGAGGCCGTGGCCGGCGGCCTGTCCAGGCTCGGAGTCGACGCCCGCTACCGGCCGCGCAACGACATCGAGGTCGACGGCCGCAAGATCAGCGGCACCGGCGGCTTCTTCGACGGCGACACGCTCATCTACCAGGGAACGGTCCTGCTCGAACTCGACCCGCAGCGCATGCTCGAGGCCCTTCGCGTGCCGGCGTCGAAGCTCGCCAGGCACGGCGCCGGCAGCGCTGCGCAGCGGGTGGTCACGCTGCGCGAGCTGCTCGGGGATCGCACGCCCGGCGTCGCAGGGGTGCAGGCCGCACTGCTCGAGGGCTTCGCTGATCGGCTAGGGCTTTCGTGGCAGGAGGAGACCGTCACGCAGGAGGAGCTCTCGCTGGCGGCACAGCACTACGCGGAGGAGATCGGCACCGACGCGTTCGTCGCCGAGATCGACGAGCCGACGGATGCGGCCGCCTGGAGCCAGGGGAAGCACGACTGCCCGGGAGGCGCCATCACGGCCTTCGTCCGCCGCGAAGGCTCGCCGGCCAACCGCATCGGGCAGGTGCTGTTCACCGGTGACTTCTTCGTGGCACCGCCTCGCGTGGTGCTCGACCTCGAGGCCTCGCTCAAGGGTCTCGCGATCGCACAGGCGGGCCCGGCCGTAGAAGGCTTTTTCGCGGAGCGCGAGCTCGCTGCGCTGAGCGTCGCGCCTGCCGACTTCCGGAAGGCCCTCGAGGAGGCGCTCGGGACTTCCGCCCGGGAGGAGAGTCGCTGACGATGCGCACACTCGCCGTGATCCAGCACACCTCTGCGGACTACCTCGGCCTCATCGAGGATCATCTCGAAGGCCGCCGCATCCGGTTCCGCTACTTCCGCCCCTTCACGTCCGGCGGCAAGCTGCCGGCGACAGCCGACCTCGAGGGCGGCCTCGTTCTGCTCGGCGGCGGCCCCTGGGGCAGCGCCGGGGAGCGCAACGTGCCGACGCTCGATCCCGAGATCGCCCTCGCTGCGGAGGCCCTCGAGCTGGGCGCTCCCGTACTCGGCATCGGGCTCGGCGCGCAGATCCTGTGCCTCGCGGCCGGCGGAGGCTCCCGCCCCGGCCCGCTCACCTTCGACGTGAGCGAGGGCCGCCGCACCCGGCCGGACGCGTTGAACGGGTTTCTCCCGGAGCGCTTTCCGCTGGTGCGCTACGTTCGGGACGCGCCGGTGCTGCCGACCGCGGCCGACGTGCTCGCCGTGGGCGAGGACGGGGACCCCTGCGTCTTCCGGATCGGCGGACGCGCGCTCGGGTTCACCGGGCACCCCGGCATGAAGACCGCCATGGTCGAGGACCTGATCATGGAGTTCGCCGAGGCGCCCGAGGACACCGCCGCACCGCTCATGGCCCTGCGCGATGCCCGCGTCGCGATCGAGGACGCGCTGGTGCAGGTGATGACGGGCGTTGTACAGGTGCTGGGCTTGATGGAGCCCTGACGCCTCGCCACCCGTCGCGGCAGCGCAGGCCCTTGCGGTCATCAGGGATTGGCAAATACCGAACAGCTATATTAGTGTTCACTAATGCGAGCCGCGGCGCGGCGTTTTGCGCTGCGTCATCGTTGCTGCACGCAACCCCGGGGGAAATCAAATGGCATCCAAGCTCGTCATCGTCATGGCGAACACCGACCCGCGCAACGGCGAGGAACTCGGCGCACCGATCTTCCAGGCCACGGTCGCAGCCGCCATGGAGTACGAAGTCGACGTGATCTGCACCGCTACGGCGGGCCGGCTCATGAAGAAGGGCGTGGCGGAAACCCTGTTCGTCAAGGAAGGGTCGCCGAAATCGGTGTACGACTTCATCAAGGACGCCCACGAGGCCGGCGTGAAGTTCTACTGCTGCTCGCCCAACCTCGACCTGTTCGACATGGCCCAGGACGACCTGATCCCGGAGTGCGCCGGCATCATCGGCGGCGCGCACCTGATCGAAGAGGTCATGGAGAACGACGACGTCAAGGTGATGACGTACTGAGCCAGGAGGGGGCAAGGACATGTCGCACGCCCACGGAACCCGCGTACAGGAATTCATCGGCGATCCGGTCTCCGACGCGCCGCCGGTAGGCCGCGAAAAGCTCGAGGAGATCTTCCAGGACATCCAGGCCGACCTGAGGTTCGACCACGAGCTCAACGGCTGCCTCAACTGCGGCATCTGCACCGCGACCTGTCCGTCGGCCCACTACTACGACTACAGCCCGCGGGAAATCGTGCAGCTGCTCTGGACCGAGAACCTCGAGGGCATCTACGACGCGATGCAGGAGAAGATCTGGGCCTGCGCCCAGTGCTACACCTGCGCGGCGCGCTGCCCCTTCGGCAACTCGCCCGGCGGCCTCGTGATGCTGATGCGTGAGGTCGCGATCAAGCACGGCATGGAGTCGGCGCGCAACGTGCTGCGCCCGTTCAGCCGGGTGATGCTCAAGCTGATCTCGACCGGCAACCAGCTCTCGCCGGACATGATCAGCAAGGACGGCTTTCCCGACTGGGGGCCGAACATCTCGAAGGTCGACGCGCCGCTCGCGACGCTGCGCAAGGCGATACCGGTGCCCACGCTGCACACCACCAAGACGGCGTGGGAGGTGAACCTCAAGACCTCCGTCGAGCTCTACACGATCTGGGAAGAGACCGGCGTGCTCGAGAGCCTCAAGACCATCGACCAGAACCTGTTCGACGTGATCACGGACATCATGGACGAGAAGCGCGACGAGTGGGACGAGTTCCTCGAGGACCAGGAAGACGAGGACGAGGACTGACCGATCGAGTGACGGACGGGCCGCGGCCCGCCGCTCATCCGCCGCCAACCAATGCAGTTCGAGGGGTAGCAAGCACATGACGACGCCGTACGACAAGCAGCCCGGTGAGCGCTTCACTGGTCACGGGGCCGAGTGGAAGGACGCGAACCTCAGCCGCAGCGATGCGGTCACCGCGACCGTCTGGGTCGAGCAGATCATCAACAAGCGCTCGATGCTGACGAACAAGGAGCGGGTCGAGGACGTCCGCGACGCCATGTGGCAGCTGGAGAAGGAAGGCGAGATCGTCGTCCACCGCGTCGCGGACGAGCACAAGCCGGTGATCGCCAAGACGCTCTACGGCTGGGACAAGAAAATCCCGACCACGCGCCTCTGGCACCACAAGTCCTGCGGCCAGTGCGGCAACATCCCCGGCTACCCGGCATCGCTCCTGTGGCTCATGAACCGGATGGACATCGAGTACCTGGACGAGACCGACCAGACTTCCTGCACGGCCTGGAACTATCACGGCTCGGGCATCGGCAACATCGAGAGCCTGGCGGCCGTGTTCCTGCGCAACTTCCACCAGGCCTACGTCTCGGCCAAGGCCCAGGGTCTGCCCGAGAGCTACTACTACCCCCTCGTGCACTGCGGCACGTCCTTCGGCAACTACAAGGAGGTGCGCGGCTACCTGATCCAGTCCGCGAAGTTGCGCGAGCGGGTCCGCAAGATCCTCGGCAAGCTCGGCCGGCTGGTCGACGGCAAGCTGCTCATCCCGGAGGAGGTCGTGCACTACTCCGAGTGGCTGCACGTCATGCGCAAGCAGGTGGCCAACCTGCAGGAGATCGACTGCAGCCAGGTGCGCGCCACGATCCACCCGGCCTGCCACGTCTACAAGATGGTCCCGGAGGACGTCATCTACGACCAGGAAGTGCTCGACGGCAACCGCGTGGCGGTCTCCACCGGCCTGATCCAGTCGCTCGGCGCCCAGGTCATCGACTACTCGACGTGGTACGACTGCTGCGGCTTCGGCTTCCGCCACATCATCTCCGAGCGCGAGTTCACGCGTTCCTTCGCCATCGACCGCAAGCTGCGCGTCGCGGTGGAGGAGGCCCGGGCGGACGTGATGATCGGCCACGACACGGGCTGCATCACCACGCTCGACAAGAACCAGTGGATCGGCGGGGCCGCCGGCAAGCCCGTGCAGCTGCCGGTGCTGGCGGACGCGCAGTTCGCAGCCCTGGTCTGCGGCGCGCATCCCTACAAGATCGTGCAGTCCCACTGGCACGCCTCGGCGACCGAGACCCTGATGGAGAAGCTCGGCATCGACTGGCAGGCGAAGAAGGCCGAGTTCGAGGCCTACCTCAAGGACGTCGAGGAGGGCCGCGGCGAGAACCTCTACGACCCGAGGCTCATGATCACCTCGGGCCCCGGCTACAAGCGAATCGGCAGGCAAGCATGAACCAGCCCATCCTGATCGTCGGCGGTGGTCCCGCGGGACTCGCGGCCGCCCACTCCCTGGCCCGCGTCGGCCAGAAGTCCGTCCTCGTCGAGAAGGAGGACCGCCTCGGCGGCGCGCCCATCCTCTCCGGCTACGCCAAGCTCGTGCCCTCCGGCGAGTGGGCGAAGGACGCCATCGGCGGCATGGTCGATCGGGTCGAGAAGGAACCGCTCGTCGAGGTTCGCAAGGGCGTCAGGGTCGACGCCTTCGACGGCTCGCCCGGGAAGTTTTCCGCCACGCTCTCGGACGGGTCCACCGTCGAGGCGGGCGCGACGATCCTGACGACGGGCTTCACGCACTTCGACTCGCTCAACAAGCCCGAGTGGGGTTTCGGGCTGTTCCCCGACGTGGTCACCACCACGCAGGTCGAGCAGATGATCTCCTCCGGCAAGGGAGTGCGCTGCCCCTCCGACGGGCGCAAGCCGCAGCGGGTGGCGATCCTGCTGTGCGTCGGCTCGCGCGACCGGCAGATCGGCCGCGAGTGGTGCTCCAAGATCTGCTGCACCGTCTCGGCGAACATGGCGATGGAGATCCGCGAGGAACTGCCGGACTGCCACGTCTACATCTACTACATGGACATCCGGACCTTCGGCCTGTACGAGACCAAGTACTACTGGAAGAGCCAGGAGGAGTTCAAGGTCAAGTACATCAAGGCGCGCATCGCCGAGGTGACCTCGAACGGCGAGAAGCT
>LJNS01000057.1 GCA_001303245.1 Gammaproteobacteria bacterium SG8_30
GATCTGGCTCCCCGAGTTGGACTCGAACCAACGACCCACGGATTAACAGTCCGTTGCTCTACCGACTGAGCTATCGGGGAATGGGTGTTGCGAGGGGCCGGGATTCTCATGCAAGCCTCAAGGCAAGTCAAGCAAGGTCAAGGGCTTGCGAGCGCATGAACAACGGGGCGAGGTAGTCTCAAGAATCCTCGAGAAAGGCCTCGATACGGTCGAGCCTTGTCCTTTTGCTGTTCTAAACTGCTCAAAACGAAATTGTTTCATCCGTCGAGCCACTGGGCACAGGACGTGCGGCCGAGTCGCTCCGGTACCCATCTCCTCGACTACAGACGGATCCGCCGCGAGAGCCGTGCGAGCAGCGTGCCGGGACGCGAGGCAGGCGCTCGACGCGCGCCGGCAGGGTGGCCTACGCGTGGCATGAACCTCTGGCCGGCGAACAGGCCTAAGCTACGGTATTGGAACTCCGGACGGTAACAGGTACGGCTGAGTGGAATGAGCGAAGCACCTCCCTTCCGGCTTCACGCGGGCTACGAGCCCGCTGGCGACCAGCCGCGCGCGATATCGGAGCTCGTCGACGGCCTCGATTCGGGCCTCGCGCACCAGACCTTGCTCGGCGTGACCGGCTCCGGCAAGACCTTCGCCGTTGCCAACGTGATACAGCGGTTACAGCGGCCGACGCTCGTGCTCGCCCACAACAAGACTCTGGCTGCACAGCTCTACGGCGAGTTCCGCGAGTTCTTCCCGGACAACGCCGTCGAGTACTTCGTTTCCTACTACGACTACTATCAGCCCGAGGCGTACGTTCCGTCCTCCGACACGTACATAGAGAAGGACGCCTCGATCAACGAGCACATCGAGCAGATGCGCCTGTCGGCGACCAAGGCCCTGCTCGAGCGCCCGGATTCGATCATCGTCGCCACGGTGTCCGCCATCTACGGTCTCGGCGACCCCGAGGCGTACCTGCAGATGGTGCTGCACCTCGTTCGCGGCGAACGGATGGACCATCGTCAGCTGCTCCGGCGTCTCGCCGACATGCAGTACACGCGCAATGAGATGGACCTCAGGCAGGGCACCTTCCGTGTCCGTGGCGACGTGGTCGACGTCTTCCCGGCGGAATCCGAGCGCGAGGCCGTGCGCGTGCAGTTCTTCGACGAGGAGATCGAGTCGCTTGCCTGGTTTGATCCACTGACCGGCGAGGTGCTGCGCCGCGTGCCCCGCCTGACTGTCTTTCCGTCCAGTCACTACGTGACGCCGAAGGAGCGCCTGGTCAATGCGCTCGACGACATCAAGGAGGAGCTGCGCCAGCGACTCGAGGAACTGCGCGCCGCAGGCAAGCTGCTGGAGGCTCAGCGGCTGGAGCAGCGAACGCTATTCGACATCGAGATGATGAACGAGGTCGGCTACTGCGCAGGGATCGAGAACTACTCGCGATATCTCTCGGGACGTGCTGCCGGTGAGCCGCCGCCCTGCCTGTTCGACTACCTGCCCCGGAACGCCATCCTGGTCGTCGACGAGAGCCACGTGACCATCCCCCAGGTGATGGGCATGTACCGCGGTGACCGGTCGCGCAAGGAAACCCTGGTCGAATACGGATTCCGCCTTCCCTCGGCGCTCGACAACCGCCCGCTGCGTTTCGACGAGTTCGAGAAGCTGCAACCGCAGACGATCTACGTATCCGCGACTCCTGCGGCATTCGAGCTGCAGCGCTCGGGTCAGGTGATCGAGCAGGTGGTCCGTCCTACGGGTCTGGTGGATCCGGAGCTGGAGGTCCGCCCTGTCCGGACTCAGGTCGACGACCTGCTCTCCGAGATCCAGCTGAGGGCGGCGCGAGAGGAGCGCGTGCTGGTGACGACGCTGACCAAGCGGATGGCCGAGGACCTGACCGAGTACCTGCACGAGCACGGCGTTCGCGTGCGCTACTTGCACTCGGACATCGGCACCGTGGAGCGCGTCGAAATCATCCGCGACCTGCGGCTCGCCCGGTTCGACGTGCTGGTCGGCATCAACCTCCTGCGGGAAGGCCTCGACCTGCCGGAGGTCTCTCTCGTGGCCATACTCGACGCAGACAAGGAGGGCTTCCTGCGCTCGGAGGGATCCCTGATCCAGACCATCGGGAGGGCCGCGCGCAACGTGAACGGCAAGGCGATCCTTTACGCGGACACTGTCACCGGTTCCATGCGACGGGCGCTGGACGAGACCGAGCGCCGCCGGGCGCGCCAGCTCGCATTCAACGCCGAGCACGGGATCACGCCGCAGTCCATCCGGAAGGCGATCCGGGATGTCATGCAAACGTCACTCGACGATGAGGAGGGCGATGCCCGGCAGGGCAGGAAGGAGACGGAACGCCTGACGCCGGCCCAGGCCATGAAGCAGGTCAGGCGGCTCGAGCAGGAAATGTATCGGCTGGCCCGCAATCTCGAGTTCGAGGCCGCCGCGAGGATCCGCGATCAGATCGCCTCCTTGCGTCGAAAGATCGCGGGTCCCGAGTCGGACCGCCTGGCGGGCTAGGTGGCTGGCCTCGCCGCCGGAGCCCGGGCGTCCAGGTCCGGTGCCCAAATGGCCACGACGCAACAGCCGGTTGCCGGGTTCGGCGCGCTTCCAGTAACATCGCGCCTCCCTCGGGCGCGTAGCTCAGCGGTAGAGCACTACCTTGACATGGTAGGGGTCACAGGTTCGATCCCTGTCGCGCCCACCACCCTGCCCTCGTGCCGCATCGCCATACCGGTCGGATCGGCTCGGGATACGGCTTGGCGGTCGGCGCGCATGGCGCGATGATCGAACCGTGGCGACCCTGAGACAACGCCTCTTCAAGTGGTCTTTGCTGCGCTTCCTGCGGGTCGTGCGCAGGCAGCTGGTCCGCAACCCGACGCCTGCCCGCGTGCGGCGCGACATGGCGAGGTTCGACCGTCGGATCCGCGCGGCGGTGCCTTACCGGGTATCCTCGCCCGTACACTTGGCCTCATGCAGCGCGCATTGGGTCGATGCGGCTGCAGACGCCGCGGCGGGCGGACCGGTGATTCTCTACCTGCACGGCGGCGCATTCGTCGCGTCCGCCCCGAATGCGCACCGGTTGATGTTGGCCAAGCTGTGCCGTGCAACCGGCTCGCGCGGCTTCTACGTGGACTATCGGCTCGCTCCCGAGCACCCATACCCGGCTGCGTCCGACGACTGCCTCGAGGCGTATCATCATCTGCTGGCACAGGGCATCCCGCCGGACCGGATCCTGATCGCCGGGGACTCGGCCGGCGGCAACCTCACGATCGTCACGGCGATGCGGGCGAGGGACCTGGCCATGCCGGCACCTGCGGCCCTCATCGCCCTCTCGCCCGTGCTGGATGCGACGTTCAGCGGCGATTCGATGCGCCGGAACGATGGGATCGATCCTCTGTTCCGGGCGTCGATCGTGCATACCCTGGCCGACCATTACGTACCTGAGGCCCTGCGGCGCGACCCGTACGTGTCGCCGTTGTTCGGAGACGTCACGGGACTGCCTCGCTCGCTCGTGCTGGTCGGCAGTTCCGAGATACTCCTCGACGACTCGGTCCGGTTTGCGACGCAGGCCGGCAACGTGACGCTTCAGGTATGGCATGACATGCCGCACGTATTTCCGGTCATGCACGGGCTCGCCGAGGCAGAGCAGGCCATCGAGGCGATGGCTCGCTTCGTTCGCCTGCACACGGAGTGACCGCTGCGGCAAACACGAGCTTTCCAGCCGCAGCGCATTGCTAGACTCGGACCATGGTCCGGCCCAGAGGAGGTGGACCCGATGCGGCAGCTTCGTGGTGACGACGCCCTGTTCCTGTACGCGGACACCGGGCACTCCAACGCGAACATCACGCTGGTCAACATCTACGATCCGTCCACCGCCCCGGGCGGGCGAATCCGTTTCAAGGGCCTCCTCCGGCACGTCGAGAGCCGGCTTCACCTCTCGCCGATCTTTCGCCAGAAGCTGCTGCGGGTCCCCTTGGAACTCGACTATCCCTACTGGGTCGAGGACGAGCGCTTCGACCTCGAGTATCACGTCCGGCACATCGCGCTGCCCCGGCCGGGCGACTGGCGCCAGTTCTGCATCCAGGCGTCTCGAATCCACGCGAGGCCGCTCGACCTGTCGCGGCCCCTCTGGGAACTCTATCTCGTCGAGGGCCTCGACACGTTCCTCGACCTGCCCGACGGCAGCTTCGCGCTGCTGACCAAGATCCACCACTCGGCGATCGACCTGTCGGGCGGCGCGGAGATCACCACGCTGTTGCACGACACGACCGCGAAGACGCCGTCGCCGGAGCCGCCGGAACCCTGGTTCCCCGAATCACCGCCTGGATCGCTGTCGCTGCTGGCCCGCGCCCTGCTCCACAACGTGGTACAGCCGTTCGAGATGGCCGGACCGCTCATGCGCACGTTCAAGCGGCTCGGCCCGGTGATGCTCGGGGCCATCAGCGATGCCTTCCTGCATCCGGAGCGCCAGCCGATCACGCGTTTCAACGCGGAAGTCTCGCCGCACCGCGTGTTCGAGACGCGGCGGTTCCTGCTCGAGGAGTTCCGTGAGATGCGCGCGCTGGTGGAAGGAGCGACGGTCAACGACGTAGTCCTCGCCGTCTGCGGGGGCGCGCTGCGACGCTACCTCCTCGCGCACGACGAGCTGCCGCCCGCGAGCCTCGTTGCCATTGCCCCGATATCGATCCGCCATGCCGATTCCCCGAGCAAGCCGCATGGAGTGAGCATGCTGCGGGTGCCTCTGGGCACCGATATCGTCGACCCGGTCGAGCGCCTGCGCCATCTGCAGCTGCACACCTCGAATGCCGACGAGATGGAGCACGCGATCGGAGCGCGGGAATTGACGGACCTGAGCCAGCACGCCCCGGCGCGTACCCTCGCGACCACGGCGCGGCTGCTGTCGAGTGCGGCGCTGGGTGTGGGGCAACATGCGCCTCTTGCGAACTGCACCGTGACCAACGTCCCGGGCCCGACGCTGCCGCTGTACCTGAACGGGGCGCGCATGACCTATTTCTCGGCCATCATGCCCATCACGGACGGCATGGGCCTCGTGTTCTCCGTGACGAGCCACGACGGTCGCATCGTCATCTCGCCGACTTCCTGCCGCGAGCTCATGCCGGATCCGGAGTTCTTCGCGCTGTGCATCCGTGAGGAGTTCCAGGATTTTCTGGCGATCGCCAGGCGCAGTCGGCAGCGGGGAAAAAGAGCGCAGGGCAAGGCCGCCGCCAAGCCCAAGTCCCCGCGACAGCGAGCGCGGCGCTCGGCGCCGGCGACTGGCGGCAAACCGCAGTCCAGGAAGCGCGCCGCCCGCCGCGCGCCGGCCTGACGGACGCTCAGGCCGGCTTGGGCAGGTCGAGCAGGCGCCGGTAGACGCGGTTCATCGGTCCGTCCGGATTGAAAGGACGCCAGCGACGCTCCGGCTGGGCCAGCCGGTCCGCCAGGATCCACATCACGACCGGATTGACGCCGAGGCCGAGGTGGCTGCCCGGGACGGGCAGATTCTCGTGGCGCGGGGCTGTGGTCTCCAGCACGGCCGCGTGCGCCGGAACCACGCCGTCAGTGGCCGAGTAGATGCACCCGGACGGCACGGTCGGGGCTGTCTTCAGGTACTTGGCGCGCGCCAGCGCCATGTGGGCGATCGGACCCATGGGGTGAGCCAACCAGCGATAGAGCGCCTTGACGGCGAGGGGCGCCTCCACACGGACGGGGCTCAGCCGCATCGGGCTGCCGAGCGCGTAGACGCAGCGGACGTGCTCCGGCAGCCGGTGGGCGAGGTCGTAAGCGAAGACGCCGCCGAGGCTCCAACCGATCAGGCTGACCCTGCGGCCCGACCGGTGGTGCATGAAGCGCAGCTTCTGCTCGAGTGCCACCACGAACTTGCGGTGAAAGCCCTTGTTGCGGCCGAAGCCCCAGGTCTCCACCGCGTAGCCCCGCGATCGCAGGAACAGCGCAAGGGGTCCGAGGGTCGCGTCGCCCGCAGCGAAGCCCGGAACGAGCAGCACCGGGTGGCCGTCGCCCCGCGGTGTGGTCTGCAGGACGGGCCAGGCCAGGGGCAGGGCGCCCAATTCGATCAGCGCGCGCCACTCGAGGAGCGTATAGACCCGCTTCGGCGGACGATTCTCCTCCCTCCGTGGCGTCGTGGGCAGCTGCTCTGACCGGCGCGCTGGCATGGCAGGCGCGAGAGTACTTGATCGGACAACCGGTTGCGAAGGTGCAGGTCGCGTTTCGGACGTCAGGCCGGCCGCACCCGAAAGCGCCGCGACCCGCCCTTGCATGATATTCTTATCGGTCGCGTCCCGGCCGGGGCCGGGGGCGAGGAGACGTCGGGGCCGGGCGTCGTCGCAAGGCGGCGCCCTTGTCTTTGGAAGCCAGCAAAGGAAAGCGGGAGCAGGATCCATGCCCGTCATCCGGCTGCCGGACGGCAGCGAGCGCAAGTTCGAACACGCCGTGACGGTCGCGGACGTCGCGCGCAGCATCGGCGCGGGGCTCGCGCGCGCAGCGCTCGCGGGCGAAGTAGACGGCCGGCTCGTGGACACCTCGCACGTCATCGACTCCGACGCGGAGATCAGGATCATCACGGCGCGCGACCCGGAAGGCCTCGAACTGATCAGGCACTCCACGGCACACCTGCTCGCCCAGGCCGTGCAGTCGGTCTATCCGGATGCACAGGTGACGATTGGGCCGGTGATCGAGGACGGTTTCTACTACGACTTTGCCTACAAGCGGCCGTTCACGCCCGAGGACCTCGAGAAGTTCGAGGCTCGAATGCACGAACTGGCCAAGGCCGACATGCCGGTCCGGCGGCGCGTGCTGCCGCGGGACCAGGCGGCGGCCCACTTCAGGTCCATCGGGGAGATCTACAAGGCCGAAATCATCGAGTCGATTCCGGCGAACGAGGACATCTCGCTCTACGGGCAGGGAGACTGGGAGGACCTGTGCCGCGGTCCGCACGTCCCGAGCACCGGCAAGCTCGGCGCATTCAAGCTGATGAAGCTTGCAGGCGCCTACTGGAGGGGCGACTCCAGCAACGAGATGTTGCAGCGGGTCTACGGTACGGCCTGGCCGGACGAAAAGCAGCTCAAGCAGTACCTGCACCGCCTGGAAGAGGCGGAAAAGCGGGATCACCGGCGTCTCGGACGGGAACTCGGGCTCTTCCACCAGCAGGACGAGGCCGTCGGCAGCGTGTTCTGGCACCCAAAGGGCCATACGCTGTGGCGGACGATCGAACAATACGTCCGCGACAAGGTCGCCGCGGCAGGCTACCAGGAGGTGAAGACACCGGTACTGGTCGACCGCAGCCTCTGGGAGAAGAGCGGCCACTGGGAGAATTACGCGGAGAACATGTTCATCGCGGAGTCGGAGGGCCGGACCCTCGCCGTCAAGCCGATGAACTGCCCGGGACACGTGCTGATCTACAGGCAGGGCATCAAGTCCTATCGCGACCTGCCGCTGCGGATCGCCGAGTTCGGTTCCTGCCATCGCAACGAGCCGTCGGGGGCGCTGCACGGGCTGATGCGGGTGCGCGCGTTCACCCAGGACGATGCGCACATCTTCTGCACGGAGACCCAGATCGGGTCGGAGACGTCCGCCTTCTGCAGCCTCCTGATGGAGATGTACGCCGACTTCGGATTCAAGGACGTGCACGTGAAGTTCGCCGACCGGCCGCCCCAGCGGGCCGGGAGCGACGACGTGTGGGACAGGGCGGAGGCAGCCTTGAGGCAGGCCGTCGAGGCGACCGGCCTCGACTACACGATGAACCCGGGGGAGGGGGCGTTCTACGGTCCCAAGCTCGAGTTCGTGCTTCGGGACGCCATCGGGCGCGACTGGCAGTGCGGCACGCTGCAGCTGGACTTCAACCTGCCGGCCCGCCTCGGCGCGGAGTACGTCGACGAGGACGGCAGCCGCAAGCATCCGGTGATGCTTCACCGGGCGATCCTGGGATCCTTCGAGCGCTTCATAGGAATCCTGATCGAGCACTATGCCGGCCGGTTGCCCGTCTGGCTGGCCCCGGTACAGGCCGTCGTGATGAACATCACCTCGCGACAGGAGGCATACGTGAAAGGCGCCGTGGAATCCCTTAAGAATCAGGGGGTTCGCACGGAAATTGACTTGCGGAACGAGAAAGTGGGCTTTAAAATCCGCGAGCACACGCTGGCTCGCGTCCCCTACCTGCTGGTCGTAGGGGACCGCGAGGCGGCATCAGGGTCTTTGGCCGTGCGCACGCGCTCCGGGAAAGATCTCGGCGCCATGCCCCTCGGCGAGGTGGCGGCGCAGATCACCCGGGAAGCGGTTAGCCGCGGCCATAATTTGTTGGAGGAATGAAGTATTTCAACCACCAAGCGCACTCGGCGCAATGACGAGATCGTAGCGCCACAGCTGCGCGTTATCGACGCCAACGGTTCCCAGGTGGGCGTTATCAGTCGCGACGAGGCGCTGCAGCTGGCCTCGGAGGCGGACATGGATCTCGTGGAGGTTTCGCCGACCGCCGAGCCGCCCGTCTGCAGGATCATGGACTACGGCAAGTTCCTGTTCGAACAGAACAAGAAGGCGCACTCGGCGAAGCGGAAGCAGAAACAGATCCAGGTCAAGGAAGTGAAGTTCCGGCCGGGAACAGACGAGGCTGACTACCAGGTGAAGCTGCGAAACCTGGTGCGGTTCCTGACCGACGGCGACAAGGCCAAGGTAACCCTCAGGTTCCGCGGCCGCGAGATGGCCCATACGGAGCTGGGCCGGAAGCTGCTCGACAGGCTCGTGGCGGATCTCGCCGAGCACGGCCAGGTGGAGCAGCACCCCTCGATGGAGGGGCGGCAGATGGTCATGATCATCTCGCCGAAGAAGAGGTGAGCGGAGGGGTTCCGCTCTCCTCATAGAAGTGACCGGCGGCTTGCCGCCGATACGCCTCCAGCCCGCGAGAGCGGTGTGAAGAGGTCATAACAGGAGTTGAAGAGATGCCCAAGTTGAAGACCAACCGGGCCGCGGCGAAGCGCTTTCGCAAGACCGCCAGCGGCTTCAAGCGCGCCCAGGCGCACCGGCGCCACATCCTCACCAAGAAGCCGAGCAAGCGGAAGCGGCAACTCGGTACCAGCAAGCTGGTGCACGAGACGGACGTGGGACGACTCGAGCAGTTGCTCCCGAACCACTGACAGCCGCCAACAGGAGGATTGAGACATGGCACGGGTCAAGCGCGGCGTCATCGCAGGTCGACGCCACAAGAAGGTGCTCAAGAAGGCAAAGGGCTACTACAACGCCCGCCGCAAGGTCTATCGGGTCGCCAAACAGGCCGTCATCAAGGCCGGGCAGTATGCCTACGCGGGGCGGCGGCTCAAGAAGCGCGACTACCGCGCGCTCTGGATCCAGCGGATCAATGCTGCGGCGCGGAGCTACGAGCTGTCCTACAGCCGTCTGATGGCGGGCCTCAAGGCAGCCGGGATCGAGGTGGACCGCAAGGCGCTCGCCGACCTGGCGGTACACGACATCACTGCGTTTGGCGCCATCGCGGAAAAGGCGAAGGCGGCGCTCGCGGCCCAGTAACCGCTCGGACGGAACGAGGCGATCATGCGCGGGCGCCGGGCCTTCGGGTCCGGCGCCCGCTCTTGTTCCGAGGGAGGGATGGCGTGCAGGATCTCGAGTCGCTGACCGAAGAGGCGCTGGCCCGGGTGGGTGCCAGCGCGGACGTCGCGCAGCTGGACGCCGTGCGGGTGACCCTGCTCGGCAAGAAGGGCTCGATCACTTCCATGCTCAAACAGCTGGGAGGCCTGTCGCCGGAAGAGCGGCGGGCTGTCGGTGCGCGGATCAACGAGGCGAAGGACCAACTGGCGGCAGCCATCGAGGCGCGCCGGGCAGAACTCGAGCGCGCGGAACTCGACCGGGAGCTGGCGGCAGGCACCATCGACGTCACGGCGCCGGGCCGTGGCCAGCGACAGGGAGGATTGCACCCGGTGACGCGCACGCGCCTGCGCATCGAGGAGATCTTCCGGCAGGCGGGCTTCTCGGTGGCGGAGGGGCCGGAAGTCGAGGACGATTTCCACAACTTCGAGGCGCTCAATATCCCGGCCGACCACCCGGCGCGCGCCATGCACGACACCTTCTACTTTCCCGATGGGCGCCTTCTGCGGACTCACACGTCGCCCGTTCAGATCCGCGCCTTGCGCAAGTCCGGCGTGCCGCTGCGAATCATCGCCCCCGGTCGCGTCTACCGCTGCGACTCGGACATGACGCACACACCCATGTTCCACCAGGTCGAGGGGCTCGTCGTCGACGAGGGGATCAGCTTCGCCCATCTCAAGGCCGTACTGGCCCACTTCGTGGAGGCATTCTTCGAACGACCGCGGGACCTGCGCTTCCGGCCGTCTTACTTCCCCTTCACGGAACCTTCCGCGGAGGTGGACATCCAGTGCGTCCACTGCGACGGCGCCGGCTGCCGCGCATGCAAGCAGACCGGCTGGCTCGAGGTGCTCGGCTGCGGCATGGTGCACCCCAACGTTTTGGCCGCCTGCGGCGTCGATCCAGAGCGCTGGCAGGGTTACGCCTTCGGCCTCGGTATCGACCGCATGGCCTTCCTGCGGTATGCGGTCACCGATCTGCGGTTGTTCTTCGAGAACGACCTGCGGTTCCTGCGACAGTTCAACCGGGGGTGAGGCCTTGAGGATCAGCACTGAATGGCTGGCGGAGTGGGTGCGACCCGACTGGGACACCCGTACCCTGGCACACCGGTTGACGATGGCCGGCTTCGAGGTCGAGGGCGTCGAGGCCGCTGCACCGGACTTTTCGGGTGTCGTCGTCGCCCGCCTGCTCGAGTGCAATGCGCTTCCTCGCGCCGAGAAGCTGTCGCTTTGCCTCGTCGACGGCGGCGACGGGGAGCCCGTGCAGGTCGTCTGCGGCGCACCAAACGCGCGCGCTGGAATGCTCACCGCTTTCGCAAAGGTCGGCGCCGAATTGCCGGGCGGACAGAAGATAGGCAAGGCCAGGCTGCGCGGAGTGGAGTCGCTCGGCATGCTCTGCTCCGCTCGCGAACTTGGTCTGGGAGAGAGTCATGAGGGCATCCTCGACCTTCCCGACTCATTGACGGTCGGCGAGGACCTGCGCGACGCGCTGGCGCTGGACGACGCCGTGCTCGAGCTCAGCCTGACGCCGAACCGCGGCGATGCGCTGTCCATCCTCGGGATTGCGCGCGAGGTCTCGGCTCTCAGTGGCGAACCCCTCGAGGGGGTCGGCATGGAGCCGGTTCCGGCCGCGATCGACGGGTGCTTCGACGTTCGGCTCGTGGACTCCGCGGCCTGCCCGCGATTCGCGGGCCGCGTGATCCGGGGCATCCGGCCGGATGCGAAGACGCCGCTGTGGATGGTCGAGAGGCTGCGGCGGGCCGGGCTGCGCTCCGTCAGCCCGGTCGTCGACGTCACCAACTACGTCATGCTCGAGCTGGGCCAGCCGATGCACGCCTACGATCTGCGCCGTCTCGACCACCACATCGATGTGCGCTTCGCCCGCAGCGGCGAGCGGCTCGAGCTTCTGGACGGCTCGGACGTCGAGCTCCACCCGGACGTGCTCGTGATTGCCGACCGCAGCGCGCCGGTCGGCATCGCGGGCGTCATGGGCGGCGAAAAGAGCGGTATCGCGGAAGACACGACGGACGTGTTCCTCGAGGCTGCGTTCTTCGCGCCCGCTGCGATTGCCGGCAGGGCGAGGCGCTTCGGCATGCAGACGGACGCCTCCCAGCGTTTCGAGCGCGGCGTGGACCCCACGCTGCAGGAGCGCGCGGCCGAGCGGGCCACGTCGTTGCTGACTTCGATGGCAGGCGGCAAGCCGGGGCCGTTGATCGTGACGGAGAGTGTGACGGACCTGCCCCCGCGTGCCGTGGTGCAGGTGTCGCCCGCGAGCGTGGGTCGGCTGCTCGGCGTTCGGATTCCGGACGCCGAGATCGAGTCCATCCTGCTGCGCCTGGGCATGCGCGTGGAGCGCGAGGGCCCGGAGATGAGGCTGACGGCGCCGAGCTACCGCTTCGACATCGCGATCGAGCAGGACGTGACCGAGGAGATCGCGAGGGTCTACGGCTACGATGCGATTCCGGCGGCCGATGCGCCAGTGCCGCAGTTGCCCGGTCCGGCGACCGAGCTCGTCACGCCGCGCGAGCGGGCGAGTACGCTGCTCGCCGACCGCAGCTACCAGGAGGTGATCACCTACAGCTTCGTCGACGCCGCCATGCAGAGGCGATTCGAGCCCGAAGCGGAGTTGCTGGAGTTGTCGAATCCGATCGCCTCGGACATGGGCGCGATGCGCCGCTCACTCTGGCCCGGGTTGTGCCGCGTGTTGCTCGACAACGTACGACGCCAGCAGGGACGAGTCCGGCTGTTCGAACTGGGCGCCCGCTTTCCGGTAGAGCGTGGGCTACTGCACGAGCGGCTTTCACTCGCGGGGCTCGCGTGGGGCGAGGCTTATCCCGAGCAGTGGGGCCTGCCGTCACGGGGCGTGGATTTCTTCGACGTAAAGGGCGACGTCGAGGCACTCCTCGGTCTGACCGGCAGACGGCACCTGCGCTTCGAGCCCGCGCAGGTGCATTGCCTGCACCCCGGACGCACTGCGCGTATCACGCATGGTTCGACCGTTCTGGGATTGCTGGGCGAACTGCACCCTGAACTTTGCAGGACGCTCGAGTTGAAGTCGGCTCCCGTTCTGTTTGAACTCGACTATGCTCCAAGCTTTAGCTCCGAACTTCCTGTTTTCCATGAGGTTTCACGTTTCCCGGCCATCAGGCGCGACCTGGCGGTAGTGGTTTCCGATTCCGTTCCAATCGATAAAATCAGGGAAAGCGTGCTGTCCGCGGCGGGAGAAAGGCTGGTCGAGTTGCGGGTATTCGACATATACCGGGGCAAGGGCATAGAACCCGGGGCAAAAAGCGTGGCTTTAGGCTTGATTTTGCAGGAAACTTCTCGCACGCTTACCGACACGGACGCCGATGTTATGGTAGCGGCCGTAGTGGCGCGGCTAAAGAACGATCACAACGCCACGATCAGGGAATAGACCGGATGGCCTTGACCAAAGCCGAAATCGCCGAAGCGTTGTTCGACCAGCTCGGCCTCAACAAGCGTGAGGCCCGTGAACTGGTGGACCTCTTCTTCGAGGAGATTCGCGCATCGCTAGCGACGGGAGAGCAGGTCAAGCTCTCCGGCTTCGGGAACTTCGACCTCCGCGACAAGAACCAGCGACCGGGGCGCAATCCGAAGACCGGCGAGGAGATCCCGATCTCTGCCCGTCGCGTCGTGACGTTTCGTCCCGGGCAGAAGCTGAAGGCCAGGGTCGAGGCATATGCTGGAACCAAGCCACAATAACGAACTCCCGCCGATCCCCGCCAAGCGGTACTTCACCATCGGCGAGGTGAGCGAGCTTTGCGGAGTCAAGCCACACGTGCTGCGGTACTGGGAGCAGGAGTTCCCTCAGTTGAGGCCGGTCAAGCGTCGCGGCAACCGGCGCTACTACCAGCGGCAGGACGTGATCATCATCCGCCAGATCCGCGCCCTGTTGTATGACGAGGGCTTCACCATCGGCGGAGCCCGGAACAAGCTGGAAGGCGACGAGGCGCGGGAGGACATCTCCCACAGTCACCAGGTGGTGCGTCAGGTACGGCTCGAACTGGAGGAGATCCTCAAGATCCTGCGCCGTTGACCGGCGCGCGACTTGAGGGCGCTTCATCGGCTATCATTTTGTTTCTTTCGGTGACGGGCTGACCCCACCCGTGACCGCTGTGGTTTCCCGGTCGGAGCGTGGCGCAGCCTGGTAGCGCACTTGCATGGGGTGCAAGGGGTCCCGAGTTCGAATCTCGGCGCTCCGACCAAATCCTCCCGATAGCCTGTTTGCCGTCACCGCAGCGTGCTCTACACGACCTTCGGTCCCTACTTACTCTTGAGTAGGTCTTTGCGCATTGCGCCAACAAATTAGAAAGATCTAATACGATCTCGACCGGGACCGAGTCGAGTGCATGAGGGAAGGCACCGCGAGTCCGGCGAGACGCCAACCGGCTGGTCCTGGCCGTGGGCGGCGGCGACAACGTCAAGCACGGCGACCTGTCGACCGACCTGATTGCAACCACGGCCGAGTTCGACGTGCACATGGGCACCGACAGCCTGGACTTCAGTTGCGTCCGCTGCCATGGCGTGAAGCGGGATGCCGACGACAGGCTCGTCTCCCTCGGCATCGGCGGCATGCCCTATCACTCGATCGAAGAGGGCGACCTCAGGACGTGCGAGGATTGCCACGGCGGTGCCGCCGGAATCCGCGCCGGCACGTCAGCGCAGAATCTCGTCAATTCGCACACGGCGCTGGCCCGCCAGGTCTGCCACATCCCTGCGATCGCGCGGAAGGTCGCGACCAAGACCGAGTGGTACTGGTCGGAGGCCGGCGATGCGGACCGCGTGCCCGTCCCGTGATCGATCCGGAGACGGAACGGCCGGACTACGACAAGATGAAGGGCTCCTTCGTCTGGAAGAAGAACGTGCGGCCGGAACTGCGCTACTTCGACGGGAAGTGGAGAAAGGCGCTGATCGGCGTGAACGACACCTTCCCGGCGACCGCACCGGCGGTGCTCGCCGAGCCCGCGGCCGACCGCTTCACGCCCGGCGCGAAGATCTATCCCTTCAAGAAGATGATCGGCGACCAGGCGGCCGCGTACGACGCGGGCACCGACACCTGGAAGTTCATCGTCCCGCATCTGTTCGGCCTGAAGGGCGGCCCGAACCCGTACTGGGTGGCGTACGACTGGGACCTCGCGCTCCAGGACGGGGCGCTCTACACCGAACAGGTCTACACGCCCGGCACGTACGTCTTCGCGGAGACCGAGATGCTGCTCTCGGTCAACCACGAAGTGGCGCCGGCGGAGCAGGCGCTCGGTCGCAACAACGGCTGCGAAGACTGCCACTTCTCCGACGTGATCGACTGGCAGGCGCTCGGCTGCACCGGTGACCCCGCGCAGCAGGTGGGCAGCTGCCCGTAGGCCGGTCCCTGCAGATCGGCCGGCCCTGGCGCCCGCGCCGCCGACGCGGGCGCCCCTTCTTCCAGCACCACCGGCTGTCCAGTACGGCGCACGAGTCGAAGTTCGTGGGAGCTACGGAGACGCGAAAGGCGACGTGCCGTTAGACTTCGCGCCATGAGAATCGCCGTCGCCGGGGCCGGGATCAGCGGCCTGACCACCGCCTTCTATCTCAAGCGCGCCCGCCCGCAGTGGGAGCTGACGATCTTCGACGCCGGCGATGCTCCGGGCGGCACGATGCAGACCGTGACGGTCGAGGGTTTCCGCTTCGAAGCCGGCGGCAACGGGTTCCTGACGAACAAGCCGGACAGCCTGCGGCTGGTCGACGACTGCGGGGCGCAGCATCTGCTGATGCCGAGCTCGGACCTTGCGCGCAAGCGCTTCATCTACGACGGCCGGCTCCACCGCTTGCCCGAGTCGCCGCAGGCATTCCTCGCGACCCGCCTGCTCACCTGGCCGCAGAAGCTGCGCGTGGCGGGAGAGTGGTTCGTCCGGCCTCGTCGCGACGGGAGCGAGGAGACCCTGCAGCAGTTCGGCTACAGGCGGGTGGGAAAGGGCCTGACGGACGTCTTTCTCGACGCCATGACCGCCGGCATATACGGGACCACACCCGCCAAGGTGTCGGTGAATGCCGCCTTTCCGCTGGTCGTGAGCCTGGAACGCGAGCACGGCGGCCTGTTCCGCGGCATGCTGGCCAGGCGCAAGAAGAGCGCCGGTCCCGGGGGCGTCCTGATGAGCTTCAACGGTGGCGTCGGGACGCTGATCCACCACCTCCGGCAGTGCATCGACGGAGACTGGCGCCTCGGGCAGCCGGTCGAGCGCATCGCGAAGGATGGGAGTCGCTGGCGAGTCGAGGCGGGAAGCTCGTCGGAGAGCTTCGACCACGTCGTAATCGGTGCGCAGGCGCATGCTGCCGCTGCGATGCTGGCAGGCACGGAGCCGGAGATTGCCCGCCTCATGCGCGGCATAGAGTACACGCCGATCGCGGTGGTCGGCCTCGGCTACCGCGGCCTGGAGCATCCGCTGGACGGCTTCGGCGTGCTGACGACGACCGCAGCCAGGGCACCGGTGCTGGGCATCCTGTGGGACTCGAGCATCTTTCCGGATCGTGCGCCGGCAGGCTGCAAGGCGGTGCGAGCGATGATCGGAGGCCAGCGGAACCCCGAGCTCGCCGACCAGGACGACGAAGGCCTCGTCGCTACGGCGCTGCGCGGCCTGGAGCAGGTCATGGGAGTAGAGACGGCGCCCGATGTGACCTTCGTGCGACGCTGGGAAAGGGGCATTCCCCACTATGTCATCGGCCACATGGATCGGGTCGGCGCGATCTTCGATCTGCTCGGCCGGCGCCCCGGTCTGCATGCCGTGTGCAATGCCTATCACGGCATCGCCATGAACGACTGCACCCGCAATGGCCGCGAGCTGGCGGAGCAGATACTGGCGCAGGCGGACTGACATGACGCGACTGGCGCTTCTGGTCCTTCTCGCGATACTGCTGCTTGCACTCTGGCGCCTGCTGCGGCCGCCGCGAGACTGAAACGCCACGCCCGTCCTCGGCTTCCCGACCAAAGTCCGGTTGACCCTCGTCGGGGATCGGATTATGTGGAAGGTCGAAATCAGAATATCTGAACGGGGGAACTCCTATGACCGGCAAGGGCAGGCTGGCCTACGTAACGGGCGGCATGGGCGGCATCGGCTCCGCGATAACGCGCCGTTTGTGTCACGAGGGCTACCGGGTGGTGGCCGGCTGCGGGCCGGGGTCGCCCCGCAAGCAGAAGTGGCTCGAGCAGATGCGCGCCGACGGCCTCGAAGTTCATGCGTCCGAGGGAAACGTAGCGGACTGGGACTCGACCAAGGCGGCATTCGATGCCGTGAAGGCCGAGCACGGACCCATCGAGGTGCTGGTCAACAATGCCGGAATCACGAAGGATGTCGTCTTCCGCAAGATGACCTCCGAGCAGTGGCACCTCGTGATCGAGACCAACCTCAACAGCCTGTTCCACGTCACCAAGCAGGTGATCGACGACATGCTGGATCGCGGGTGGGGCCGCATCATCAACATCTCCTCGGTCAACGGCCAGAAGGGCCAGTTCGGCCAGACCAACTACTCGACCGCCAAGGCGGGGATACACGGATTCACGATGGCACTCGCGCAGGAGGTCGCCTCCAAGGGGATCACCGTCAACACGGTATCGCCGGGATACATCGGGACCGACATGGTCCGCGCGGTCAAGCCGGAGGTGCTGGAGAAGATCGTGGCGACGATCCCGGTGAAGCGCCTCGGCGAGCCGGACGAGATCGCATCAATCGTGGCCTGGCTGGCGTCGGACGAATCGGCATTCGCGACGGGGGCCGACTTCTCGCTGAACGGCGGACTCTACATGAGTTGAGCAGATTGCCGCTCGGCGGGGACGGCCCGGCGTCGGGCGAGCGCCGCCGCAGACGAGGTCGAGGGGCTTTCTGCGCCGGAACTCTGTAGTTTCACGGTTGCAGCCGAACGCCTGCCGCAGGACACTCGATGCGACCGCCATCGGATGGCGGGTCCTTGCGGACGACGCAATGGCGCAGGCCTGGGAGCACTTCGCGCACGGCGCGGACATCGGCGTCCGCGGTCGCGGTGCCACGCTCGCCGGCGCGCTCTCAGCCGCGGCGACGGCGATGACGGCGGTCGTGACGGATCCCGAAGCGGTCCGGCAGACCGATGCAATCGAGATCCTGTGCCGGGCGCCCACGCCCGAGCTGCTGCTCGTGGACTGGCTGAACTCACTCGTCTACGAGATGGCGACGCGGCGCATGCTGTTCTCCGGCTTCGAGGTGGAGTGCGAGGGCTCCGTGCTGCGGGCACGTGTCCGGGGCGAGCGCGTCGACGTTCGACGGCATCAGCCGGCGGTCGAAGTGAAAGGAGCCACGCTCACGGCCCTGGACGTCCACCGGGGCGAGGACGGTACCTGGGTCGCCCAATGCGTCGTGGACGTGTAGGACTTGCGCGGGCCGCACGCCGGGAGATGGACATGGAGTTGAGCCGTTTCGAGAGACACTCCGAGTACTGCTGGGCTCTTCCCAGGTCGTGCGCCATGAGGGTGCCGGCCCTTCTCTACGCGGACGAAGACCTGCTGAAGGACATGGACGACAAGGTCGGCGAGCAGTTGGTCAACGTCGCGAGCCTGCCGGGAATCGTCCATGCCGCCATGGCGATGCCGGACGCTCACTGGGGCTATGGTTTTCCCATCGGTGGAGTGGCGGCGTTCGATCCGGGTGACGGCGGCGTCGTATCGGCCGGCGGCGTCGGATTCGACATCTCCTGTGGCGTCCGGACTCTACAGACGGGCCTGCGACGGAAGGATGTCGAGCCGATCAAGGAGGGCTTGGCCCACGAGTTGAGCCGGCAGATTCCGGCCGGCGTCGGGAGCACGGGCCGAATTCGCCTCGACGAGGCAGAGTTCGATCGCATGTTGACGGGCGGGGCGCACTGGGCCGTACAGCGAGGGTGGGGAGAGCCCGCCGACCTGGAGCACTGCGAGGATGGCGGCAGGGTCGAAGATGCCTTGCCGGAGGCCATTTCCTCGCAGGCGAGGCGCCGTCAGCGGGACGAAATGGGGACGCTCGGGTCCGGGAATCACTATCTCGAGTTGCAGGAGGTGGCCGAGCTGTACGATGCGAAGGCCGCCGCCGTCTTCGGGCTCGGCGTCGGCGACCTCGTCGTCAGCATCCACTGCGGCTCGCGCGGACTCGGGCACCAGGTGGGGACGGAGTTCCTGCGCGAGATGGTCGTGGCGGCGCCGGACTTCGGGCTGGACCTGCCCGATCGCGAGCTCGCCTGTGCACCGATCGAGTCCGCACTCGGAGGACGGTACCTGGGGGCCATGAGGGCCGCGATGAACTGTGCCCTCGCCAACCGGCAGATCCTGACGCAGCTCACGCGCGAATCCTTCGAGAGGATGCTGCCGGGAGCGCGGCTTCGCGTCTTCTACGACGTGTCCCACAACATCTGCAAGGAGGAAGTGCACGACGCCGACGACGGCACACGGAAAAAGCTGTACGTACACCGCAAGGGCGCGACGCGGGCCTTCGGTCCGGGGAACCCCGCGGTTCCCGAAGTCTTTCGCCCGGCCGGCCAGCCGGTGCTGATCGGCGGCTCCATGGGAACGTCCTCGTACGTCCTGGCGGGAACGGACGCCGGCGAGCAGCTGGCATTCAGTTCGGCCTGCCACGGCGCGGGCCGGGCCATGTCGCGCCACCAGGCGGCGCGTCGCTGGAAGGGACGCTCCGTCGTCGAGGACATGGCCGAAAGGGGCATCGTCGTGAAGAGCCCGTCCTTGCGCGGGGTCGCGGAGGAAGCACCCGGTGCATACAAGGATGTCACGCGTGTCGTGCAGGTCGCCGACGCCGCGGGGCTGGCCCGACGGGTGGCTCGTCTCGAGCCCGTCATCGTATTGAAGGGGTAGGAACAGGATGCGTGTCTTTTCCGACCGCAGGGAGGCAGGACAGGCCCTTGCACGGGCGCTCGAATCCTTCAAGGCGCGTGACCCGGTGGTGCTGGGACTGCCCAGGGGAGGGGTGCCGGTGGCATACGAAGTCGCGAAGGCACTCGGGGCGCCGCTCGATGTCTTCGTCGTCCGCAAGCTCGGCGTGCCCTGGCAGCCCGAGCTGGCCATGGGAGCGATCGCTTCCGGCGACGTGCTGGTGCGCAACGAGTCCGTCCTGGCGGGCATGCGGGATGCCGACGAAGCGCTCGCGCGGGTACGTGAGCAGGAGCTCGCGGAGCTCGAGCGCCGGGAGCGGGCCTACCGGAGCGGGCGGCCGGCCATTCCCCTGGGTGGCCGCACCGTCATCGTCGTCGACGACGGTCTGGCTACGGGCTCCTCGATGAAGGCCGCCGTCAAGGCTCTGCGGGTCGCAGGGGCGGAGAGGATCGTCGTGGCAGTGCCGGTCGGGCCGCCCGATACGTGCCGGCACCTCGAAGCGCTCGCCGACGAGCTGGTGTGCCTGGAGCGGCCGTCCCTGTTCATGGCGGTCGGCCAGTGGTACGAGGACTTCGGGCAGACGCAGGACGAGGAGGTGAGCGAGCTGCTGCGGCAGGCGTCGGCCGGATGGGCCGCGCGGGTCTAGCGCGGCTCGACGCCGGGCGCGAACGGTTCGGGCTGCGCCTCGAGCGAGACGAGCACCTCCGGAAGCGGTCGATATCGCGCCACGAACTCCGGCGGCATGCGTCGGGCGCGGCCTGAGTCGAGGTCGATGCAGACGTAGTGAAGAAGCGCCCGCAGCAGCGTGCGGCCGTCCGCGAGTCGCCGGACCTGGAAACGCCGGTCACACCGCAGGCGGCCGTCCGTGCCGACGATCCACGTGCCGACCTCGAGCCGGTCCGACTCGAGGGCAGGCGCGAGGTAGTGCAGCTGCGAGCGCAGCACCGCCATGCCGCGGCGTGCCCCGATGCAGGCCTCGGGGGACAGGCCGAGCGCGGTCGAGTGGGACCAGGCCGTCTCGTCGAGCCACTTAAGGTACACGGCGTTGTTGACATGCCCATAGCCGTCGATGTCATCGCTGCCGGCGACGACCGCATGCACGTGCGGAGCGGGCAGGTCCCAGTCGTCCACGGCCGTCCGCAAGCCGTCAGCGATACAGCAGGCGCGTGACGATGCGGAACAGCCGGCCATAGGGAGGCCGCAGCAGGGCCGAGCCGCTCAGGCGATTGTCGTGGAAGACCGGCTTGGCGTTCGAAAAGGTGCGGAAGCCCTCTGAGCCGTGATAGGCGCCGATGCCGCTGGGCCCCACTCCGCCGAAGGGCAGGTCCTCCTGCGCGAAGTGCAGGAGCGTGTTGTTGACTGTGACGCCACCGGAGATCGTCTCGCGTAGCACACGCTCGAGTGCAGCACCTCCGCCGAAGTAGTACAGGGCCAGCGGATGAGAGCGCCCGCGGATGATGCGGATCGCCTCATCGACAGTGCCGTAGGGAAGCACCGGCAGGATCGGTCCGAAGATCTCTTCCCGCATTACGCGCATCTCTCCCGTGACCCCGCTCAGCGCAACCGGCGAAAACCGGCGGCGCTCGGGAACGCTCGCGTCCGGGTGCAGTTCGTGCACGGTGGCGCCGAGACGCCGAGCCTCCTCGACGTAGTCGCACAGCCGGTCGAAGTGGCGCTCGTTGATGATCGACGTGTAGTCGGTATTGTCCGCGAGCGTGGGATACAGCTCGACCGTCGACCTGCGGCAGGCCGCGATGAACTCGTCGACCGATCCTGCGGGGACCAGCGCGTAGTCCGGGGCGATACACGTCTGCCCGCCGTTGGCGAGCTTGCCGTGGACGACCCGGCTCGCGGCCTCGCGCAGGTCGAAGTCCTCGCCGACGACGACGGGCGACTTGCCTCCCAGTTCGAGCGTCACAGGCGTCAGGTTGGCGCTGGCGCTTCTCATCACGTCGCGCCCCACGGGGGTCGAGCCCGTGAACAGCAAGTGATCGAAGGGCAGGGAAGTGAAGCCTTTCGCCACCTCGATGCCGCCGTTGACGACGCTCAGTTCGGCAGGGTCGAAGCACTCCGCCACGACACGGGCAAGCAGTGCACCCAGTCGGGGCGTGAACTCGGACATCTTCACGATGACGCGGTTGCCCGCCGCGAGCGCGGGAATCATCGGTCCCACCGCCAGAGACAGCGGGTAGTTCCACGGCACGATGACGCCGACCACTCCCTTCGGCTGGTAACGGATCCGGGCCCGTCCCGGCAGGCTCCACCAGGCGACGCTGCGCCGCGTAGGTCGCATCCACCTGCGCAGCCGCGCGCGCGCGTGGCGAATGCCCTCGATGCAGATGAACTGCTCGAAGAGCAGGGTCTCCTCCGGCGAGCGATGGCCGAAGTCGCCCGAGATGGCTTCCGTGATCTCTGCCTCGTGCCGGCGAAGCGCCCGCTCGAGGCGTTCGAGTCGATCACGGCGCGTCGCCAGCGCCGGGTAAGGCTCGGCCATGAA
>LJNS01000058.1 GCA_001303245.1 Gammaproteobacteria bacterium SG8_30
CCTGCGCTTGTCCGTAATGCCGGCCTCGGGACCGCGCGCTAACGTAGCGGTCCTACCCAGGGAGCGACGGTCATGACCTACGCCATCCGGATCTATCAGCACGGCGGCCCGGAGGTGCTGAGGCTCGAGCAGCTCGAGATCCCGAGCCCCGGTCCGGGTGAGGTGCGCATCCGCCAGACGGCGGTCGGCCTCAACTTCATCGACATCTACGACCGGACCGGGCTCTATCCGGTCGCGTTGCCGGGCGGACTCGGCCGCGAGGCGGCGGGCGTGGTCGCCGAGGTGGGGCCCGGCGTCCGGCAGCTGCGCGAAGGCGACCGCGTCGCCTACGTGCACACGAGCACGGGCGCGTACGCGAGTGATCGCGTCATGCCTGCCGAGCGGGTCGTGAAGGTCCCGGACGGCGTTTCGGACGACGAGGCGGCGGCGGCGATGCTCAAAGGGCTGACGGCCTGGTATCTGCTCCGTCGAACCTACCGCGTGAGGAAGGGGGATACCGTGGTGATACTCGCGGCTGCGGGCGGCGTCGGCCTGATCGCCGTGCAGTGGGCGAACCACCTCGGCGCGCAAGTCATCGCGGTCACGGGATCGGGCGAGAAGGCCGAGCTCGCGCGGGAGCACGGGGCGCACCACACCATCCTGCTCGGGCGCGCGGATCTCGCGGCCCGGGTCCGCGAGATCACGGACGGGAAGGGCGTGCCCGTCGTGTACGACTCGGTCGGCAAGGACACGTTCTTCGCCTCGCTCGACTGCCTGCGCCCGCTCGGGATGATGGTCACCTACGGCAACGCCTCGGGCCCCGTGCCGCCGATTGCACCGCTCGAGCTCGCCAAGCGCGGCTCGCTCTTCCTGACTCGGCCGACCCTGTTCCACTACATCGCACGGCGGCGGGACCTCGTCGCGGCGGCCCGCGAGCTGTTCGGCGTGATCGCGGCAGGCGCCGTCAAGGTCCGGATCGGCCAGCGCTTCCCGCTGTCTGACGCCGCCGTGGCACACGAGGCGCTCGAGAGCCGCCGGACGACAGGATCCACCGTCCTTACTCCTTGAGCACGCAGGGCGCCTTCCGGGCAGAATAGCGGCCCGTCGCGCCCCATTCGGGCGCATTCACAGTCCCGGTCGAGGATCGATGAAAGCGCTGCTCACGCTGTTCCTGATCGTGTTCATCGATCTGCTGGGGTTCGGCATCATCGTGCCGCTGTTCCCGTTCGTGGCCGAGCGCATGGGCGCGGATCCCTGGCTCATCACCTTCGGGGGCGCAGGCGTCTACGCGCTGGCGCAGGTCATCGCCACGCCGTTCTGGGGGAGGCTCAGCGATGCGATCGGCCGCCGGCCCGTGCTGCTCGTCAGTCTCGTCGGGTCTGTGGTCGGCTACGTCTGGCTCGCCTTCGCCGACACGCTCGGCATGCTGATCGGCTCGCGCGTGCTGTCCGGCCTCATGTCCGGCAACATCTCGACGGCGTTCGCGTACGGCGCCGACGTGACCGACCCGAGCAGCCGGGCGAAGGGACTCGGGCTGATCGGCGCTGCCTTCGGTCTCGGGTTCATGTTCGGGCCGCTGATCGGTGGCCTGCTCGGCGGCGACGATCCTGCGACCATGAACTTCCAGACTCCCGCGCTCGTTGCCGCGGGCCTCAGCACGCTCGCCTTCATCGGTACGTTGGTGTTTCTGAAGGAGAGCCTGCCGGTCGGGCAGCGCAAGCCCTGGGGTGAGGGCGGCCGGGGGTTCCGCTCGCCGCTGGCGGCGGTCGCGCACGAGCCCGCGCTGCTCGGCGTCATCGGTGCCGTGTTCCTCGTATCCATCGGTGGCACGATCCTGCAGACCATCTTTCCGATCTGGGGTCACGACGTGCTGGGGCTCTCCCCGCGCGACGTCGGTCTCGCGTTCTTCGCGATGGGGCTCGTCGGCGTCACGGTGCAGGGCGTGGTCGTCGGCCGGCTGGCGTCCCGTTTCGGCGAAAAGCGGGTGCTCTACGGATCGGCCCTGGCCCACGCCGTCGGCTACGTCACCATGGGCATGGCGAGCGATCACGTCGCGCTCGCCATCGGCGCGGCGTGCTTCGCGGCCGGCCACGCAAGCTTCAACACCAGCGCCTCGAGCCTGGTGAGTCTCGAGGCAGAGCCGCGCGAGAAGGGCGCGGCGCTCGGCGCAATGCAGGCCGCAAGCGCTGCCGGCCGCATCGTTGGTCCGGCCTCGAGCGGGGCGATCTACACGGCCATGGGAACGCACGCACCGTTTCTCGTGGGCGGGCTGCTCCTCATTCCAGCGGTCTGGCTGTTGCGCTGGTCGCACAAGGGCGACCGACCCCACTAGGGGACATTCCTATTTTTCTTTTCTCCGCAAGTCATTGAATCGTGGCGAGCACGGTGATGAGTGCGCCGGGTCGCAGCCGCTGGCTGCCACCGGCCCTGTCAGCGTTCATCAACGAGTTACGCGAAAAAGGAAAATAGGAATGTCCCCTATCTCCAGGCGATCCAGTCGATCTCGAGGCGAAACGGCCCGGCCTGCCTGTCGGAGATCATGAAGCCGAGCGAGCGGATGCGCGCCGGATCCGGGGCGCCGACCAAGGGCACGCGGCGGCCGAACGCCTTGGCTTCGAGCCGCTCGATCGGGATCGTCACCTCGGCCCACGCGCCGGCCGTGGTCTCGATCGGCGCCTCGTATCGGAAGGCGCTCGGACCGTCGGGCGTGCGGACGTTGAAGCGGTAGCGCTTGCCGTCGCCGCGCACGCGCAGCACGAACTCGCGCGCAGCCGCCGTGCCCCAGTCGCGCGGAAGACTCCGCACCGAGGCGAAGCCGCCGTTGTTCTCGAGCGAGACGTTGCCCGAGAACACAGCGATCCCCGGCTCTTCGACGACGAGTCGACTGCTCGACACGCCGCCCATCACGGCGTCGTCGATGGGCGAGAACAGCTCCGCCTCCGCGGCGGTGTCGAAGTCGAGCAGGACATGGAGTTCGTCGGCGGCAACGGTCATGGCGCTCATCCAGGCCAGCAGAAAGATCGCGCTCGATGCGATGGCAGGCAACGGAATCGTCGACTTCCTCAGTCGAACACGACGACCTGCCGGATCGTCTGGGCCGCCGCGAGCCGGTCGAAGCCCTCGTTGACGTCCTCCAGGCGCAGGTGCTCCGACAGCAGCGTGCCGCCGACATTGGCGCGCATGCCGGGCTTGCACAGGGCAGGGCGGCCGCGCCTGCACGGAGTGCAGCAGCCGCAGCCGGGGACGAAACAGGTCACGACGTGATCGCCCGGGCGCAGGTCTCTCACTTCCTCCCCGACGGCCTCGACGACGCCCGCCCCCTCATGCCCCATGGCCATGGGCAGGGCCATTTCCGACAGGATCGCGGCGCGGGTCTTCATGGCGATGACGGGAATCCTCAGGGTATGCTCGCAGGCTGCACGGCAACCGCCGTGCCGGAGGATTATTGCATGGAGGTCTCGCCGCCCCCCGCCCCGGAGACGCGCGATGCGTATGCCATCGTGCGCTCGATCCCGACGCGCTGGATGGACAACGACCACTACGGCCACGTCAACAACGTGATCTATTACTCCTACTTCGACACCGCGGTGAACGGCTGGCTGATCGAGGCCACGGGCACGGACATCCGCGAGCTGCCGCAGATCGGCATCGTCGCCGAGACGAGCTGCCGCTTTCTCAAGGAGCTCAGTTTCCCCGAGATCATCCACGCGGGGCTGCGCGTCGAGCGGCTCGGCCGGTCGAGCATCGTCTACCAGGTCGGACTGTTCAGGGAGGACGACGAGCAGCCGGCCGCCGTCGGGCGCTTCGTGCACGTTTACGTCGACGCGGCCGCGCGGACGGTCGTTCCCGTGCCCGACGCCATCCGCGCCGCTGTCTCGACGCTGCCGGCCGTGGATGCAGGTCCGTCGTGAGCGCGAAGTTCTGCATCGGTCGCCGCCGCTTCCTGACAGCCGCCGGGGCTGCCACCGCCGCGCTCGCCTTGCCCGTCGTTGCCCGCGCGCAGCGTACGGCCGCGATCGACGTGGCCGTGATCGGCGCCGGTGGTGCCGGTCTGTCGGCGGCGAAGGAGCTGCTCGCAGCCGGCCTGAAGGTGGAAGTGCTCGAGGCACGCGAGCGCATCGGTGGGCGCGCCTACACCGACACCTCGAGCGTCGGCGAGCCCTGGGACCGCGGCTGTTCCTGGCTGCACGCCTCGGCGGTGAATCCGTTCGTCGCCTACGCGCGCGCCAACCGGTTCGAGGTCTTCCCGGATCGCTACCCGCAACGGATCTACGAGGGTTCGCAGCCGATGAGCGAGGCGGCCACCGCCGGACTGCGCGCCCTCCGGGAGCGCATGGCGGCCGAGGTCGCGGCGGCCGGCCGGCGCGGGCTCGACGTCCCGGCGGAGGCCGCCATGACCCTCGCCACCCGCCAGGATCCCTGGTACCCGGTTGCGGCCGCCGGGCTGACCGCCTGGGAGGGCGTCGAGCCTTCGAATTTCTCGGCCCTGGACAGCTTCCACTTCGACGACTCCGGCGAGGACCTGCTCATCCCGAAGGGCTACGGCACGCTGCTCGGCCACTACGCCCGCGACGTCGAAGTCCGGCTCCGCACGCCGGTGTCGCGCCTGCGCTGGGGAGGGCCGGGCGTGTCGCTCGAGACGCCGGCCGGAGCGGTCTCCGCCCGCGCCGTCATCGTCGCAGTGCCGTCCGCGGTGATCGCGCAGGGCGCGCTCGTGTTCTCGCCGTACCTGCCGGCCGAGGTGCTCGAGGCGCACCACCACCTGCCGCTCGGGCTCATGAACAAGGTCGCGCTTCGCTTCAAGAAGGACGTGTTCCCGACCGAGTCGAGCGAGATCGTCCGGCAGCGCCACGAGGACCTGCGCGGCATGACCTACATCACCAACCTCTGGGGCGAGCGGGTCTGCGTCGGCGCCTCCGCCGGCGCCTTCGCCCACGAGCTCGAGGCGGCCGGCGAGCAGGCTGCGCTCGATTTCGCGTTGGGCGAGCTCGTCGGCATGTTCGGCAGCGACGTCCGCAAGCACGTCGACAAGGGCGCGGCAACCGCCTGGTCGTCCGACCCGTTCAGCCGCGGCGCCTACTCGCACTGCCTGCCGGGCCGATTCGGTGCCCGGGAGATCCTGACCCGTCCGCTGGCCGGCCGGATCGTGTTCGCGGGCGAGCACACGGAGCAGTCGGCCTACGGCACGCTGCACGGCGCACACCTGAGCGGGCTGAGAGCGGCGCGACAGGTACTCGACCTGCTGCGCAGGGGTTGACATGGCGGACGGGGAACTGACGTCGCTCCTGAGGGAGATCCGTGACGGACAGCGGCTCGCACTGGAGCGACAGGCGGCAGCCATCGAGATCCAGCGCGCCCAGTTCGATCTCGTCCGGCAGCAGACCGAACGAAACGAGCGCATCCAGGCCCGGGCCGAGGCTCTGCAGGAGCGCAGCGCAGGCATGATGAAGGCTGCGCGTGTGGCGATGGCCATCATCCTGCCCGTCGCCTTCGCCCTGGTGATCTACCTCAGCTGGCTGATATTCCGGTGAGCGTCTTCTCCAGTACGACGAAGTACAGGTCGTCGCGCTTCGGCAGGCCGAAGCGGGGGTCGCCGTAGAAGAAGGGCGCCGTCTCCCCGGTGCGGCGATAGCCGCGCCGCTCGTACCAGGCGATCAGCTCGGCACGCTGGGCGATGACCGTCATGCGCATGCGCCGTGCGCCCCAGTGCTCTGCGACCCATCCCTCGGCGGCGGCCAGCATGGCCCGACCCGTGCCGCGTCCCTGCAGGACCGGCCGGATCGCCAGCATGCCGAGCCAGGCCGAGTCGCCGTCGCGCCTCAGCACGACGCTCGCGACCAGCTCGTCCCCGGCATCGCGCAAGAGCAGGATGCGCTGCCCGGGGTCGGCGACGATGGCCTCGATCTCGTCAGGGCCGGTCCTGCGCCCGTCGAGCAGGTCCGCCTCGGTGGTCCAGCCCGCCCGGCTTGTCTCGCCCCGGAACGCGGACTCGACGAGCGCCACGACGTCTCCGACGTCGGTCGTCAACGCCGGCACAAGCCGCATCGACCTGCTCACGTGAAGCTGAGCGTGTGTTTCCCCTGGCCGATGGCCAGTGCGCCGCTGCGGACTACTTCGAGCAGCTCCGCGTGCTGCGAGGCCTGGCCGATGAAGTGATTGATCTCGGCCTCGCTGTTGGTCATCGCCACGATGAAGCTCGGCAGGGCGCCGGAGAGGACCTTGCCGTCCATCTCGGTGACGAGCCTCGCCAGGGGGTCGATGCCCCGTTCCGAAACCCGGAACTTCAGCAGCGCGACCTCGCGCTCGAAGTGCTCCCCGCGGGTCATGTCGCTCACGGCGACCACGTCCACGAGCTTCTGGAGCTGGCTGACTATCTGATGGATCACGGCGTCGCTGCCCGTGGTCACGAGCGTCAGTCGGGAGACCGTCGGCCGGTCGGTCGGGGCCACCGACAGCGACTCGATGTTGTAGCCGCGGGTCGAGAACAACCCGGCCACGCGGGTGAGCGCGCCGGCCTCGTTCTGCAGCAGGATGGAGATGATGTGGCGCATGATGGTCTCCGCGCGGCCGGGCGGGGCCCTCCCGCACCGGGCGCCGGGCGAAATGGACGGCGCAGGGCGTCGCTGCTAGTCTCTCTTGCAGTGCACCATTCCGCAAGGGTCGCGTCGTGAGCCTGCCCAACGAGCATTTCGAGATCCCCGGTGCCGAGGCGCACCCGCTCGCGGGCGCGAGCATGACCGGCGCCGAGATGATCGTGCAGGTGCTCGCCGACGAGGGCGTGAGCACCATCTTCGGCTACTCCGGCGGCGCGATCCTGCCGACCTACGACGCGGTCTTCGTCTACAACCAGCGCGAGCAGCAGGCCGGCCGGCGCGGCATGCCGCTGATCGTGCCGGCCAACGAGCAGGGCGCCGGCTTCATGGCGGCCGGCTACGCCCGGGCCAGCGGGCAGGTCGGCGTGGCCATGGTGACCTCCGGACCGGGGGCTACCAACATGGTCACCCCGATCCGCGACAGCATGGCGGATTCCGTCCCGATCGTCGTGATCTGCGGCCAGGTGCCGACGGGCGCGATCGGCTCGGACGCGTTCCAGGAGGCGCCGGTGCCCTCCATCATGGGCTCGGTGGCCAAGCACATCTTCCTGGTCACGGACCCGGCGAGGCTGGAGGCGACGGTCCGCACGGCGTTCGAGATCGCCCGCACCGGACGCCCGGGGCCGGTCGTCATCGACATCCCCAAGGACGTGCAGAACTGGAAGGGCACCTTCCACGGCACGTGCAGGCTGCCCGTCCCGGGCTATCGGCAACGCCTGGCGCGGCTGCACGCCTCGCAGCTCGACGCGCGGGACTGCGAGGAGTTCTTCCGCATGCTCGGCGAGGCGCACCGGCCGCTCCTCTACGCGGGCGGCGGGGTCATCAACGGCGGCGCGGCCAAGGCGCTCCGGGAGTTCGCGCAGGCATTCCGCATTCCCGTCGTGACGACGCTGATGGGTATCGGCGCCATCGACACCCGCGACCCGCTCGCCATGCGCATGCTGGGCATGCACGGCGCAGCGTTCGCCAACTACGCGGTCGAGGACTGCGACCTGCTCATCGCCGTCGGCGCGCGGTTCGACGACCGGGTCGCCGGCGTGCCGGCCAAGTTCGCCCGCGGCGCGCGCCACATCGCCCACCTCGACATCGACGCTTCCGAGATCAACAAGGTCAAGCGCGTGCACTTCAGCCACGTCGGCATTCTCGCCGACACGCTCGTTGCGCTCATGGACCACGGCCGGGCGACGGGCTTCGGCCGCGACTGGAGCCGCTGGCACGAGTACTGCGCCGGGCTGCGGCGCACCCACGCCATGAACTACGATCGCGACAGCAGCCTCATCCAGCCGTACTACGTGATCGAGGAGATCAACCGGCTGACGAAGGGCGAGGCCATCATCGCGACGGGCGTCGGGCAGCACCAGATGTGGGCCGCGCAGTACTTCGACTTCGCGAGCCCGCGGCTCTGGCTCACTTCCGGCAGCATGGGAACCATGGGCTTCGGCCTGCCCGCCGCGATCGGCGCGCAGTTCGCCCATCCTGACCGGCTGGTCATCGACATCGACGGCGACGCCAGCATCCGCATGAACCTCGGCGAGCTCGAGACCGTGACGACCTACGACCTGCCGATCAAGATCGTGGTCCTGAACAACTTCGGCGACGGCATGGTCAAGCAGTGGCAGAAGCTGTTCCACAAGGGACGCCTGTCGGCTTCCGACAAGTCGCTGCACAAGAAGGACTTCGTCAAGGCGGCCGAGGCCGACGGGTTCCCGTTCGCGGTGCGCCTCGACCGCAAGGCGGACGTACCGCGGGTCGTGAGGGAGTTCATCCGCTTCCAGGGCCCGGCATTCCTCGAGGTCATCATCGACCCCGACGCGGGCGTCTACCCGATGGTCGGACCCGGCCAGTCCTACGACCAGATGATCACCGGCGACTGGATCCCCTCGCGCAACGCGGCCGAGGTGACTCCACCCGACTCCTCGGAGATGTTCTGACGAAATCACACTGCGGCAACCGCTGATCGTCAGCCTCTGCGCCGGCTGCAAGACTGGTGCTCGTACAGGCCACGCAGTTCGTAGGAGGCGGGCCATGAAGCACGATGCAGCCGTCCTGTGTGCGATGGTCGCGGCCGCGCCGTTCGTCGCTGCCAGCGTCCCGGCGGTCGCGGCCGAGGCGGCCCGCGGCGCGGAGCCGATCGAGGTCATCCGGCCGGCCCTGGTCGTCTATCCCGATCGCGTGGCGCTCGGCAAGAAACTCTTCTTCGATCCCAGGCTGTCGCGGTCGGGTTTCATCTCCTGCAATTCCTGCCACAACCTCAGCACCGGCGGCGCGGACAACCTCGTGACCTCCGTCGGACACAACTGGCAGCGCGGTCCGATCAATTCCCCGACCGTGCTCAACTCGAGCATGAGCGTCGCGCAGTTCTGGGACGGCCGGGCCGCGAATCTCAGGGAACAGGCCGGCGGTCCGATCGCCAATCCCGGGGAGATGGCCTCGAGCCATGAGCTGGCGGTCGAGGTCATCGCGTCCATCCCCGGCTACGTCGAGGAGTTCACGGAGGTGTTCGGCTCTCCCGGCATCGACATCGGGCGCATCACGTCTGCGATCGCCGCCTTCGAGGAAACGCTGGTGACGCCGGGCTCGCGGTTCGACCTCTGGCTGCTCGGCGACGATGGGGCGCTGACGACGCAGGAGCTCTACGGTTACCAGCTGTTCAAGTCGGGCGGTTGTGCCGCCTGCCACTACGGTCCCGCCGTGGGCGGCACGTCGTTCCAGAAGATGGGCATCGTCGAGGAGTACCACACGGACAATCCGTCCGTCGGGCGTGCGGCTGTGACCGGCGAGGCGATCGACCGGTTCAAGTTCAAGGTGCCGACGCTGCGCAACGTGGAGCTGACCTATCCCTACTTCCACGATGGTGCCGCGGCGACGCTCGAGGAGGCCGTGGCCATCATGGGCCGGCTGCAGCTCGGCCGGGACTACGGCGAGCAGGAGGTGGCGGACATCGTCGCCTTCCTCAAGACGCTCACCGGCCGGCAGCCGGAGATCCTCCTGCCGGTGCTGCCGCCCTCGAGCAACGCGACGCCGAGGCCGCGTCCGTTCGAGTAGCCGAGGCCTGCCCGCACGGAGCCGCCGGCCGGGCAGCACTGCCGCGTGACGCCGCGGGTCGCGGCCGGCATGATCTCCCGGACACACAGGAGGAACGCATGCGCTACCTGCACACGATGGTCCGGGTGTCCGACCTCGACCAGTCGCTCGACTTCTACTGCGCCAAGCTCGGGCTCGAGGAAGTCCGCCGGTACGAGAACGAGAAGGGACGCTTCACGCTCGTGTTCCTGGCCGCTCCCGGCGACCGCGACCGCGCAATGGTGGAGCTGACCTACAACTGGGAACCCGAGGACTACCGCATCGGCCGCGCCTTCGGGCACCTCGCCTACGAGGTGGAGGACATCTACGCCCTCTGCGACAGGCTGCTCAAGTCCGGGGTCACTATCAACCGGCCGCCGCGCGACGGCCGGATGGCCTTCGTCCGCTCGCCGGACAACGTCTCCATCGAACTGCTGCAAAAGGGGGACGCGCTTCCCCCGCAGGAGCCCTGGGCATCGATGCCCAACACGGGCGAGTGGTGAACAGGAGGAAGAGGGGACTGTCCCCGCAGGGGACTGTCCCCTTCCGGACGTGAAGATCCAGGCCTGGGTGCAACGAGAGCCAGCGGTACCGCCGCGGCTCGAGACACTCGATCTCGACGAGCCGCGCCCGGACGAATTGCTGGTCCGCCTGGAAGCCTGCGGAGTCTGCCACACCGACCTGTTCGCGCCCCGGCGATTCCCGCTGCCGGCAGTCTTCGGCCACGAGGGCGCCGGCGTCGTGGAGCGGGTCGGAACGACCGTCCGCGGCCTGCGTCCCGGCGACCGCGTCGTGCTCACCTTCGGGTCCTGCGGAGCCTGCCGGAACTGCGCCACGGGGGCACCGGCCTACTGCATGACCGGCCACGAGCTGCAGTTCGCGGGCGCGCGGGCGGACGGCTCCCCGACCCTGGGCGGCGACGACGGGCCCGTCCGCGGCGCCTTCTTCCAGCAGTCTTCGTTCGCAACCCATGCGCTCGCGACCGGGCGCAACGCGGTCCGCATCCCCGACGAGTTGCCGCTCGACCTCGCCGCGCCGCTCGGCTGCGGCATCCAGACCGGGGCCGGCGCGGTCCTCAACACGCTGGCGTGCCCGGCGGGGGTGAGCCTGGTGGTGTTCGGCGTCGGCTCGGTCGGGCTGTCGGCGGTGATGGCCGCCCGCCTGGCCCGCTGCGAGCCGGTGATCGCCGTCGACCTGCGCCCGGAGCGGCTCGCGTTTGCACTCGAGCTCGGCGCGACCCACGCACTCGACGCGCGATCGCCGGAGCTGGTCGAGGAGATCCACGATCTCACCGGTGGTGGCGCCCGTTTCTCGCTCGAGACCGCGGGCACCGAACAGTCCTTCCGGGCCGCCATCGACTGCCTGGCCAGGCTCGGCACCTGCGGGCTGTGCACGGTGCCGCGGCTCGGCGAGCCGATCGAGTTCCGACCGTTGTCGATCCTGAAGGGACGCACCGTGACCGGCGTGCTGGAAGGCTCGAGCGTGCCGGACGAGTTCATTCCGTACCTCGCCCGGCTTCATCTCGACGGCGAGCTGCCCTACGACCGACTCGTCTCGTTCTACGACTTCGGCGACCTGCCGCGGGCGCTCGCCGATGCCGAGGCCGGACGGGTCGTCAAGCCCGTACTCCGCATGTGACGAAGGCGCCGTGACTCGCGCCGCCTCAACTCGCGATGTAGCGTTTCAGGGCGTCGATCTCGTGCTGCTGCGCCTCGATGACGGCACGCACGCAGTCGCCGATGGAGATCATGCCGACGAGCGTGCCGCTCTCGACCACCGGCAGGTGCCGGATGCGCTTGGCCGTCATGAGCTCCATGCAGTGGCGGGCGCGGTCGTCGGGCGTCACCGTGATGACTGGCGAGCTCATGATCTGCCACACCGCGGTCTCGAGCGAGTTGCGCCCGAGGAGCACCACCTTCCGCGCGTAGTCCCGCTCCGACACGATGCCCGCGAGCTCGGACCCGCGCAGGACGGGCAGGGCGCCGACGTGGTGCTGCGCCATCAGCCCGATCGCCGTCCGCACGGGATCCTCGGCCTCGACCGTGTACAGTGCCCTGGCTTTGCCCTCGAGCAGTTCTCCTACGCTGCGCACGTCCCCCACCCCCCTGTCGTCCACGCGTTCGGCCGAGTGTAAACCGGCGAAAGTACTTCTGCTCCCCGGCGGGCGCCCAGCAAGGCCGGCATGCTCCGGCGCGATTCGCGACGACGAGCTTCCGCCGTCGGTGGGGAAGTCGGCGTCGCCTGCGTTTGGGCTACACTCGGGACGCTGCCGGCGCGCAGCCGCTTCCATCGACCGACAGGAGCCCGATCCATGCCCACCGTCCTGATCACCGGCGCCGGACGCGGACTCGGTCTGGAGTTCGTTCGCCAGTACGCGGCGGACGGTTGGCGCGTCCTGGCCTGCGCGCGCGATCCCGGCGCAGCCGGGCTCGTGGAGATTGCCGCGAAGAGCGAGGGTCGCGTCACGACGCACGCGCTCGACGTCGGCGACCACGCGGCGATCGAGGCGCTCGCCGGCGAGCTCGACGGCACCGCCATCGACGTGCTCCTCAACGTCGCGGGCACGATGGGTGCGGACAGCTTCGCGAGCAGGGGCATGGGCGCGCAACGGTTCGGCAGGTCGGACTACGACGACTGGCTGCAGACCTTCCGCGTCAACGTCTTCGGCCCCATGAAGATGGCCGAGGCGTTCCTGCCGCACGTCGCGGCAAGCGCGGGCAAGACGATCGTCACGCTCACTTCGGTGGTCGGCTCGATGGCGAGCAACCTGATCGGCGGTCTCTACGCCTATCGCAGCTCGAAGGCGGCGGCCAACGCTGTGATGAAGTCGATGTCCGTGGACCTGAAGCGCCACGGGATCATCGCCCTGCCCATGCATCCCGGCTGGGCGAAGACCGACATGGGCGGGCCGAAGGCACCCGTCGAGCCCGTAGAGAGCGTCGCGGGCATGCGCCGCGTCATCGCCGCCCTGGCGCCGGAGGATGCGGGACGCTTCCTGCAGTACGACGGCACGGAGTTGCCGTGGTAGCCGCGGCCGGGCCGATGCAAGGGGCGCCGGAAAGCCTGGAGGAGTTGCGGCTGCGCCTGCGCGACTTCGTCGCCGAACGCGACTGGGAGCAGTTCCACAGCCCGAAGAACCTGGCGATGGCGCTGGCGGTGGAATGTGCCGAGCTCCTCGAGCAGTTCCAGTGGCTCACGCAGGAGCAGAGCACCCGGCTCGACGTGGCGCGCCGGGCGCGCGTCGAGGCCGAGCTCGCCGACATCCTGGTCTACCTCGTGCGCATCGCCGACCGGCTCGGCGTCGACCTGCTCGCGGCCACCGGCCGGAAGCTCGCGGAGAATGCGCGCAAGTATCCTGCAGAGCGCGTGCGCGGCAAGGCGCTCAAGTACGACGAGTACGACTGACCGGGCTCAGTCCTCGCGAGCGTAGTAGCCGTCGAACAGCGTCTGCCAGGTCTCGCCCCCGTCCTTCGACGCCTGCCAGTGCTGCCGGACCCGGCCGTCCTCGAGAGGCGTCCAGGTGATGCGCTGGCGAAGCGTACCGCCGTCCGATGCGGGCGTTTCGCCCGCGAGCACCATCGAGCCGTCGACGAGCCCGCCGCTCAGGTACAGCGGTTCGCCGGCGTCGTCGATCCACACCTGGTGCCAGCGGCTGTCGTTTCGGTCATAGAAGTTGAGCGAGCGGCCCTCGCTGCCGCGGGCTCCGGTCCAGTGCTCGGTCAGCGCGCAGCCGCCGAGCGTGGCCTCGATCCTGTTGTGTCCCGCGAGCCGGTCGTCCGGCATGCGGACCTCGAACCGGCCGAGCCAGAAGTCGAACTGGCGATGCTCCGGCGCATCGCAGGTGGGCCGCGGCGGCGGCTCGGTGGCCGATGCCGCGGCACCGGCCAGGAGCAGCATCGGGACGGCGAACGGTCTCATGGGGAAGCCTCCCGTGGTCGCTGGGATTTGCCCGCAGGTCACGGCTGCAGCCAGTCGGCGCGGCACCCGTCGTAGGAGTCGGGAACCAGCCGAGCATATTCCTCGGGAAGCACCGGCCGATAGGGCGGGTCCCAGCCGAAGGGCTCGGGCGAGGGTGCAAATGCCGTGGCAAACGGACCGCCTTTGCCCCGGCACAGGTGCAGCGCACCGCCGGTGGTCCCGAAGGGTCCATGCGGGATGCCCGCGGGACGCCAGAAGTAGCAGCCCTCGCGCATCACCCCGCAGGGAAGGTGGACGTCGCCGGACAGGGCGAACTGCTCCTCGCACACCGGGTGCGTCTCGATCGAGTCGATGGACCAGTAAGGCGCCAGGCCCGCGAGCCAGGTCTTGTCTCCCGTCAGCGGATCGTCGAAGAGCAGCTTGTGCACGGTCCCTTCGTGACGGAAGCCCTCGCTCGCCATGTGACGGCGCGGGCCGCGCATCGCCGTCATGCGGCGCGTATCGACGCCCGGCACCACGCGTGCCGGGTCGAAGCAGCCAGGCTCCGCGGCGACGGGCTCGCCGGAGAAGAAGACGATCACCCTCGCCCCGTCGGGCGCGGCGAGCCGGCGCCTGACGAAGCCTCCCGGGATAAAGGCATAGAAATGCGGGCCCAGCCTTCTCCCGTCGAGCTCGAGCACGCCGTCGAGCACGAAGATCTCCTCGTCGACGGACAAGGCCTGCTCGTCGACGCACCAGCCGGGAGGATAATGCAGCAGCAGGCTGCAGGCGCCAGCAGCAGGCTGCAGGCGCCGTCGTCGGGATCGCGGGACAGGACCTGGCAGCCGACGCCCGGCCTCGAGTCGGCCCCGGGCCAGGCCGTGAGCCGTGGCAACCACCGGCTGTGCATGAACTCGATGTGCGGTCGGGCCATCGCCGTCGCCCCCTCCTTGAGTCCAGCAGCGTCGTCGGACCCGCGCGGTCGCACTCCCTCGCGGGTCAGTCACTACTGCCCGGCTGCTCGCGGGCCGCGAAGGCCGCCTTGCCCGCGAGGACCAGGTCGTGGATCTCCTGCGCGCGGCCGCCGGCCTGCGCGATGATACCCGGCTGCGCTTCACTCGAGGCCGTCGCCCACGTGCGTCGCTGGTCCGGCGACAGGCGATGCACTCTCACTCCCTCCGCCTCGAGCCTCGCGACCGTCGCCGCCGCGGCGCCGCGCGTGTCGGCCCGCGCCTGCCCCGCGCTGCCGAAGGCCTCCTCGAACACGCCCTTGTCGTGCGGCGTCAGGTCGTGGAACCAGGGCCGGTGGGCCACCAGCACACGGACCTCGAAGGCGTGCCGCGTCAGCGTGCAGTGCGGCGCCTCGCGCGCGAGACCGCGCGCCGCGTAGGCAACCACGGTCGCCACGCCGCCGTCGATCGTGCCCGCCTCGAGGCCCGACAGGAGTCCGGGCGCGGCGGGTGCGGGGACGAGTTCCGCGGACAAGGACGCCACGAACGCCTGCGACGCCAGTGAAGGCACGGCTGCGAGGCGTGCACCCGCCACCTGACCGGGCTCGAGCCAAGGCTCGCGCGAGTACAGTTGGGTCCAGCCAACGTCCACCCACTGCAGCAGCCGCAGGTCGCGCTCCGCGAACAGTCGACGGAAAGGCTCCAGCAGGACCTCGTCGAGGACGTAGTCCGCTTCCTCCGGCGAGTCGAACAGGTAGGGGACGGAAAGAATCGCAACCTCGGGTACGGCAGCGGCGGCCTCCGCGAGCGTCAGGCTCGCTATCTGGATCCGGCCGCTGCGCGCCTCCTCCAGGGGATCACCGACCGTCGACGCTCCATCGCCCTCGACGGTCAGCAACTCGAGCCGGAACTCCGGCGCCCAGACCTCGACGTTTGCGACGAAGCGTTGCCAGTTGCGCTCGTCGACAGAACCGGGCAGGCCGTGCGTGGCCACCCGCACCTCGTTGCGGGGCCGGCGCGTCTCGCGTCCGCCGTCGTCGGGACTCTTCGAGCCGCAGGCAGGGAGCAGCAGGGCGGTGCACAAGGTTGCGACGAGTCGAATCATGGGAGCCGGGTTCAGGAGGCCGGACGGCCACTATACCGGAAGTCTGCTTCGTATGTTCCCGGGCCCAGGCCGCGGCCAGGGCAAGCGGTCACGAGGCGACCGTCCGGCCGCTCATGCCGATCGCCATGGGCGAGCCGGGGCGGTCCCTTTGCAAACGCCGCGGGCGGCGTGCAGCCTACGGGACTCGGGCGGTACGGGGAGGCGGGGATGGCGGGAGACTTCACTCGACGCGACTTCCTGGGCATCGGCGGAGCCGCCGCCGCGGGCGTACTGGTCGCCGGTGTGGCCGGCAGGGCGCGCGCCGCCGCGGATGCGGCCACGCCCGCCGCCGCCGGACCATTCGCCGCGGCACGTGCGGCTTCGTCCGGCGCCGGCGAGGAGTGGACCCGCGGAGGCTTCTACGCCTGCGCGCTGCAGACCTTCAACGACGCCGTGCACCCGGATGGAACCCGGGACGCGGCACGCGCACGCATGCGCCGGACGATGGCGCGCATCGACGAGCAGGTCGGTGCGACGAAACGCTGGATCGGGCGCGACTTCAAGCTCGCGGTGCTGCCCGAGTACGTGCTGACCGGCCCGCCCTGGGGCGAGGCCATCGACGAGTGGGCGGACAAGGCCGCCATCGCGCCGGACGGGCCCGAGTACGAGGCGCTGGCCGCGATCGCCGAAAGGCACTCGCTCTTTCTCGCGGGCAACGCCTACGAGACGGACCCGAACTTCCCGGGGCTCTATTTCCAGGCGAGCTTCTGTCTCGACCCGACGGGCAGGGCGGTGCTGCGCTACCGGCGCCTGGTGTCGCTGTTCGCGCCGACCCCGCACGACGTCTGGGACCGGTATCTCGACCTGTACGGCCTCGAGAACGTGTTCCCGGTTGCGCAGACGGAGATCGGCCGGCTCGCCGCCATCGCCTCGGAGGAGATCCTGTATCCGGAGATCGCGCGCTGCCACGCGATCCGCGGCGCCGAGATCTTCCTGCACTCGACCAGTGAGGTGTTCACGCTCACGCCCTCGCAGAAGAAGATTGCGCGCGCTGCCCGCGCGATGGAGAACATGGCCTACCTCGTCTCCGCGAACACCGCCGGGACGTCCGGGATCGGGATTCCGCCGCAGTCGCCCGACGGAGGCTCCGAGATCGTCGACTACATGGGCGACACGATGGTGACGACGGGCCAGGGCGAGAGCATCAACGCGCATGCTCGCCTGCTCGTGGACGGCCTGCGCAGCTACCGCCGCCGCCCGGGGATGGGCAACTTGCTTTCGCGCCAGGCGCTGGACCTCTTCGCCGAAAGTTTCGCCGGCGCCGACCTGCGCCGGCGAAACGGGCTGCTGCGCGGCGGCAAGGTCGTCGTGCCCGACCGCAACTACTTCCGCGAGCGCCAGGCCGACACCATCGGCCGCATGGTCGAGCGCGGCATCCTCGGGTAGGCCGCCATGCCGCTCGCCCTGGTGCACGACCGCTACGGCGAACCGGAAGACGTCCTGCGCCTCGAGGATCTCCCCGCCGAGACGCCCGGCGAGGACGAAGTGATCCTCCGGATGGAGGCCGCCGCCATGCACGTGGCGGACCTCCGTACCGTCCAGGGCACGACCGGCTTCGGACTGCCGCTTCCCCGTACTCCCGGGTTCGAGGGGATCGGCATCGTGCTGCAGGCCGGGTCGGGCGTGCGCCGGTTCCGCCCGGGCGATCGCGTGTTTCCGCCGTCAGGGTCGGGAACCTTCCGCGAGGAGCTGCGTGCCAAGGCGTCCGGCTGCATGCCGGCGCCCGAGGGTGACGCGGCGCAGCTGTCGCTGCTGACCATCAACGCCCCGACGGCCTGGGTGCTGCTCCACGGCTGTGCCCACCTCGAGGCGGACGACTGGCTGATCCAGAACGGCGCCAACTCGAGCTGCGGGCGCTATCTGATCGCGCTGGCCAGGGAGGCCGGAGTGCGAACGGTCAACGTCGTGCGCCGTCCGGCGGTCGCCGCCGAGCTCGAGGCGCTCGGTGCGGACGTCGTGCTGCTCGACGGCGACGACCTGGCTGCACGGGTCGGGCAGGCGACGGGCGGCGTCGCGCCGAGACTCGGTATCGACTGCGTCGCCGGCAGCGCCACCCACCGCATCGCCCAGTGCCTCGCGCCGGGGTCCGTGGTCGCCTGCTACGGCGCCATGAGCGGTGAGCGCTGCGAGATGGACTTTTATCTGATGTTCCGCAACGACCTCACGTTGCGCGGGGTCAGCTTCCGGCGGGAGATCAACAAGCGCACCCGCGCCCAGGTCCAGTCGATGTACCGTGGTCTCGCCGAGCGCGTCGCCGACGGTCGCCTCCGGGCTCGGATCGCGGCGACCTACCCGCTCAGGGAGTGGCGGAAGGCATTCGCCCAGGCGGCCCTCACCGGCGAGGAGCGCGACGGCAAGGTAGTGCTGCTGCCATAGGCGGCAAGCTCCCGACGAGGCGAGTCAGCCCGATCGCCCGCCCGCGCGGCTCAGCCGCCCCGGAGCCGAGCCAGGAAGGCGTCGACCGCCGCGCCGTATTCGCCGACGAAGACGGACGTCGTCGGATCCGCCATCACCTGTGTCCACCACCTGCCCAGGGCGGGCAGTGCCACCGGATCGGTCGCATCCAACGCCGGGACTATCGATCGCTGCATGAGGACGACCATCGGGACCAGGGAACAGTCGGCGATGGAGAATTCGCCCGCTGCCCACGGACCTCCCGGCATCAGGCCGTCGAGCTTTCCGAGCACGCCGGCGTAAGCCGCCTTGCCCGACTCGACGGCCGCGGCATCCCGGCTGGCAGGATTCATGTGCTGGAACAGGGCCCGGCTCTCGGGATAGACGTACAGGTCGGTCACCCGGCTGATGGTGCGCGCATCCGCGCGGCCGCCCGCATCCCCGGGCAGGAGGGTCGGATTCGGATAGAGGTCCTCGAGGTACTCGCAGATCACCTGGGACTCGATCACGCAGCGGCCGTCGTGCTCGAGCGTCGGCATCTTGCCGAACGGGTTCTTCGCCAGGTATTCCGGCGACTTGATGCCGCCGGCCGGCATCTCGACAGGCAGCTCCAGCTTCTTGTAGCGAGCCGCCAGCACGACGCGGGCGACGTAGGGAGAGGCGAGGGATCCGTAGAGCTTCATCATGATCGGTTCCGCCTTGCAGGGCCGGGAGCTTGCCGCCAGAGGGGCGGGCGGCACTATGCGGCGGCGGGTCCGCCGCCGTCAACGCATGCCGCGATGGCGCGAGGCGCTCGACTGCCAGTACGCTTGGTGCTCCCGGGCCCGCCGGCCGGGACCATGGAGTTCCGCTTGACGGAGATCATCGCAGGCATGCCGCGCGCCGCGGTCGAGCGAATGCTCGCGGCCGAGCGCGATCGCTTCACCGGCCTGCATCCGAAATCCCGGGCGCTGGCCGCGCGCGGGGCGGCGCACTGGCTGCACGGCGTGCCCATGCACTGGATGAACGACTGGGGCACGCCCTTCCCGGTGCACGTGGCCGAGGCGCGCGGCGCTGCGCTCGCGGACGTCGACGGCAACCGTTACGTCGACTTCTGCCTGGGCGACACGGGTGCGATGTTCGGTCACTCGCCCGCACCGGTGGCGGAGGCGCTGGCTGTGCAGGCGGGGAAAGGGCTGACGACGATGCTGCCCGGCGAGGATGCCGTGGCCGCCGGCGAGCTGCTGGCCGCGCGCTTCGGGCTGCCCTGCTGGCAGATGGCGCAGACGGCCTCGGACGCGAACCGGTCCGTGATCCGCTGGGCTCGCGCCATGACGGGGCGCCCGGCCATCCTGGTGTTCGACCAGTGCTACCACGGGATGGTCGACGACACCTTCGTGTGTGTCGACGGCCATCGCGTGGTCAACCGACCGGGGCTGGTGGGCCAGGCAGCCGACCTCGCTGTGAACACCCGTTGTGTCGAGTTCAACGACCTGCCCGCGGTGGACGCCGCACTCCGGCGGCGCGACGTAGCGCTCGTGCTGGCGGAGCCGGTCATGACCAATGCCGGCATGGTGCTGCCCGAGCCGGGCTTCCTCGAGTCGCTGCACGACCTGGCGCGCCGTCACCGCACGCTGGTCGCCATGGACGAGACCCACACGCTCTCCTCCGGAGTCGGCGGCTACTGCCGGGTCGCGGGACTCGAGCCCGACTTCCTGGTCGCCGGCAAGGCCATTGCCGGCGGCTATCCCTGTGCCGTCTACGGTTTCACCGGCGAGGTCGAGCAACGCATGCGCGGCGTGCTGGCGTCCAAGCCGGCCGGACACTCGGGCGTCGGCACGACCCTGGCGGGCAACCCCATGGCGACCGCGGCCCTGCACGCCTGCCTGGAGAGCGTGATGACGACCGCCGCCTACGGGCGGATGATCGCGCTCGCCGAGCGGCTCGAGGACGGGCTCGAGCGCCTCATCGAGCAGGAGGAGCTGCCTTGGCACGTGCAGCGTGTCGGGGCGCGCCTCGAGGTGGGCTTTACGCGCAGACCACCGCGGACCGGACGGCAGTCCGTGGATGCGTTGCCTTCCCTGCTGCCCGAGGCGGTGCGCCTGTACCTGCTCAACCGTGGGGTGATCATCACCCCGTTTCACAACATGATGCTGCTCTCCCCGGAGACGCCGTCGGCCGCCGTCGACCAGCTCGCCTCGGCCTGGTCACAGTGCGTGACGGATCTGCGGATCGCAGCGAGGGATTGAGCCATGCGCGCCGACCCGGTCGAGGCGGAACGATTCCTCGAGGCACATCCGACCGTCGAGGCCGTGCAGGTCGTCATCACCGACGCCGGCGGCGTGGCGCGCGGCAAGAACCTGGCGCGCGAGGAGCTCACGACGCTCTATGCGCAGGGTCGCAACGTCGCCGGCTCGATCCTCGGGCTCGACATGCGAGGCGAGGACGTCGAGGAGACCGGGCTCGTGTGGTCTGCCGGGGACGCGGACAAGACCTGCTGGCCCGTTCCGGGCACGCTCAAGCCTGCTCCCTGGCTCTCGCGTCCGACCGGCCAGCTGCTGATGACCATGCACGAGGCGGACGGCTCGCCCGCGGCGGCGGACCCGCGGCACGCGCTGGCACGCGTGGTGGACCGCCTCGTCGCCGACGGCTACCGGCCCGTCGTCGCCGTGGAGTTGGAGTTCTATCTCGTGGAACCCGACGGTGCCGGAATCCGACCCGCAACCGGGTTGATGACGGGCGAGCGCTCCGCACGCCACGACGCCTACGGGCTCGGCAAGCTCGACGAGATGAGCCCGCTGTTCGACGACATCTACTCCGCGGCCCGACTTCAGTCACTGCCGGCGCGCACGCTGATGTCCGAATACGCACCTGGGCAGTTCGAGGTGACGCTCGAGCACCGCGCCGACGCGCTCGCCGCCGCCGACGAGGCGATCCAGTGGAAGCGTCTGGTCCGTGGAGTCGCAGCCCGGCACGGGCGGATCGCGACGTTCATGGCGAAACCCTTCGGGCATCTTGCAGGCAGCGGCATGCACGTGCACGTGAGCCTCGCAGGGCCCGACGGGGACAATCTCTTTGCGAGCGCGGATCCCCGCGGAACGCCGTTGCTCGCGCAGGCAATCGGCGGGCTGAAGGTCACGCTGCCGGAGGCGATGGTGCTGTTCGCGCCGAATGCCAACTCGTACCGCCGCTTCCGGCGGCTGTCGTACGCTCCCGTGGCAGCCACCTGGGGCATCAACAACCGGTCGGTGGGCTTTCGCATCCCGTCCGGGCCGGCCGCGTCCCGTCACGTCGAACACCGCATCGCGGGCGCCGACGCCAATCCCTATCTCGCCGTGGCAACCGTCCTCGCCGGCATGCACCACGGCATCACCGGCCGGCTGGATCCGGGTGCGCCGGTGACGGGCAACGGCTACGATCTGCCACGTGATGCCGGCCTGCCGCTCGACTGGAGTGCGGCGCTGACGCGCGCCGGGGAGTCGACATTACTTAAGGAGTATCTGGGCGGAAATTTCGTGGACACGTTCATTGCGATCAAGCGTGCGGAATGCGAGCGTTTCAACTCCGAGCCGACCGAGCTCGACTACGCCTGGTACCTGAGACTTGCCTGAGATGACCAAGCCGAAGACGAGCAAGGGCGCGGACACCCGCGACGTGAACCTGCGCCGCATGTACGTAGACTGTCGCCACGGGCAGCTGCACCTGCGAAGCGCTTTTCCGTCGAGCGGCGGCTTCGACGAGCTGACAACCCTGGTCTGCCTGCACCAGAGCCCCATGTCGAGCCGCGTCTTCGGCAGCTTCATCGAGCGAATGGGCACCGATCGCTCGGTGTACGCGCCGGACACACCGGGCTTCGGCGAGTCGGATCCTCCGGCCGCTCGGCCTTCCATTGCCGACTATGCCGGATCGGTCTGCGACTTCATCGACCAGATGCGTCTTCGCGAGGTCGATCTCCTCGGCTACCACACGGGCGCCGCGATCGCGGCCGAAGTCGCGATCGCCCGGCCGCAGCACGTACGGCGCCTCGTGATGGTGGCCGTGCCCGCATTCAACGAGGCCGAGCGCGAGGCGTTCCGCCAGGCGCCGTGGCCCGTGCCGGCCCGCGAGGACGGTGCACACCTCCTCGAGGAGTGGCAACGAAGCCTGCGATGGAGGGGACCGGGCGTCTCGCTGCAGCAGCTCGCGGAAGGCTTCGCGGAGAAGCTGCGCAGCGGGCCGCACGCGTGGTGGGGTGCCAATGCGGCGATGGGCTACGACGCCGCCGCCCGGTTGCCGCTGGTCACGCAGCCGGTTCTGGTCCTGCGTCCGAACGACGACCTCTGGGAAGTCACGCCCCGTGCCGGGGCGCTGCTGCGCCGCGCGGAGTTCGTCGACCTGCCGGAGTACGGCTTCGGCCTGTTCGACGTCGCAAGCGACGTCGTCGCAGGCCTTGCGCGGGAGTTCCTGGACCGGGAGGACGCCGCGGCGTTGGCACGGCGCGCCTGATGCAGTTCACCGTAACTTATGTCAATTCAAAGACTTGAGTGCGTGACGTGATACCCGGGATGTGCTGAGATAGCCACACAGGCCTTGCCCGGCCGGCCCGGTGGGCAGCGCCCGATACGAAACAAGCAACGCGCCAGCGAAAGTCGCGACGGACGCATGGCGTCGGCCACGGGGATTGGCCATGGACGAGGAAACGAGATTCGAGGAGCACGGCGAGGACGCGCCGGGCGACGACGAGCACGCCGGTTCCACCGGCATCGAGGTAAGCGAGCCGCTCGATGTCGAGAGCATCGAGTTCAACGACGAGTCCGGCTCGTTCGTGACGAAGGTCCGTGCGAGCACGGGCGAGCACGAGCCCTCCCGCCGCGGCGGCCCGAATGGTGAGCGGCACGCAAGGCGGCGGGAGTTCTCGCCGGGAAGTCACGCGGACGAGGTGGCTGGCGGCGCCAGGACGGAGCTCGAGCGCCTCGAGGAAGAACACCTCGAGCTTGCGGCCGAGCTGGCGAGACTCCGGGCAGATGCCGCTGCACGCGAGGAAGTGCTCGGCGAGGAACTGAAGCGTCTGCGCGGGCAGCTTGCCGAGCGCGAGCAGGAGCTTTCCGATCAGGTGGCCCAGATCGCGTCGCTGACGCTGACCTGCGACGGCCTGCGCTCGCGTCTGGCCGAACGCGACGAAGATGAGCACAAGGTCCCGGCGCCGGGCACGACGGCTGCGCACGCGCGGGAACCGAACAAGGACGAACGCGCGAGCCTCATGGCGCGACTCGAGGAGCGGGCCAATGCGCTGAAGGTGGCCCGGGAGGAAATCGAGGAGCTGCGATCGGAGCGCGACCGGCTTGCTGAAGCTCTCACCGAGCGCGGTGAGCAAGTGTCGCAGCTGCTCGGACAGGTGACTCGCGCCGAGGTGCGCAACAGCTTCGGGATGGATTTCCGCAGCGGGCTGCGCCGCCTGCTCGGGCGGGACACCGGGCACCCGGCGACCGATGCCCGCCCGGTTTCGGCCGGTGGCGGCCCCGGAGAGGAGCCGACCATCGTTGTCGGCGACGGCGCGTCGGGACGAGCGGCCGCGTCGGCGTCCGGCAGGCCCGGGAGGGGCGCCGTCCCGCAAGAGGTGCGCCCGGCACCGCGACGGAAAGCGGAGCAGCAGCCCACCTTTCAGCGCTTCCTGCTGTCGCTCGACGATCAGCACGACGAGGTCTTCGAGATCAGGAAGCCGAGGTGCTACGTCGGTCGTGGCGCCGAGGCCGACGTGCGAATCGTCCACGAGACTACCAGCCGCCTGCACGCCGTGCTGTACCAGCTCGGCGGGGCGACCATCGTCGAGGACGCCTGCAGCATGAACGGCGTGTTCGTCAACCGGCAGCGGGTCCACCAGGCCGCGCTCCAGGATGGCGATACCGTTGCCTTCGGCAGCGCCCGCTACCAGTTCCGCATCGGTTCCGATCCCTCCCGGGACCACTGAGCCGAAAGCACGGCCCGCCTGGCCGGACTGAGAACCGGCCCACGGAACATCTCCGCTCCGGTGCCGATACTGAGGCTGTTCGGCGCAACGCCGGTCGTGTGCCATGCCATGAATAAACATGGGTCGCTGCCGCCAGTGGAGGTCGATCCGGACGCCACGGATCGTCTGCCCACGCCCGACTTCGGTCACGGGGACCCGGAAGCCACGGGAAGCTGGGCCGAGGGAGACCGTCCCGGCAGTCACGACGAGGACGACGTCACCCGCGAGATGCGCAAACTGCCGGCAGGTGCGCCACGGGCCGAACCGCCCACGACCGAGGATGCCATCGCCGAGCTCAACCGCATCCTGCGCGAACAGGCCGCGACGATCGCGAGGCTGGAAAGTGAACGCGGCACCACCGACGTCGCTGGCGCGCCGGCCGCAGCGATCGGTCCGGATGAGCGCGGCGCCCTCGAGGAACGCCTGCAACGGGTCGAGCGCGAGCGTCTCGACTTCGCCACCGAGCTCGACGAGCATCGGGCCGCTTTCGCGCGGATGGAGGACGAGCTCGGCGTGGCGCGTGAAGCCGCCGAGGCGGCCCAGCGGCAGCGCGAGGCCGCGGAACAGGCGCGGCAAGCGGCGGAGCAGGAGCGGGATCGCCTGCAGGCCGAGGTCGTCGCAGCCGAGGCCGCCCGACGGCAGGCCGTCGCGAGGGCAGACGAGGTCTCGGCGGAGCTGGCGACGCTGCCACGCGTTCCGGCCGGGGACGCCCTGGAGCAGGAAAGGCAGCATCTCAAGGATCGCATCGCGGAACTGCGCAACGCGGTCACCGTGGCCCGCGAGGAAGTCGACTCGGTCTCGCGCGAGCGGGACGAGCTGAGGAGATGCGCGGGTGCAGGCGGCGACGAGCTCGAAGACCTGCGCGCGCAGCTCGCGGCCCGCGGCCAGCAGGTCGAGACGCTGCTCGAACGCCTGCGCAGTGCCGAGGCCCTCAGGCGCTTCCGCGCGGACTTCCGGGCCGCGGAGCGATCGCGGAACCCCGCGCCGACAACGGCAGGCCTGTCCCCGGCCCAGGATCGGCGGGTGGAGGAACGGCAGCCGGAGGCTGCGGCTCGGCCCTCGGCAGACGGTGCCGGCCCGTCCAGCGTCATGGACGAGGATCCGGTGGCCCTGCAGTGGCGGCTGTCGATGCTCGCGGCCGAGCTCGCTCGGCGCGAGGAGCGCATCACCGAGCTCGAGGACGAGGTCGGCAGGCAGAACCGCGTCCTCGACGGCATTCGCGAAGGACTCGGGCTCGCGCAGGCGGCGGATCCACAGCCCGGACCGGCAGAGCCCGCCGCGAAGGCGCCCGAAGCGCGCAGGGAGCCGCCGAGGCTGCAGCGCTACCTGACGCGCCTCGACGGCAAAAACTCCGTGGTCCACGTCATCTCCCAGCCGCGCGTTTCCGTCGGACGCAGCTCCGGAAACGACCTGCAGATCCGCGAGACCTACATTAGCCGGCATCACGCGTCGATCCTGATCGGCCCGGATAACGCCATCGTCGAGGATGCGGGAAGCAGCAACGGCGTGTTCCTGAACGATCGACGCGTGCGCCGGGAACTGCTGCGGGACGGTGACATCGTCGCTTTCGGCAAGGCACGCTACCGGTACCAGGTCCGCAAGCCGGAGCACGCTCCGGACTGATCCGGCGCACCCGGACTTATCAGGCGACCGTCAGGATCTGCCGGCGTCGCAGGATGTGCGCCAGGATCCCCAGGGCGCACAGGTTCAGCACGGCGATGGTCGCGGCGAAAGGGTAGGCCGTGCCGTCGGCGAGCCACGCAACGAACTGCGTAGCACCTGCCCCGATCAGCAGCTGGAAGAATCCGAGCAGGCCGGAGGCGGCGCCGGCGATCTCACGCGCGGCGGTGATCGCGCCTGACGTCGAGTTCGGTGCGGACAGGGCGTTCGCGCCGCAGATCAGCATCCCGGGAAGGAACAGCGCGAGCGGATGGGTGATCCCGGCGACGGTCACGGCGACCAGCGCCGCAGCGCCGACGAAGGCGAACCCGGCGCCCATCCGCATCATCCGTATGCCGCCCAGGCGCTGGGCCATGCGCGCGGTGAAGAAGAATCCTGCGAACGCGGCGAAAGCCGGCAGGAAGAACAGCATGCCGTAGCTCGACGGGCGTACACCCATCACCTCGATCGCGACGTACGGCGCGGAGGTGATGAACGTGGTCACCGCACCCATCATGCAGGAGCCGAAGAAGACGTAGGCAAGATAGTCGGGCATGCGCAGCAGCTGCCTGTAACTCGAAAGGGTCCGGGGGGACGGGCCGGCCGAGCGGGTCGCCGCATGGGTCTCTGCGGTTCGCGCCAGCGTGAAGTAGAGCACCGACGATCCCATGACAACCCCGAGGCCAAACGCGGCGCGCCAGCCGATCCACTCGACCGTGATGCCGCCGAGCGTCGGTGCGAACATGGGAACGACCAGTACGGCCGTCGCCGTCGTCGCCATGGCGCTGGCCGCCCGGTCGACGCCGAAGAAGTCGCTGATCGCCGCCCTCGCGACGGCCATCGCGGCGCCGGCGCCCCAGGCCTGCACGATCCGCGCTCCGATCAAGAGCGGGATGGAAGGCGCTGCCAGCCCGGCCAGGCTGCCGGCCACGAACAGCACGAGCCCCGCGAGGATGACGGGACGCCGCCCGAAGCGATCGGACAGCGGCGCGACCGTGAGGTTACCGAGGGCGATCGCGACGAGCGACAGGCTGACGAGCAACTGCGTCGTCGAGGTGCGGACCGAGAACTCGGCGGCGATCGCCGGAAGCGCCGGAAGCAGCACGTGCATCCCGAAGGGGCCGAGCGCGCCGATGGCCGCGGAAGCAACGATGAGCCGCCGGCCGAGTTCGCGCCGGTCGATGGAGGCGGTCTGCGGGGTCAAGCCCCGCATCTTGCCGGTGCGGACCTCCCGGCGGCAAGTACGGCTTCTCGCGAATCCTGCTAATGTGTTTGCGTTCCCCAGCGACCCCCTTCCGATGGACTACGGCTACATCGAGCGCATCCTCAAGGCGCGCGTCTACGACGTGGCGATCGAGTCGCCGCTCGACGCGGCCCCGCGGCTGTCCCGGCGGCTGGGCAACCAGGTGCTCTTCAAGCGCGAGGACCTGCAGCCGGTTTTCTCCTTCAAGTTGCGCGGCGCCTACAACAGGATCGCGCACCTGTCGCCCGGGCAGGCTGCCCGGGGCGTGATCTGCGCCTCCGCGGGGAACCACGCCCAGGGCGTGGCGCTCGGCGCCCGCAAGCGAGGCATCCGGGCGATCATCGTCATGCCGCAGACCACGCCGGCCATCAAGATCCAGGCCGTCCGGGACCTCGGCGGGGAGATCGAGCTGCACGGCGACGACTACGACGCCGCCTTCGACCGTGCCCTGGAGCTCGGGCGCGCCGAGGGGCTCGAGTTCATCCACCCGTTCGACGATCCCGAGGTCATCGCCGGCCAGGGCACCATCGCCATGGAGCTGCTCCGGCAGAGGCCCGAGGGCATTCACGCGATCTTCGTGCCGGTCGGTGGTGGCGGGCTCATCGCCGGCATCGCCGTCTACATCAAGTCGCTGTACCCGGAAATCCGGATCGTCGGCGTGGAGCCGGCGGACGCGGCCGGCATGCACGCATCGCTGCAGGCGGGGCACCGCGTCGCGCTCGACCGGGTCGGCATCTTCCACGACGGCGTCGCGGTGCGCCGCGTCGGCGAGGAGACGTTCAGGTTGGCCCGGCAATACGTGGACGAGATCGTGCTCGTGTCGACGGACGAGACCTGCGCCGCGATCCAGGACATCTTCGAGGACACGCGCGCCATCGTCGAGCCGGCCGGCGGACTGGCCGTCGCCGGCATGAAGAGGTGGGTCGAACGCGAGGCCTGCCAGGACCGCGTGCTGGTCGCGATCAATTGCGGCGCGAACATGAATTTCGACCGGCTGCGGCACGTGGCAGAACGTGCCGACCTGGGTGGGGAGCGGGAGGCGCTGTTCGCCGTCGAGATCCCGGAAAAGGCAGGCACCTTCCGCCGCTTCTGCGAGCTGCTCGGCAAGCGCGGCGTCACCGAGTTCAACTACCGTTACGACGACCCGCAGCGGGCGCAGATCTTCGTCGGCCTGGCCCTCTCGGAGGGACGCGCCGAGCGCGAGCGCATCCTGCGGGCGATCGAGCTCGCAGGCTTTCCGGTCATCGACATGACGGACAACGAGATGGCGAAGCTGCACGTGCGCTACATGGTCGGCGGCCACGCGCGCGGCATCGAGCACGAGCGGTTGTTCCGTTTCGAGTTTCCCGAGCGGCCCGGGGCGCTGCTCAGGTTCCTTCAGGCCGTCGGGTCGGACTGGAACATCAGCCTGTTTCACTACCGCAACCACGGCTCGGACTACGGGCGGGTGCTGGCCGGCATTCAGGTCCCTCCCGGCGAGGTCGCGGAGTTCTTCCGGCACCTCGACGATCTGCAATACGGCTACGTGGAGGAGACGGAAAACCCTGCCTATCGCATGTTCCTCGGCGCCTGA
>LJNS01000059.1 GCA_001303245.1 Gammaproteobacteria bacterium SG8_30
CCCAGGGTGCCCTCGGCCTCCTGGTCTTCCTCGCCGGAGGCTTCCTCGGATTCCTGTTCCTGGTCACCGCTGCTGGCCTCGGACTGTTCCTCGGGGTCGCTTGTCTCGCCCTCCTGGTCCTGTTCCCCGTCTTCGCCCGATGACTGTTCCGAGTCCTGCTGCTCGCTACCGGCTTCCTCGGATTCCTGCTCCTGGTCACCGGAGGACTCCTCGGATTCCTGTTCCTGGTCACCGGAGGACTCCTCGGATTCCTGTTCCTGGTCACCTGAGGACTCCTCGGATTCCTGTTCCTGGTCACCTGAGGACTCCTCGGATTCCTGCTCCTGCTCGCCGGAGGACTCCTCGGATTCCTGCTCCTGCTCGCCGGAGGACTCCTCGGATTCCTGCTCCTGCTCCTGTTCACTGGAGGATTCCTCGGATTCCTGCTCCTGTTCCTGCTGCTCTTCCTCTTGCGGTTCCTCGGGCTTCTCTTCCGGCATGTCTTCGGTCAGCGACTGTTCCACCATGCGCTTTGCCAGCGACAGGTTGTGCAGGGTGTCCTCGTCGTTGGCCCGCAGCGTCAGGGACTCCTCGTAGGCCTCGACGGCACCCTCGAAATCACTGAGCTTGTAGCGGGTGTTGCCCAGGTTGTAGAGGGCGTCAGCCTTGACCTCCTCACGTGCAACGTTTTCAAAGGCATTGCCGGCATCCGTGTAGCGACCGGCGCGGTAGAGCGCCACACCCCGGCGGTAGCTATCCGAGAAGCCCTCGGCAGCCTCGCTGTATTCACCCTCTTCAAACCGGTCCGCCGCCTGCTGTTCCGCGGTTCTGAACCAGGATGCGCCGGCTGCCGTTGTGCACAGCAGGCCTGCCAGCAGCAGGCCTGTGCGGGTGACCGGGAACCTGTGGCGGCGGTTCATGTGGTTTCCGCCCGATAGCCCGGCAGGGCCCGTCGGAACAGTGGCAGCAACAGCAGCAGGGCCAGCCCGGCGAGCCAGTAGAACCGTTCATTCCAGACACGGGTCCGCTCGTCACGGTCTTTACCGGGCAGGGCCTGTGCCTTCACCTCGGCGAGAATCTTCCGGGTATCATCTTCCCGGTAGTCGGCCCGCAGGAAAATACCGTTACCGGCCCGCGCCATGGATTTCAGCAACGCTTCATTGAGTGATGACAGTACCGGTTGACCGCCTCTGCCCTTGATCCAGGGGCCGCTCTTGCCCGGCACCACATCGCCCTCGGGCGTGCCGACGCCAAGGATGTGCACCCTCACGCCGGCATCGGCAAATTCCTTGAGGCGCAGTTCCAGTCCCGGTTCGTCGAAATCACCGTCCGTGATGATGAGCAGCGAGTTGACGCTTTCCTCCGGCTGGCCCGCAATCATCTGCTGCGCCCGCTCCAGCGCGAAGGACAGGCGGCTGCCCTGCAGCTGCACCAGATCGGTGTCGAGTGCCGACAGCACCCGGCGTATGCCGTTCATGTCCTCGGTGACCGGCGATACGACATGCGCGACCGAGGCAAAGCCGATCAGGCCGACACGGATGCCGCGGTTTTCGTTCAGCAGGTCTTCAAGTTCCTGTCGCGCCCTGGCAAGGCGGGTCGGCTGTACATCCGCGACGTTCATGGAGCGCGAGATATCGAACAGCACGATCAGGTTGGTGCCTGGCCGGAACAGCTGGACATCGGTGAAGTCCCAGCGCGGACCGGCCATCGCCAGCACCAGCAGCGTCCAGACCGCCGTCCAGCGCGCAAAGCGCAGCCACTGGGTGCGTGACGAGGCCTCGGAGCGCCCGAGCAGGTGGGGCAGCAGGTGGGTATCGGCGTATTGCTGGATGCGCTCATTGCGACTGGCGAGCAGCTGGCGCGCCAGCACCAGCCACAGGGCGACCGGTGCGCACAGCAGCAGTGCCCACAGCCAGGCGGGCTTGCTGAAGTGGAAGGCGGCAAGCAGCTCAGCCATGCGCGCGTCTCGCGAACCAGGCCCGGGGTATACCGTCCGGGAACAACCCCAGCAGCAGGAGCAGCAGCAGGGAAATGCCCAGCGGCCAGCGATACAGGGGCTTCGGGATCATAACGCTGCGCGATTCGGCCTGGGTCTTTTCCAGCGCGTCGATACGCTCGTAGATCTGCTCCAGGGCGCTGGTGTCGGTGGCGCGGAAATACTCGCCGCCCGTGATACTGGCGACCTCGGTCAGCAGGCCCTCGTCGATTTCCATCTTGACCTGGGTCATGCGGCCATTTTCCATGAACGGGACCAGCCCCTTGCTGCCAACACCGATGGTGTAGATGCGGATGCCCTCGTGTGCCGCCAGCCGCGCGGCAAGCCGCGGCGGCAGGCTGCCCTCGGTGTTCTCGCCGTCGGTCACCAGGATCAGCACGCGCGAGCCTTCCGGACGTTCACGCAGCTTCTTGACGCCCAGACCGATGGCGTCACCGATGGCCGTGCCGTCACCGGCCATGCGCGCGACAATGCTGTCGACCAGGTTGTAGGCTGCCCGCGCGTCGAGCGTCATCGGCGATAGCACGAAGGCCTGGCTGCCAAACACGACAATGCCGATGCGGTCTCCCTCGCGGGCCTCGATGAAGCGTCCCAGCACGCCCTTGATCACCGCCATGCGGGTCACCTGCCGGCCCCCGACGCTGAAATCCAGGGCCTCCATGGAGCGCGAGGTGTCGACGGCCAGCATCAGGTCGTAGCCCTCGGTGCGTACCTCGGTGTAGGGCTCCAGCCATTGCGGGCGCATCAGCGCGAGCACCAGCGTGACCCAGAGCAGCACCAGCATGAGAATATGCAGGCGATTGCCGGCGTGGGTCAGCGACCGCGAGGCGATGAAGGTCGACGCCAGCCGTCCGAGCGCGGGGTGCAGCAGGGTGGAACGGTCACCGTGGGTATAGGCATCGGTCGCGCCGTGCGGCCTGGGCCAGAACTTCCAGATCAGCAGGGGCAAGGGCAGCAGCAGGGCGGCCAGGGGCCAGTGGAAGCTAAACATGGCGCCTCCCGGCCTTGCCAGTCAGCCACTGCTTCAGCTGCTGCAGGGGGCTGGTTTGACGGGCGGCCGGGTCTTTCGCGTCGATCCAGCGGCTGGCCGCGCTGATCAGTGCCGCCAGTTCCTTGCGCTGGACCTCCATGGTCGGTGGCATGTAGGGCGCGGTCAGCAGCATCTGGCCACGTTTTTCCCAGTCGAAGCGTGACGTGTCGTGCTGATTCAGCCATTGCAGCCAGTCATCGCCGGTCAGGCCGGCGGCCTGGCGCCGGTCGCTGCGTGCCATGGCGATGCGGCGCAGCAGTTCCGACAGCCGGCTGGCCACATCGCGCGGGTCATCGTCTCGCAGGGCCTTTTTGAGCAGCCGCAGCTGGCGGCGCGCATCACCGCGCCAGCCCAGCCAGGCACCGGTGTAGATCATCCAGTAGCGCAGGAGAGCGAGCAGCAACAGCAGGCCGAGAGCGCCGATCAGGTACCACCAGCCAGGCGCCATTGGCCACAGCGGCACCTGGTCGAGGCCGTGGATATCGCGCAGTACGAGGGTCCCGGGTTCCATGACGGCTAGTGCCCCCCTGCGTAATGCTGCAGGCCGCTGATGAGCGCCCGGTGCACGTCTTCGTCCGTGCTGATCGGGATCAGACCTATGCCGAGGCGATAGGACAGTTGCTGCAGCTCCTCGCGTCGCTGGTCCCAGTCCTCGCGGAAGGCCCGGCGGCCGGCCTCGTTGTCCGTGTCCACCTCAAGCAGTTCACCCGCGGCATTGGAAAAAATGATCGGCCCCATGGCGGGCAGTTCGCGGTCGGCCGGATCATCCACCGGCAGCAGTACCACGTCGTGGCGTTGCCTGAGGCTGCCCAGGGTCCGTTCCAGGCCGGTCGTTACCTGGTTGATCGGGGCGATGACAAAGATCAGCGAACCGGTGTCGCTGCCGCTGTCGAGGCGCTGCAGGGAGGCCATCAGCTGGGACTCGTCCGTGTCACCCTGTTCAATCGGTTCCGTCAGGGCGCGCAGCAGCCGCCACAGGCCGCGCCGCCCCGGTGTCGGCCGGAAATAACGGATGCCGGTGGCCGGGTTGCCGAACAGGACGCCGCCGACGCGATCATGCTGCTTGCTCGCCGCCCAGCCGATCAGTGCCGCCGTGCGCGCCGCCTGGATCGATTTGAATGTGCCGCGGGTGCCGAAGCTCATGTGCGGTCCGCTGTCGATACACAGGAACACGCTGCGCTGTCGCTCTTCGCGGAACACCTTGAGATGGGGGATATTGGTGCGGGCGGTGACCAGCCAGTCCATGTTGCGGATGTCGTCGCCTTCGCGGTATTCACGCACCTCGTCGAAATCCAGCCCGGTGCCGCGAAATACCGAGGCATACAGGCCGGTGAAGGTGGAGTTGACCAGGTGGTTGGCCGCCACACCCAGCGCACGTGCCTGGTGGCGCAGCTCCAGCAGGTCGTCGAGCTTCGGGTGGAGACTCATTGCGCTGCCACTACTGCCTGCGATCCAGTCCGGTTAAGGCAACCGGCAATCACGGGATTGCCACTACCTCCAGCAGGCGCTTGACGAAGGCATCACTGGTGATGCCTTCCGCCTCGCCCTCGAAGGTCAGCAGGATGCGGTGGCGCAGCACGTCGGGCGCGACCGCCTGAATGTGATGCGGTGCGACGAATTCCTCGCCGTCCAGCCAGGCGCGTGCCTTGGCGCAGCGCGCCAGGGCGATGGTGGCACGCGGCGAGGCGCCGAAGCGGCACCAGCGTTTCAGGCCTTCGTCGTAGGCCTCGGGCTTGCGGGTGGCCTGCACGAGGTCAACGATGTAGTCATTCAGCTTGGGGTCGAGGTACAGCTTTGCGGCGTCCTCGCGCACCCTGAACAGCTGTTCCTGGGACAGCACCTCGGCGGGCGGCGCGGGCGCCGCGAGCTGCTGCTGGCTGTCGAGTGCCAGGATAGCCAGTTCTTCCTCGCGGTTGGGGTAGTCCACCCAGACATGCATCAGGAAGCGGTCGAGCTGGGCCTCCGGCAGATTGTAGGTACCTTCCTGCTCGATCGGGTTCTGGGTGGCCAGCACCATGAACAGTCTCGGCATGGTGTAGGTCTTCAGACCGACCGTGACCTGGTGTTCGCCCATGGCCTCCAGCAGCGCCGACTGCACCTTGGCGGGCGCCCGGTTGACCTCATCGGCCAGCAGGACGTTGTGAAACAGCGGGCCGGCGCGGAATTCGAACTCGCCCTTCTCGTGGCGGTAGATGTCCGTGCCGATCAGGTCTGAGGGCAGCAGGTCGGGGGTGAACTGGATACGGTGGTAGTCGCCTTCTATGGCCTCCGCCAGTGCCTTTACCGCGGTGGTCTTGGCCAGTCCGGGCATGCCTTCCACCAGCAGGTGGCCTTCGCTCACCAGGCAGATCAGCATGCTGTCGACGAGATCCCGCTGACCGACAACGCGCGTGGCAAGATGGGCGCGTACGCCATCCAGCGAGGAAGATTCCATGCGGCGGTATTCGCCAGGTGTGCTGGTATTCAACAATGTGCTGCGCTCCTCATCAATCATGACTCCGCCGGCGCCTGCAGCCGCACCCCGCGGATGCCGTGAGCCGTTTCCCTTCCCGTGTGAAGTACTCCAGACCGTAGGTATCAGACCGAGGTAGGGTAGCAAGCGGGCCGTGGTTAGTTATTATGTAGAGATAATGACAGGTTATCGTGCCGTATTGCAATCGCAACCATATTGATCTGAATCAAAAGTGCGGATGCAAATGAGATGAATTCACGGCTCCCCGGTGGCCTCGGCGTCGGTGAACCAGAGCAGTGGGCCGACCATGGCGATCGGCAGCTGTTCGCCTGCGCGGACGCGTTGCAGGGCACCGCGCTTGTCCCGGCCGGCAACCAGCACGATGCGTTCGGTCGCGGCCTGCAGTGTGACCAGTCCCAGTGATACCCGCTCGGGGGGTGGTTTGGGGGCGAGGTGGACCGGTACCGCCGGGCGTGTGTCGCCGAGCGAGTCGTTGCCCGGAAACAGGCTGGCGGTGTGGCCGTCTTCCCCCATGCCGAGCAGCACGATATCCAGTCGGCCCGCGGCCCGGATCTCCTCGCTGTACAGCGCGGCAGCCGGCTCCGGCCCAAGCTCGGCGGCCATCGGGTGGCGGTTCTTCGCGGGCGCGTCGATCCGCGACCACAGCTGCGCCTCCAGCATGACATCGTTGCGCCCGGCATGGCCCGCCGGGTAGCAGCGTTCATCACCCAAATACCAGTGCACCCGCTCCCAGGGCAGGGACGCCTGCGCCAGCAGTGCCAGGCACTGCGCCGGCGTGTTGCCGCCCGGCAGGGCGACACGGCAGACGTCAGCCCGGCCCAGGCAATCCAGGATGCGCCCGGCGAGGTGGTCTGCCGCGGCACGGGCAAGGGCCACGGCATTGTCATGGCATCGGAATACGTCCATGTGCCGCGTCAGCTCGGGCGGTGCCAGCCGCCGACACAGTCCCTTGTCAGCGCATCCATGGCCGGAATGTCCCAGGTGCCGGCACGGTAGCGCTCGATGGAGAACCGCTCCCGCCAGGCGGCCAGGATCGGTTCGACGATCTCCCAGGACTCCTCCACCTCGTCGGAGCGCGAGAACAGGGTGCTGTCGCCGGTCAGCACGTCGTGCATGAGGATCTCGTAGGCATCGGCGATCTCCTCGGCATCGCTGGCGTAGGGCGCGCGCATCACCAGTCGCTGGATGTCGGTGGTCAGCCCCGGCATTTTCGCGTTCATGCGCAGGACCACGCCACCGTCGGGCTGCAGCCGGAACACCAGCGCGTTGGCGGCGGGCACGGAGGCGTGGTTGTCGAACAGGTTGAAGGGCGGATTGCGGAAACGGATCATGACCTCCGAAACCTTTTTCTGCAGGCGCTTGCCTGTCCACAGGATGAAGGGCACGCCCTGCCAGCGCCAGTTGTCGATATGAAAGCGTACCGCCGCGAAGGTCTCCGTGGCCGACTCGGGCGAGACACCTTCCTCGCTGACGTAGGCAGCCACATCGTCACCGTTGACACGACCTGAGGCATACTGCGCGGCCACCGTCTGCTGCGTCACGTCCTGCGGTTCGAAGCGGCGCAGGGCGCGCAGCACCTTCATTTTCTCGTCGCGCACGGCATCGGCGGTGAACTCGACCGGCGGTTCCATGGCGACCAGCGTCATCAGCTGCATCAGGTGGCTCTGGATCATGTCCCGCAGCGCGCCGGAGTTCTCGTAGTACTTCGCGCGGTACTCGATGCCCAGGGTCTCGGCCACCGAGATCTGGATGCTGTCGATATAGTTGCGGTTCCACAGCGGCTCCATGATGCTGTTGGCGAAGCGGTAAACCAGCAGGTTCTGCACGGACTCCTTGCCCAGGTAATGGTCGATGCGAAAGATCTGGGATTCGTCGATGACCGACTGCAGTTCCCGGTTCAGTGCGCGGGCCGATGCGAGGTCCATGCCGAAGGGCTTCTCGATGACGATGCGGCGATAGCCCTCGTCCTGCGCGGTGAGCCCGGCCCGGTTCAGGCCGGCGGCCGTTTTGCCATACCAGCCCGGCGGGATGGCACAGTAGAACATGGCGTTTTTCCTGCCACCCAGCAGTTCCAGGGTATCCGCCAGCCGGCTGTAGGTACCCTCGTCGTCCAGGTCGCCGGGTACCATCCTGAGCCGCGAGGCAAAGGTCTGCCAGCGATCTTCATCCATACTGACCGCGGGCGAGAACTCCGCCAGCCCGTCGCGCACCAGTTGCAGCCATTGCCCGCGGTCCATGTCCCTGACGACGCCGATGATGCGGCTGTCCGGATGCACCAGGCCGCAGTCGAGCATGCGCACCAGCGCCGGCATCAGCTTGCGCTTGGTCAGGTCGCCGGTGGCGCCGAAGATGACGATGTTGGCGGGGGCGGCGGTTTCCGTGCAAAGCCGCTTGTCAAGCTGGGCGCTCATGATGCGTCCTTCCCGCTGTCGCCCTGGCGGATGCTGTGGCCGCCGAAGCCCGCGCGCATGGCGTTCAGCAGTTTGCCGGCATAGGATGGATCCTGGCGGCTGCGAAAGCGCATCTGCAGCGCCAGCGCCAGTACCGGCGTCGGTACGGCGTTCTCGATGGCGTCGTGAATGGTCCAGCGGCCCTCGCCGGAGTCATCGACGTAATCGCTCAGCGAGTCCATCTGCTGCGGGTCGCCCAGCGCATCCGCGATCAGGTCCAGCAGCCAGGAGCGCACCACGCTGCCGTGCTGCCAGATAGCGGCGATCTGTTGCAGGTCCAGCGCCATCTCCTCCCTGGCCTGCATCAGTTCGAAGCCTTCGGCATAGGCCTGCATCAGGCCGTACTCGATGCCGTTGTGAACCATCTTTACATAGTGACCGGCACCGGCCGGCCCGACGTGACCCCAGCCGGTTTCCGGTGACGGCGCCAGCGATTCCAGTGCCGGTTGCAGCAGGGCGATGGCCGCGTCACTGCCGCCGACCATGAGGCTGTAGCCGTTATCCAGTCCCCAGACGCCACCCGAGGTGCCGCAGTCGGCAAACAGCATGCCGGTTTCGGCCAGCCGCGCAGCGCGCTCCCGGCTCAGCTTGTAGTTGGAGTTGCCGCCATCGATAAGCAGGTCGCCCGGCTCGAGGCCGGCGGCAAGCAGGTCGTCGATGCTCTGGTCGACATACTGGTGTGGCACCATCAGCCAGATGATCCTGGGTGTTGCCAGGTTCGCAATGACGCCGGCTGGATCGTGCGCCGGCGTCACGCCGTCCAGCTCGTTTGCCAGTGTGCTGACTGCCTGGCTGGAGACATCGTAGGCGACGATTTCGTGCCCGTTCCTGGCGAGGCGCCGCGTCATGTTGGCGCCCATCTTTCCAAGGCCGATCATGGCGAGTTTCATGGACATGTCCTGTGTTGGTCGTTGGATTGGTGCATATGCCGTTGCCGCATCACCTGCCCGCGTCTGCACCCAGCGAAGCCGACGTCAGCTGGATGGTGATATTTCCCGCGCCGCGGCGGGAGCCGCTGACCTGCACCGGCAGGTGGTATTCCGGATCCACGCGGATAGACAGCTCGCCGCGCAGTTCCAGCAGTTCGAAATCGTCGACGACGGCCTTTTGGCTGAGGGGTTCGATGCGCAGTGCGAGCTGTTCCAGCCTGCGCGGCTGGTTGATGTGCCGTTGTCCACCGGGGCTGTCCAGTGTGTAGCTGACCGTATTCATGTCGCTGCCACGCGGTTCGAGTCGCACGCGGTACAGTGCGTCGTCGTGGAACACACAGTAACTGGAAACTGCCGGTTGCCGGCTGATGCTGTAGAGCAGCAGGGCAGGCACGGTGATACTGCTGCAGCCACTGCGCTGCATGTCGTAGTGATAGAACTTGCGCTGGCGCCGGGTCCACTCCGTGATTGCCAGCTCTGCCTGGCGGCTGTCATCCGGCTCAAGACGCAGGCGGCCGGCGCCCCTGGCGCCGAAACGGTGAATCTTGCTGGAACCCTTACTACCGGTGCTTGTGCGCTCGCGCAACAGTGCCTGGCCGCTGCCGGCGTCGAACCACACGCTGGCCCGGGTGGCGGAACTGCCGAACAGTGTCCGGATCTCGCCGTCGACCTGCAGCCGCAGCAACTGCCTGCTGCTGAATGCTTCCGGGGTGTCCTGCAGTTCGGCATGGGGCGGGGCGTCGAGTTCCGCCATTGAGGCGGGTGACAGTGTCAGGGTGGTGCTGACGCTGCCGGTGAGGCCGTCGGCGGCAAACCGGAGCCGGTCCCAGCCGGGTACTGCCGCGGTGGCGGGTGCCGGGGTGGCGAGGGGGGCCGGCGGGGGTTCCTCTCCGGCGGCCAGGGGCAGTGGCGGCAGGCACAGCAGAAGCAGTGCTGCAAGCCGTTTGCGGGTGGCGCTGGAAGGCACGGGCGCTATCTAGGGCTGGTGGTGTCCGCCCGGCGAATTTCCTCGGCCTTCCTCGCGACGCAGGCCTCGTACTCTGCCTGGGCTCGCTTCATGTCCTCCATCCGCAGTGCGCTGCTGCCCTTGCCGGCCGGACGTCGTCGCGGTTCCCGGAATTCGCACTGGCTGCTGGCCTGTTCATAGTATTTCTGCTGTTCCGCCCTTGCCTTGTTGCGCGCGTCCTCGGTCAGCACGGTGCCGTGGATTTCGACGCAGGTATAGGTGCCATCGACATTGACCTCGCAGTCGAGGATGATGCCGAATGCCTGCAGCGGGGCTGCCAGGAAAAGGCAGGCGAGGATCGGGGGGAGCTTCACTGACATCTTTGCAACTCCAGTGCGGGGTTCCGAAAATCGATGCGGGAGTGTGGCATGAATCCACGGCTACGCCAACACGGGCCTCCAGTGTGGCCGCCATGCTCCTCTGCTAGAATCATCGCGATACTGCGATGAATATTCCATCGGTACTGAAGGAGCTGCGAGCCGTTGTCTGCCGAATTCAAACATGATGCGCCTGAATCTCTCGGTGTCCTGCTGGTCAACCTGGGTACGCCCGAGGCACCGACGCCAAAGGCGGTGCGGCGTTACCTGAAGGAGTTCCTGTGGGACCCGCGGGTGGTGGAAATGTTCCGTCCCGCCTGGTGGCTGGTGCTTAACCTCATTATTCTCAATACGCGACCACGGCGTTCGGCCGCGGCCTATGCCAAGGTCTGGACGGACGAGGGCTCGCCCCTGATGGCGTTCTCCAGGAAACAGCAGCAGGCCCTGCAGGCGGTGCTCGAGCACCGCCTCGACTACCCGGTGAACACGGTCCTGGCCATGCGCTATGGCAATCCCTCCATCGCCGACGGGCTGCAGTCGCTGCGCGAGGCCGGTGCCCGGCGCGTGCTGGTACTGCCGCTCTACCCGCAATACTCCGCCACCACCACGGCATCCATTTTCGACGCGGTCACCGACGAGCTGCAGCGCTGGCGCTGGCTGCCCGAACTGCGCTTCGTCAACCACTACCATGACGATCCCGGCTATATCCGGGCGCTGGCTGACAGTGTCCGGGATTACCAGGCCGGGCATGGCGTACCCGAGAAGCTGATCCTGTCATTTCACGGCATTCCGCGGGAGTACTTCCTTGCCGGTGACCCGTACTTCTGCGAGTGCCAGAAGACCGGGCGCCTGCTGGCGGAGGCGCTGCAACTGCCGGAGGATCGCTGGCAGCTGACCTTCCAGTCGCGCCTGGGACCGAAGGCCTGGCTCAAGCCCTACACCGACAAGACGCTGGAGTCGCTGGCCAGGGCGGGCACGAAGAGTGTGCAGGTCATCTGCCCCGGCTTCAGCGCCGACTGTCTCGAGACGCTGGAGGAGGTCGCCATGGAGAACCGGGATATCTTTCTTGGCGCCGGTGGCGAGGAGTACCGCTACATCCCCTGCCTGAACGATGCACCGGCGCATATCGACATGCTCGCCGCACTGGTGGAACGTCACGTGCAGGGCTGGGAGGCGCCGGCCGGCATCGACGAGCTCGGGCAGCGCGCCGAACGCGCACGGCGGATTGGCGATGATTTTTAACCGGGCGTGGCAGCACACGTCCAGTTACGGAGGATTTATCGATGCCGGCAATTAACCACCTGTTGGCCGGCGGCCTGGCGCTCTGTCTGGCCGCCACGGCCGCGGATGCAACCAACGGCTACATGTCCCATGCATACGGGACGGCATCCAAGGGTATGGCGGGTGCCGGAACGGCGTTACCCCAGGATACGCTGTCCGCGTTCAGTAACCCCGCCGGGCTGACGCGCCTTGGCAGGCGCTATGACGTGGAACTGGAATTGTTCAGCCCGAGGCGTCAGTACAAGGCAAACGACGACTTTGCTCCACCCCCGGTCCCCAGTGTGCCGCCGGGCCGGGAGAAGAGTGACAACGACTATTTCCTGATTCCCGGGTTCGGCATCAACCTGCCCATCGACGATAAGAGCACGATTGCCTTCGCGCTCGCCGGGCAGGGTGGCATGAATACCGAGTACGACACTGCCACCTTCGCGAATTTCGCGGCCCCGCCCGGATCACCCCAGAATCCCGACGGTGAATTCACGGCAACCGAACCCACGGGCGTCGATCTTGCGCAGATGGCGCTGGCGGTGACCTATGCGCGGGAACTCGGACCCTTTGCGGGTCTTGGCATTACGCGCCAGTCGGTTGGTATAACGCCGATTGTCGCCATCCAGAGGTTCAAGGCGAGGGGGCTGCAACCCTTCAAGGCCCTGTCGGTGTCTCCGGACAATGTCACCAATAACGGCTATGACTATTCCTGGGGTGGCGGTGTGCGCGTCGGCTGGCTTGGTTCGCTGATGCATGAGCAGCTCAATCTGGGCATCTCCTGGCAAAGCCGCCTGCGCATGAGCGATTTCGAGGATTACGAGGGCCTGTTTGCCGAGGGAGGCAATTTCGATATCCCGGCTATCTTCAATGTCGGCCTGGCCTTCCTGGTTACGCCGCAGCTGACACTGGTGGCTGATTACAAGCGTATCTTCTTCGATGATATCGACTCACTTTCCAATACCAATGACATCACGTTTGGCCAGATCGTCTCCGATCCGGACAAGCGCCTTGGCGGTGACAAGGGGCTTGGTTTTGGCTGGCAGGATATCAACGTCTATTCGATCGGCCTGCAGTACCAGGCGAGTGAGAAACTGACCTTGCGGGCAGGCTACAGTGATGCGGATGAACCCTGGAAAGACGTGAACACCCTTTTCAATGTCCTGGCGCCGGCCACAGTCGAAAAGCACGCTTCGCTGGGCGCTACCTATAAACTGGGGAAGCAGAGCAGGATTAATTTCGCCTATACGCACGCCTTTCGCAATACCATCGAGGGCACCAGCACGCTTACCGGCCCCCAGACGGGTTATGTACGCATGCGCCAGAACATGCTGCAGATAGGTTATTCGCGCGATTTCGGACTCTAGTCGACTCGGTGCAGTCCGGGTGTTTGTGTATCGCGGCTACTCTCGCAAGCACATGACTAAACGTCATTCCCGCGAAGGCGGGAATCCATTCCATACCAGCATTGATGTCCCGTGTTCACGCCTCCCTGCTTTCACGGAAATGACAGGGGTGGTACGGGAATGCCTGAATTGTTGTCATGATAATCCGGATCGGCCGTGCTCATCCGGCTGCCAGTCGAGGCAGCGGCATGACCAGTCGGTGCCGCGGGCGGTCAGCGTGGCGATGTCATCGGGGTGCGCTTCCAGCAGGCGGAAGGTCCAGTCGGTCGGCGGTTCGCCGGGCTCTTCCGGCATGGGCAGCACCTGCACGCTGTCCCCGGGGTCTGTCGATACGGAAAAGCTCTTCAGCGGGCGGGAGAAGCCGGCACCCAGTGCCTTGATCCAGGCTTCCTTGCGGGTCCAGATGGTCAGCAGCGCCAGTCGCCGGGCGGCCTCGGGCAGGCGGTAGAACTCGACCGCCTCCGGGTCATTGAGGATGTGACGCACCAGCCCGGGGACATTGATTTCGCGCTGGCGGCTCTCGAGGTCGATGCCGACATCGCGGTCGATGGCCACGGCCAGCAGTGCGCGGCTGTCAGTGTTGGAAAAATTGAACCTGACGGCCGGTGTGCTGCCGGTCGCCGCCAGTGCAGGCTTGCCATGCGTGCCATAGTGAAAGCGGATGGCCGCCGGTTCGCTGCCGGTGCACTTGCCCAGCAGCAGGCGCATGGCACTGCGACCGGCCATGTAGCGCTGGCGGTGTTCATCGAAACGCAAACGGCGTGCGCGTTCTGCCTCGTCAGCCGACAGCAGCCGTTTGCCGAGATCCAGCAGTGCCGGATGCTGCAGGTCAATGCGCCAGACGTGGATGTTGCCGGGGGCCGGGAGATGGCACGCCGTTGCCTTGTCAGCCGGCGTCATGCGCTCCCGCTGGTGCCGGAACCGGAGGACCCGGGCAGGGCCGCGAAGGCCGCCAGGATGGCGTCGATCTGTTCCGGGCTGTGCGCGGCGCTGACACTGCAGCGCAGCAGGCTGTGTACCGACGGCGAGGCCGGTGGCATGACCAGGTTGACGTAGGCGCCGGTCTCCAGCAGCTGGTTCCACCAGGCAATGGCCTGGTGGCGGTCCTGGATGGTGACCGCGACGACCGGACTGACCTGGGGGCTGACCTGGAAGCCGAGGGCCTTGAGGCCGTCGTAGAGGCGGTGGGCGTTCTCCCACAGACGCTCGCGCAGTTCCGGGCGTTCCTGCATGAGACGCAGCGCCGCGCGGGTCGAGGCGATGACGGAGGGGGAGGGCGATGCCGTGAAGATATAGGAGCGCACGGCGAAGCGGATGGCCTCGAGCT